>NZ_CP102280.1:1992481-2301642 GCF_025150085.1 Dorea longicatena
GTACAGATGCACCCTTCGAATATTTCGATTTATTTGCTTCATAATATTCTTTGATTTCATCATCTGTTACGTTTACTGTTGCAAAAAGCTTTCTCATAGCCATCTGTGCAAGGATATCTTTTCTTGCATTTTCCATAACATTCTTGAATTCTTCTGTCTCGTCAATTTTCTCTTCTTCGCCGTATTTTGCAAATGCGTATACTGCGATCAGCTGTTCTTCACACTGCTTACGAAAATCCGGATGAGCCGCATATGCCTGCTGTTCTCTTGGAAGGCTGTGGATGAATGCCTCTACTTCTGCTTCTGTGATCTGATGTCCACCAACTGTGGCGATTATTTTCTGTTCCATAATGTACTCCTTTTCTATTCAACAATGGTTCAATTGTATCATCTATACTTCCTTTGGTCAAAAGATATTTGGTATTTTATATATTTTTTATTCTTTATACCTTTCATGCATTAAACAAAAAAACAACCAACATACCGTTGATTGCTTCTTATTTTTCATATACCTTCAAAACTGCATACAAGAAATATTTTCTTTCATCCTACCTATCACCTTGCTTGGTCATGCCCTCGACCGATTAGTATCAGTCAGCTCCATACATTACTGTACTTCCACCTCTGACCTATCTACCTCGTCGTCTTCAAGGGGTCTTACTACTTACGTAGGGATATCTCATCTTGAGGGGGGCTTCACGCTTAGATGCCTTCAGCGTTTATCCCGTCCCGGCTTGGCTACTCTGCCATGCACTTGGTATGCAACAGATACACCAGCGGCCAGTCCATCCCGGTCCTCTCGTACTAAGGACAGCTCCTCTCAAATATCCTACGCCCACGCCGGATAGGGACCGAACTGTCTCACGACGTTCTGAACCCAGCTCGCGTACCGCTTTAATGGGCGAACAGCCCAACCCTTGGGACCTACTTCAGCCCCAGGATGCGATGAGCCGACATCGAGGTGCCAAACCACTCCGTCGATGTGAACTCTTGGGAGTGATAAGCCTGTTATCCCCAGGGTAGCTTTTATCCGTTGAGCGATGGCAATCCCACTTTATACCACCGGATCACTAAGTCCTACTTTCGTACCTGCTCCACCCGTCGGTGTCGCAGTCAAGCTCCCTTCTGCCTTTGCACTCTTCGAATGGTTTCCGTCCATTCTGAGGGAACCTTTGAGCGCCTCCGATACCCTTTCGGAGGCGACCGCCCCAGTCAAACTCCCCACCTGACATTGTCCCCCGACCAGTTCATGGTCGCTGGTTAGAAATCCAATACTGCAAGGGTGGTATCCCAACAGCGGCTCCGTGACAACTGGCGTTATCACTTCCTAGCCTCCCACCTATCCTGTACATGCAATACCGAATCCCAGTATCAAGCTGGAGTAAAGCTCCATGGGGTCTTTCCGTCCTGGCGCAGGTAACCAGCATCTTCACTGGTATTTCAATTTCACCGGGTGCATTGTTGAGACAGTGCCCAAATCATTACGCCTTTCGTGCGGGTCGGAACTTACCCGACAAGGAATTTCGCTACCTTAGGACCGTTATAGTTACGGCCGCCGTTTACTGGGGCTTAAATTCAAAGCTTCGCGTTACCGCTAACCTCTCCTCTTAACCTTCCAGCACCGGGCAGGCGTCAGCCCATATACTTCACCTTACGGTTTTGCATAGACCTGTGTTTTTGCTAAACAGTTGCTTGGGCCAATTCTCTGCGGCCAGCTCTCGCTGGCACTCCTTCTCCCGAAGTTACGGAGTCATTTTGCCGAGTTCCTTAACAATGCTTCTCCCGTCGGCCTTAGGATTCTCTCCTCATCCACCTGTGTCGGTTTACGGTACGGGCTTAAGTAAAACAATAGCGGCTTTTCTTGACGCATGGCTCACACACTTCCCTACTCTTAATTCGGTCCGCATCACGTCTTCGGATTGTACAGCGGATTTGCCTACTGTACTCCTACCCCGCTTGCACCGGCTTTTCCATTTCCGGCTTGTGCTCTCCACACGTGTCCCCACAGTTCTGTTTACTTAAGGTACAGGAATTTCAACCTGTTGTCCATCGGTTACGTCTTTCGACCTGGCCTTAGGCCCCGACTTACCCAGAGCAGATCAGCTTTACTCTGGAAACCTTAGATATTCGGCCGGAAGGATTCTCACCTTCCTCTCGCTACTCATTCCGGCATTCTCTCTTCTATACAGTCCACAGCTCCTTATCGGTACTGCTTCGTCCCGTATACAATGCTCCTCTACCAATGTACTAGGTACATTCCTGAGCTTCGGCAGTGTGTTTCAGCCCCGGACATTTTCGGCGCAGGACCTCTCGACTAGTGAGCTATTACGCACTCTTTGAATGTATGGCTGCTTCTAAGCCAACATCCTAGTTGTCTTTGAAATCCCACATCCTTTTCCACTTAACACACATTTTGGGGCCTTAGCTGCAGGTCTGGGCTCTTTCCCTTTTGACTGTCCAACTTATCTCGTACAGTCTGACTCCCATACAACATCTACACGGCATTCGGAGTTTGATATTCTTCGGTAAGCTTTGACGCCCCCTAGGAAATTCAGTGCTCTACCTCCGCAAGACTTATATGAGGCTAGCCCTAAAGCTATTTCGAGGAGAACCAGCTATCTCCGGGTTCGATTGGAATTTCTCCCCTATCCACACCTCATCCCCACCCTTTTCAACGGATGTGGGTTCGGTCCTCCATTGCCTTTTACGGCAACTTCAACCTGGACATGGATAGATCACCCGGTTTCGGGTCTGCTCCGACTGACTCATTCGCCCTATTAAGACTTGGTTTCCCTTCGGCTCCACACCTTTGGTGCTTAACCTCGCCAGCCAGCGCAACTCGCCGGACCGTTCTACAAAAAGTACGCGGTTCCACATATAAAGTGGTTCCACAGCTTGTAAACATATGGTTTCAGGTTCTGTTTCACTCCCCTCCCGGGGTCCTTTTCACCGTTCCTTCACAGTACTATGCGCTATCGGTCACTAAGGAGTATTTAGCCTTACGGGGTGGTCCCCGCATGTTCAGTCAAGGTTCCACGTGTCTCGACCTACTCTGGATACCGCCATGTCAACTCATCTTTCGCTTACGGGGCTTTCACCCTCTCTGGCCGGCTTTCCCAAAACCGTTCTGCTAAATTTGTTGAATCAATTATGCGGTCCGAACCCCGGGATGCACGCACCCCGGTTTGGGCTCTTCCGTTTTCGCTCGCCGCTACTCACAGAATCACATGTTGTTTTCTCTTCCTCCGGCTACTTAGATGTTTCAGTTCACCGGGTTCCCCTCCTAACGTTATGTATTGGCGTTAGGATACTTGAGGTTTGCTCAAGTGGGTTTCCCCATTCAGAGATCTCCGGATCAAAGGATATTTGCTCCTCCCCGAAGCTTTTCGCAGCTTATCACGTCTTTCATCGGCTCTTAGTGCCAAGGCATCCACCATACGCTCTTTCTAGCATGACCAACTTGCTTTCATTCACGGGAATGAATGATCGCTACACCGATATAGCGTTATCGGCGTTGGCTTAAGGTCAATTTTATTTAAGTCTGTTTTCTTCAGACAGTAATTATTACTCTGTTTATAACAATTACCTCGGATGTCTTGATTAAGATATTTAAAAATCTTATCATTTCTATTTCTTATATGCAATTTTCAAGGTACATGGTGATGTATCACTCTTTCAAGCTTTACATCTATTCATTTTGACTGAAGTTTATCAGCCATCAGAACCTTAAACAATGTTTAAAACTCTGATCACTGGTAAAAACCAGTTTTATCTTATGTACTATTTCTCTTTTTTAGATTTGGCGGCCACCTACTCTCCCGCACCGTCTCCAGTGAAGTACCATCGGCCGCTTAGGTCTTAACCATCGTGTTCGGTATGGGAACGGGTGTTTCCCCTAAGCGCATCGCCACCAAAAATCATTATTAAGCTTTTGACAGCCTTAATAACTAAACAATAGATAACAACCCTTACTTTTATTCCTTAGAAAGGAGGTGATCCAGCCGCACCTTCCGATACGGCTACCTTGTTACGACTTCACCCCAGTTATCGGTCCCACCTTCGGCAGCTCCCTCCTTACGGTTGGGTCACTGACTTCGGGCGTTACTGACTCCCATGGTGTGACGGGCGGTGTGTACAAGACCCGGGAACGTATTCACCGCAGCATTCTGATCTGCGATTACTAGCGATTCCAGCTTCATGTAGTCGAGTTGCAGACTACAATCCGAACTGAGACGTTATTTTTGAGATTTGCTTACCCTCGCGAGTTCGCTTCTCTTTGTTTACGCCATTGTAGCACGTGTGTAGCCCTGGTCATAAGGGGCATGATGATTTGACGTCATCCCCACCTTCCTCCAGGTTATCCCTGGCAGTCTCTCCAGAGTGCCCAGCTTAACCTGCTGGCTACTGAAGATAGGGGTTGCGCTCGTTGCGGGACTTAACCCAACATCTCACGACACGAGCTGACGACAACCATGCACCACCTGTCACCGATGTTCCGAAGAAAAACTTCCATTACGAAGCGGTCATCGGGATGTCAAGATCAGGTAAGGTTCTTCGCGTTGCTTCGAATTAAACCACATGCTCCACCGCTTGTGCGGGTCCCCGTCAATTCCTTTGAGTTTCATTCTTGCGAACGTACTCCCCAGGTGGACTGCTTATTGCGTTAGCTGCGGCACCGAATGGCTTTGCCACCCGACACCTAGCAGTCATCGTTTACGGCGTGGACTACCAGGGTATCTAATCCTGTTTGCTCCCCACGCTTTCGAGCCTCAACGTCAGTCATCGTCCAGCAAGCCGCCTTCGCCACTGGTGTTCCTCCTAATATCTACGCATTTCACCGCTACACTAGGAATTCCACTTGCCTCTCCGACACTCTAGCTCAGCAGTTCCAAATGCAGTCCCGGGGTTGAGCCCCGGGCTTTCACATCTGGCTTGCCGTGCCGTCTACGCTCCCTTTACACCCAGTAAATCCGGATAACGCTTGCCCCCTACGTATTACCGCGGCTGCTGGCACGTAGTTAGCCGGGGCTTCTTAGTCAGGTACCGTCATTTTCTTCCCTGCTGATAGAAGTTTACATACCGAAATACTTCATCCTTCACGCGGCGTCGCTGCATCAGAGTTTCCTCCATTGTGCAATATTCCCCACTGCTGCCTCCCGTAGGAGTCTGGGCCGTGTCTCAGTCCCAATGTGGCCGGTCACCCTCTCAGGTCGGCTACTGATCGTCGGCTTGGTAGGCCGTTACCCCACCAACTACCTAATCAGACGCGGGTCCATCTCATACCACCGGAGTTTTTACCACTGTACCATGCGGTACCGTGGTCTTATGCGGTATTAGCAGTCATTTCTAACTGTTATCCCCCTGTATGAGGCAGGTTACCCACGCGTTACTCACCCGTCCGCCGCTCAGTCACAAAGGAAATCATCCGAAGAATCTTTCCAAAGCGCTTCGCTCGACTTGCATGTGTTAAGCACGCCGCCAGCGTTCATCCTGAGCCAGGATCAAACTCTCGTTAAAAATCTTTAATTCCGATTTGACTCGGACTTAAAATCAAGTTCGTTCCAGTTCAAGAAAACTACTAGCTTTCTTATCCCCTTTACTGTTTTAAGGTTCGACATTAAATGTCTGTTCTGAATAATTCTCTTTAGAATTTTCAGGGTTGTTGTCTATTGTTTAATTATCAAGGTTCTTTGTCTTTGCTGTTTGAAACAGCTTATTTAGATTATCATATTCATTGACGTTTGTCAAGAACTTTTTTAATCTTTTTTCGACCAGCTTTTCAGCTGTTCGACCGCTATCCTTTCGTCAAACATTCGTTTGTCTCAAGCGACAGCTTATTAAGAATATCATAATCAGTTGTGTTTGTCAACTGTTATTTTATTCTTTTTTTCAGGAGCAATTCCTGAAGATTTCTGATTACCATTCAGCATTACCTGCTGTTTTCCAATCAGTTAGCGCCGTCTTCTGCTTCGACTCTGTTACCTCACGGCCTTGTCTAACGCGACAGCTAGATTAATATACCACAAGGGGGTTTGAATTGTCAAGATTGTTTTTATATTTTCTGCAATTTAGATAATTCAGATAATTTACTTCTTTTTTCATATTTTCTTCTATATAAATTGCCCATCTCCATTTCTTGACACCGATCCTCTTTCCTTTTATGATTGTTCTTATATAAAATAAAAGGAGTTATTATTACATGTTTCACTTATTACTTTCCGTAATCTACTTGGCATTCATCAGCCTTGGTCTTCCGGACGCACTTTTAGGATCTGCATGGCCTTCTATGTATCCGGCCTTTCATGTACCTGTTTCTTATGCCGGAATCATTTCCATGATCATAGCAGCCGGTACAGTTATATCCAGTCTGCAAAGTGACAGACTTACCAAAAAACTTGGCACCGGTAAGATTACTGCCATCAGTGTAGCTACCACTGCTGTTGCTTTATTCGGATTCTCTGTCAGTCATTCTTTTATCGCATTGTGTCTGTGGGCAGTTCCTTACGGGTTGGGCGGTGGAAGTGTCGATGCAGCACTTAACAATTATGTTGCTCTTCATTACGAAAGCCGACATATGAGCTGGCTGCACTGTATGTGGGGTGTCGGTGCTTCTATCGGACCTTATATTATGGGATACGCCTTGTCTAATAAACAGGGATGGTCTATGGGATACCGTTATATTTCGATTTTCCAGATAGGACTTACTGCTATTTTGATCATCAGCCTTCCTCTTTGGAAACAATTTCATAAGAAAGAACATATCGGACAATCTGCTTCCGGCTCTGGCAATACTTTACCTGTCCTGACATTAAAGCAGATTTTTCAGATTCCAGGAGCCAGGGAAATTCTCTTTGCTTTCTTCTGTTACTCTGCAGTTGAGCAGACATCCTCTCTCTGGGCCAGCAGTTACCTCGTACTGCACCTTGGATATTCTTCCGAGAAAGCGGCCGGATTTGCCAGTCTCTTCTTTATTGGAATTACTGTGGGCAGAGGCATCAGCGGCTTCATTACGTTTAAATTAAATGATTCGCAGATGATCCATCTTGGTGAAGGTATTATACTGCTCGGTGTCCTTGCCATGCTTCTGCCACTCGGGAAAACAGTCGCTTTAGCCGGACTTATCCTCATCGGATTGGGATGTGCACCGATTTATCCATCCATTATCCACTCAACTCCCGCACATTTCGGAGCAGATAAGTCTCAGGCGATCATCGGAGTTCAGATGGCTTTCGCTTATATCGGCACCTGCCTGATGCCCCCACTTTTTGGTATCATTGCAAGATCCATAAGCATTACACTCTTTCCGGCTTATCTTGGACTCTTTTTATGCATTATGTTCTTCATGTATGAAACAGTTATCCGAAAAACACATACCGTATAATTTCCTCTCAACACAGAAAATCTGCTATTGCCAGCTTCTTCCGTACGCATGGCAATAAAAAAAGAACCGGCAGGGACACTAAAAAGCCACACAGCTTCATTCCCTCCGGTTCTAACCATACTTAAATATAATTCATCGCCTGATTCACACTATTGACCCCGATCACTTCTATTCCATCCACTTTTCCAATGGACTTCAATGCAACCGCTGGTACAATACAAGTCTTAAATCCAAGCTTTTTTGCTTCTGCAACTCTCTGCTCCGGCATGGTCACAGCCCTTACTTCCCCGCTCAATCCTACTTCCCCGAATACGATCGTATCTTCTGCGATCGGTTTATTCTTATAGCTGGAAGCAATGGCCATTACAATCCCAAGATCGGCCGCCGGTTCATTCATACGGATTCCACCGGCAATATTGACATAAGCATCATAATTGGATAACGGCAGACCCATCCTCTTTTCCAGAACTGCCATCAGCAGATTGACACGGTTATAATCCAGTCCCGCCGCAGTTCTTCTCGGCATTCCAAAATTACTCCGACAGATCAATGCCTGAATCTCCATCAGCATTGGTCTTGTACCTTCCATCGCACATGCCACCACAGATCCGGACGCATTCTCCGGCTTGCCGCTCAGCATGAATTCCGAAGGATTCTCCACTTCGCACAGTCCTTCTCTCCGCATCTCAAACACACCGATCTCATTTGTAGAACCAAAACGGTTCTTTACTCCACGTAAGATCCGGTATGATGCGTGTCTGTCACCCTCAAAATAAAGCACAGTATCCACCATATGCTCCAACACTCTCGGTCCCGCAACCGTTCCTTCCTTCGTCACATGTCCTACGATAAAAGTGGATATATTCAGTCCTTTTGCGAGCTGCATCAATACATTCGTGGATTCGCGCACCTGAGATACACTTCCCGGCGCAGACGATACCTCTTCGTTATACATCGTCTGAATCGAATCAATCACAACCACATCCGGTGTCTCTTTCTCAATCACACTTTGAATTGCTGCAAGATTCGTCTCACATAATAAAAAGAGGCTGTCTGCAAATTCTCCCATACGATTTGCACGCAGCTTGATCTGCTTCAGTGATTCCTCACCGGAAATGTAGAGCACCTTCTTCTGCTTGTCCGCCAGTTTCTGGCACACCTGAAGCAATAATGTGGACTTTCCGATTCCGGGATCCCCGCCTACTAATACGAGGGAACCTTGTACGATTCCCCCGCCTAATACTCTGTCTAATTCTTTTATTCCAGTTTTTGTTCGTTCTTCATCTGTCGTCGATACACTGGACAATGTCACAACCTGGCTCTTTGGCTTCGCCACGCTGCTTCCTCTGGATACACCACTTACCGGAGTACTCACCTTTTCCTCTACAAATGTATTCCATTCTTTACACATCGGGCACTGTCCGAGCCACTTGCTCTCCTCATGTCCACAATTCTGACAGAAATATATACTCTTCTTTGCTTTTGCCATTATTTTCTTACGACTTTGATCTCAATCTCTTTTCCAGCCTCTGCTTCTGCACTTACGCTGAGTTTTCCACTTAAGTTCGTTGTCATATCTCCGATATTCACATCATCCATGTATACAACGTATTCTGCATCTGCTTCCATTCCAAGTGTAAACTGAAAATCTGTCTCTCCACATACTTTAAACGAAACTACGTTCTCTGTTGCTTTGAAATTCTCTACTGCAGTTCCCGGTACGGATTCGTATACAAACATGCCGTTCTTTTCTAATTTTGTAATCTCTTTGAACGTCTTAACTTTGTAGATGTCCCCCTGAAAATCAAATCCGTCTAACTTAGTCTTGCTGTCTAATGTATAATCTCCAAAACTAAGTGTACCGTCTGTTTCAGCTCTTAAAAGCTCTTTCACTGCTGCCATTTTTTCGTCCTCCTAAGGTTCTTCTTTCGTTCATTCTATTATATAATAAAATATTTTTAATTTGTAGTCTTTGCCGTAAATTTAATTTCTTTTTTAGACATTCCGGCAACGACATCCATGTCTCTTCCGATTTCTCCGCTTAAGATTGCTTCAGCGAGTTTATCCTCTAACTGGTTCTGTACGGCACGTCGGAGTGGTCTTGCCCCGTACTTCTTATCCATGCCGGTCTCTACGATATGCTTCTTCACAGAATCACGGATTGTAAGATGGATTCCCAGCTGTTCTTTTGCGCGTTTAACCAGTTCTTTGCACATCAGACCGACAATCTTCTGCATCTGTTCTGTCGTTAGCGGATGGAACACAAGGATCTCATCAATACGGTTCAAAAATTCCGGACGGAAGATGAATTTGATCTCATTCATTACGTTATTCTTCATCCGTTTGTAATCTCCCGCCGCATCTTCTTTTGTATTGAATCCGAGTTTCTTCGGATCAATGATAGACTGCGCTCCTGCATTCGAAGTCATGATGATCACTGTATTGGAGAAATCTACTTTTCTTCCCTGTGAATCTGTGATATGCCCGTCATCTAACACCTGAAGAAGAATATTGAATACATCCGGATGTGCTTTTTCGATCTCGTCAAATAACACAACCGAATATGGATGTCTTCTCACCTGCTCACTGAGCTGGCCGCCGTCATCGTGTCCGACATATCCCGGAGGCGAACCGATCATCTTGGCCACACTGTGTTTCTCCATATATTCCGACATATCAACACGGATCATGGAATTCTCATCTCCAAAGAGTGCTTCCGCAAGTGCTTTGGAAAGTTCTGTCTTACCGACTCCGGTTGGTCCTAAGAACAGGAACGAACCGATCGGACGCTTCGGATCTTTCAAGCCGACTCTTCCACGCTTGATAGATTTGGCAACCGCTGTTACTGCTTCATCCTGACCAATCACACGCTTATGCAATGTCTGTTCCAGTTTATTTAACTTCGCACTTTCCGACTCTGCCAGACGGCTCACCGGAATTTTGGTCCACTGTGATACGACCTCTGCAATGTCTTCTTCTGTCACTTCCAGATGTTTTACATCATTTCTCTTATGGAAACGTTTCTTAATCTGTTCTAATTTTTCTTCTGCTTCATTCAGTTCTTTGTGAAGCATGGAGGCCTCTGTCATATTGCCACTCTTGATCGCATCTTCCAGTTCTTTCGCCAGTTCTGTCTGTGTCTTTTCCAGTTTGTATACATTTTCCGGTACTTTAAATCCACGCAGGCTCACTTTTGAGCACGCTTCATCCACCACATCAATTGCTTTATCCGGAAGGAAACGGTCATTGATATAACGGCTGGAGTAATTCACTGCTGCCTCCAGTGCTTCTTCCTGTATCTTTACTTTGTGATGTTTTTCATATCTGGAGCATAAGCCTTTTAAGATTTCAAGACACTGCTCTTTATCCGGCTCTTCCACCGTGATCGGCTGGAATCTTCTTTCCAGTGCTGCATCTTTTTCGATGTATTTGCGATACTCTACGATCGTCGTTGCACCGATCAGCTGCAGTTCTCCTCTTGCAAGGGACGGTTTCAGAATATTAGACGCATCCATTGCTCCTTCTGCGCCGCCTGCACCGATGATCGTATGGACTTCATCCAGGAACAAAATGATATTACCTGCTGCCTTTACCTCCTGGATCAGACGCTTCATACGCTCTTCAAACTCTCCACGGTATTTTGATCCCGCGATCATGCTCGCCAGATCCATCGTATAAATACGTTTTCCACGAATTCCTTCCGGCACGATACCTTCTGCAATCTGCGTTGCAAGTCCCTCGATCACTGCCGTCTTACCGACACCCGGCTCTCCGACCAGACACGGATTGTTCTTGGTCCGTCTGCTTAAGACCTGCATCAGACGTCCGATCTCCTCTTCTCTTCCAATAACAGGATCAAGCTTTCCTCCTTCCGCCTCTGCTGTCAGATCCGTACCATACTGATCCAGTACCCCGTTCTTTCTTCCTCCTTCCGGTCCGTATTCTTCCTGATAAGCCTTCGGGTCAATGCCAACAGTCTCAAATATTTCCTGATATATCTTCTGAAGATTGACTCCAAGTGTCGTTAAAATCTTTGTCGCTACACAGTCTATATCACGGATAAGTGCTATCAGCATATGCTCTGTTCCAATCTCTTCTGAATGGAATTGTTCCGCTTCTACTTTACTGTCTTCCAGAATGTATTCCAGTCTCGGACTGAATTCCGGTCTCTTTCTGCCCGTCATCTCTCCTGACGGAGATATCAGTTCAGACATTACTTTCTGTATATTCTCCTCATCTACTCCGTTCGCACCCAGAACCTGCGCCGCAACACCGGTGTATACTTTTCTGAGTCCCAGAAGCAGATGCTCTGTTCCCACATAAGGATGTGCCATCTCTTTCGTACTTTTTTCTGCGATCTTCAGCACTTCCTTCGCTTGTCTTGTATAATCCATGCCTGTCTGTTCCTTTCTGTCTATCTTCTATATTCGTCAAATATCTCATCTACCAATGCATGCACATCTTCTCTGCTGATATTCTTGCAGCATCCCTTTGCAAGTAATATCGCAAGCTTTTCCCGGAGTTTTAGCATGGCCTGTGCCTTATCCGCATCAATGGCGACCACTGCTCCCCTTCTTCTGTCCAGCTGAATAAATCCTTCCTGCCTCAGGATCGAATATGCTTTGTTCACTGTGTGCATATTGATTCCTACTGTATCTGCCAGCTGTCTGACGGACGGCAGGGTATCTCCCTCACGGATTGCGTCTGTTGCGATCCCCATGATGATCTGATTCTGCAACTGTACATAGATTGCTTCATTGCTGTTAAAATCAATTTCTATCAACATCTTATCACCTGTTACCTGTCATTTTCTTTTGTTATAGAGATACTATAACACAACTAAAAAGAGCTTACAACCTAAATCGTAAGCTCTTTCTTTCATTCTTTTTGCATTAAATTCCACTGCAATTCACAGTTTCCATATTTTTTGCTGTTTACGCCTCGTCAATTGCTTTTCCAATATCATGACGCATATATTTATTATCGAATTTCACCCATTCCGTAGCCGTATATGCATTGGCTCTTGCTTCTTTCAAGTCTTTTCCCTTTGCTGTCACGCCAAGTACACGTCCGCCATTGGTCACGATCTGGTCTCCGTCGAACTTCGTTCCTGCATGGAAGCAGTAATAGCCTTCATGTTTCCCAAATTCATCCAGTCCGCTGATTGGAAGTCCTTTGTCATATTTCACCGGATATCCGTCACTTGCCAGAACGACACATACTGCCGCATTGTCTTCAAACTGCAGGTCGATCTGATCCAGAGTACCGTCTATACAAGCTTCTACTACATCAATGATATCATTCTTCATTCTAGGAAGAACAACCTGTGCCTCTGGATCTCCGAATCTGGCATTGTATTCCAGAACCTTTGGTCCGTCTGCTGTCAACATCAGTCCGAAGAAAATAACACCTTTGAAAGGTCTTCCTTCTGCTTTCATAGCATCTACTGTAGGCTGATATACATATTTCTTACAGAACTCGTCTACTTCCTCTGTATAGAACGGGCTTGGGGAAAATGTTCCCATTCCGCCTGTATTCAGACCGGTATCTCCGTCTCCTGCGCGCTTGTGATCCTGTGCGGAAGTCATGGTCTTAATCGTATTACCATCTACAAATGATAATACAGATACTTCCCTTCCTGTCATGAATTCTTCAATAACCATCTCATTACCGGCTGTACCGAATTTCTTATCCAGCATGATCGTCTTCACGCCTTCTTCTGCCTCTTCCAGATCCTTACAGATCAGCACACCTTTTCCAAGTGCCAGACCGTCTGCTTTTAATACGATCGGGAATTTGGCTTCTGTCTTCAGATATTCGATTGCCTTGGCAGGATCTGTGAAATTCTCATACGCTGCAGTCGGAATGTTGTATTTCTTCATAAGATCCTTGGAAAATGCTTTTGATCCCTCAAGGATGGCTGCATTCTTTCTAGGTCCGAAGGTGCGGATGCCTGCTGCTTCCAGTTCGTCTACCAAACCGCCAACCAGTGGATCATCCATTCCTACGATTACGAGATCAATCTCTTTTTCTTTTGCAAATGCTACGATCTTGTCAAATTCCATGGCTCCGATCGGTGCGCATTCTGCAAATTCCGCAATTCCCGCATTGCCCGGAGTGCAGTAAATCTTGTCTACCTTATCGCTTTTTGCAACGCTGTATGCGATTGCATGTTCTCTTCCGCCACTTCCAACGATTAATACTTTCATCTTATTACACTGCTCCTTTATCCTCTATGACTCGATCGTCACATGATGTCCTTCTACTTTTACTTTGCCGTTTGCAATCAGATCAATGGCTCTTGGCAAGATCTTCCACTCTGCCTGCTCCATCACACGTCTCTGCAGAACTTCCGGAGTGTCTCCCTGTTCTACTTCAACTGCTTTCTGTAAAATGATCGGGCCTGTATCGGTCCCTTCATCCACAAAATGCACTGTGGCTCCTACCACTTTCACGCCGCGTTCCAGTGCTTTTTCATGCACCTTCAGCCCATAGAACCCGGTTCCGCAGAATGCCGGAATCAGGGATGGATGGATATTGATCATACGGTTTCTGTATTTTGCGATCATTTCTGCAGGAATCACTACAAGGAATCCGGCCAGTACGATCAAATCCGGCTGCAGAGCATCTACAGCCTTCATAAATTCCTGATTGAAAATCTCACGGCTTTCATAATCTTTTGGAGAAATGCACTGATTCGGAATGCCGTGTTTCTCGGCACGCTCCAGTGCATATGCATTTTTATTATTACTGATCACACCGGCAATCTTCGTGTTCGTGATCACGCCGGAATCTACCGCATCTATGATTGCCTGCAGATTCGTTCCGCCGCCGGATACCAGAACTACGACATTTAGCATAATGTCACTCCTTTTTCTCCGTCTTCGATATGACCGATCACATACGGAGTATCACCTGTCGCTTTGATTGCTTCCATTGTCTTATCCACATCAGCAGGATCAACGGCAACGATCATACCGATACCCATGTTATAAGTATTGTACATTGCATACTCGTCAACGTTACCCTCTTTTGCAAGCTTTGTGAAAATTGGAGGAATCGGGTAGCTGTCTTTTTCTACAACAGCCCTTACTCCGTCTTTTAACATTCTCGGAATGTTCTCATAGAATCCGCCGCCTGTGATATGGCTGCAGGCTTTCACTTTCACGCCTGCGTTCTTTACGCTCTTTAATGCTTTGACATAGATTCTTGTCGGCGCAAGCAGTGCCTCTCCAAGTGTCGTTCCAAGGTCATCATAATATGTATCTAGGGATTCTTTTGTCATCTCGAATACTTTACGTACCAGAGAAAATCCGTTGCTGTGGACACCTGTAGATGCCATACCGACCAGTACATCTCCAGCTTTTAAGTCTTCTCCTGTGATCATGTCCTTCTTGTCGCACACACCAACTGCGAATCCTGCAAGGTCGTATTCGTCTTCCGGCATAAGTCCAGGGTGTTCTGCCGTCTCACCACCGATCAGTGCTGCTTCTGACTGGAGACAACCTTCTGCCACACCTTTTACGATCGATGCGATCTTCTCCGGATAGTTCTTGCCACATGCAATGTAATCTAAGAAGAATAATGGCTCTCCACCTGCACATGCGATATCATTTACACACATAGCTACTGCATCAATTCCGATGGTATCATGCTTATCCATGATCATGGCAAGTTTTACCTTTGTTCCGCATCCGTCTGTTCCGGATAACAGTACCGGCTCTTCCATCTCTTTGATCTTCGCAAGAGAGAATGCTCCTGAGAATCCGCCGAGTCCGCCCAGAACTTCCGGACGCATGGTCTTCTTTACATGCTCTTTCATAAGTTCTACTGACTTGTAACCTGCTTCAATATCCACACCAGCTTTTTTGTAATCCATAACCCGATCTCCTTTGTACTCGTTGTTTATTTTGTACTCTTATATCTATTATTTTGATGCCAGATATGCCTCATATCCGATAGAATCAAGCTTTGCTGCTTTGGCTTTGACTGCCTCTTTCTGCTCTGCTGTATAAGCTTTTAATTTATTCAGAAGTTCTTCATCTGAAGCTGCAAGAATCTTTGCTGCAAGAATTGCTGCATTCTTTGCTCCGTCGATCGCAACGGTTGCAACCGGAACCCCCGGCGGCATCTGCATGATTGAGAACACTGCATCCATTCCATCCAGATTCTTTCCTGAAAGAGGTACACCAATAACCGGAAGGGCAAATAATGCTGCACACATTCCCGGAAGGGCTGCTGCCATTCCTGCACCGGCGATCATAACCTTGATTCCACGGTCTTCTGCTCCTCTGGTCCATTCAATCAGTTCATCTGGTTCACGATGTGCTGAGATGATCGTCATCTCATACTCGATTTCTAACTCTTCCAGCATTACTGCAGCCTTACTCATAACCTTAAGATCTGAGTCACTGCCCATAATAATTCCTACTTTTGGCATAATTTTCATCCTTTCTTATAAGTTTGACAAATAAATCATACCCTATTTATTAGAATTTTTCAATGGTTCATTTAAAATCTCTGTGCCAGGAAGTACAAATTTTCCATTTTCCAGTAATGTGATCTCTTTTTTATCCTTTGTAATAACTGTAATACTGCCCAGTTCTTCATACGGGATCGTAATATCTGTATGGCAATGGAAATATGCTTTTGACACATCTTCTTTTCTGCGGATCGATACCGAATTGTCTCTGGCAATGATCTCTTTTCCGTTCGGGTTATAGACTTTGATATCCTCACACCAGCTGTAACAGGTATCTCCCACTGCAAAATGTGGTCCCATTTTCTCCGCGATCAGGATCGGCATCTTATCTTCGATTTCGTACTTCTTCGCAGTTACATATGCGGTTGTATTCGTTCCGATTGCAAACTCACCGAGCGGCAGTGTCGGATGCTTGTACAGCACGTTATCATGAATATATGCTTTATTCTCCAGTTCACGTTCAAAATTCGCACAGTTGTATTCTGATACCATACCGTTCGAGAATGTGATTTCCAGATCACGGTACTGCAGTTCATTCAGATAGACTTTGCTAACATGCAGGACTCCGTTCGTTCCTTCCAGTACCGGTGAGGTAAATACTTCCCCGACCGGAATATTTACGTCTGCCACGCAGTTCTCAAAAATTGTCTCTTTTTTCGGATCATTCAGTGGATGAAGCTGTACATTCAGGTCCGTACGGTTGCCATTTGTCCCGAGAATGTGTACGTATTCTCCCTGATCCAGGGCATCGATCAACGTCTGCTGTACTTTCTCATATAATTTGGCATCCAGCGTATTGATACGTATGATCTCGTCGAAGATTTCTTCGTACTTCTCTCCGATCTCCGGTACCGGATAGGCAATGATCGTAAAGCTTCTTTCTTCTCCCTTGATATACTGGTTCACCATCTGGCTCTGGCGGCTGTCATACTGAAGGATCATCTCTTCCTGACTCTTTGAAAGCTTTGCGACTGTCTCTTTTGCTTCCGGTTCAAACGGCTCTTCTCCGAACATATCGATGCATGCCGGTCCTGCGAATCCGGCGGCTTCTTTCTTATGATGCTCGTAAGTCGTTTGCATCACTTCCAGTTTACGCTCCAGATATTTCTTATCCATGAAGAGTGCCTGGTCATCTTTGTGATCATATTCATACTGCTTGTTCGCCACTGCTCCATAATATCCGATCTTAATATGCTGTCTCTTTGTCAGCACACTGACTGCCGCACGGTAGATGACCGGTTTTAAGCCCATTTTTTCGAAATTCTCGATTGCTTTTTTCACCACGCGCTCGAATCCAAGAATGTAACGGATGTTTACCACTGATTTCTTCGAAAGATCTTTTCCCGTATTCACGAATCCGATGCGGTATCCTTCTGTATAGACATCTGCCATCTTCCGGATCGTCTCTTCCGGAAGACTGTTCAGATGCTCTGCCGTCTTCCATTCATTTTCACTGATGTACTCTCCAAACTGATACAGATATCTGAGATCTGTAAGATCACTGTTCATGATCAGATCTGTTGCAAATGACTCCTCCGGCAAAACCTGCTCCCGGATGCGGTCCGCAAGGAATACATCACAGTAATCACTGGCATACCAGTAGAACGTATCCCGGACAGCCTTCGGATCCGGTTCTTCTTCGAACTGGTTGTATACCTCGATCAACAATTCATACAGGATTGCCAGATATTCTGTCTTTCCTTCAAAAACATAAACGACTGCCCCACGAAGTTCCGCATATAACATTCCCAGAATCTGTCCCGATTCTTTTCCTAGCATCTTACACGCATAATCCGGATTCGCATAACTTTTCTCATACTGCCCCGGCAAAACATCCTGATACAGCCGTCTGTTCCATTTTCTTAATTCATCTAATTCAAGCTTCTGGTATCTGCCATCCAGAAGTTCTGTTCTCAGTTCGTCCAGCATAAGCACGAACTCTGCCATCTTCTTAAAATAGTCTTTGTAAGGCTCCCCAACCGTATCTTCTGTCTGCATCAGACGGATACGGTCAAGTGCCAGCTCATATCTTTCTTCTATCATCTACATAAGCCCCCTGACAAATAATGCAACCATAGCAACAAGGAATACCGCATTTACTGTGATTCCCACCTTGCAGGTCGTATAGATCTTTTCGCGTTCTCTGAATCCCTTGATGCCAAGCCAGATTCCGATCACTGCCATCGCACAGGTTCCGAGTCCGAAAAATCCCATTAATATATTTACATTTCCTTTATTCATAAACGAAAAGAGGATCATGACGATCACCAGGAAGGCAATCACTACTGCATAAGTACAGGAATAGACACCCCTTTTGGAGTGTCTGACTGCTTTCTGTCCATATTTCGTTTTAATCATTTTTTTACGCTTTTTCTTGCGTGCTTTCGCTGCCGCTTTGATTCTGTCATCTTCTGTTCTTAGTTTTTTTCCCAGCATGTCTTCTCCTTATTGCCGCACATATTACAAATAGTATATATCCACAGATTCCTCCGATCGTATTCAGTAACAGGTCATCTACATCAAAGCTTCCGACTTTTGTGATAAACTGGAACACTTCCACACAAAGGCTCAGTCCAAAACTGTAAAATGCTGTACCGAAAAAGCTTCTTTGCCTGCTTCCCATCGGAAGGAAAAATCCAAATGGAACAAATATGAGTACATTTCCAAATAAATTAGTGAACATTGCAAAGAATCCCACCTGCTCACGGTACTGCCAGAATCTTTTGATTTCTTTAAACAATACCAGATTGTAGTGATATTCCCGCATCTCCCCCGTACGTCCATACCAGTCAGAGAACAGAAGGAAATATATAATAAATATTACATATAATATAAATAATATCTTTCCCAGTATCCGGATTCTTTTTCGCTTCTTTGAATCCAATGTCCTACAACCTCCCGTATCTCTTCGGTATTAAAAAAGTATTCCTTTTTTCTCTTTCAGTAAACGGGCACCGCTGATAATAGAGATCACACCTGCTGCGATTCCTACTACTGTAACAACAATACCCACTGCAATTCCTGCAGCACCGGCTAATCCCATTGCTTTATATGCTTTTTCATTCATACTCGTGTTCTCCCCCGTTCCTATTTTGCTCCGTACTGTTCATAATATGCGTCGATTGCTGCTTTTAATGTATCATCGATCACAACTTTTCCATTGCATTCTTTGTTATACAGGCATTCTACAACTTCTTCCATCGTTACGATTGCTGCTGTATCGAATCCGTACAGATCTTTGATCTCATCTAACGCACACTTCTCGCCGCCTTTTCCGACTTCCATACGGTTCAGAGATACCATCAGACCTACGATTGTTACATCTGCTGCGCCTTTTACTTTCGGAACAGTCTCTTCCATGGATTTACCTGATGTTGTCACATCTTCGATCATGATCACACGATCTCCATCTTTTAATTTGCTTCCAAGAAAGCTTCCCTTATCTGCACCGTGGTCTTTCTCTTCTTTACGATCAGAACAGTAACGTACTTCTTTTCCATACAGATCACTGTAAGCGATCGCTGTTACAACTCCAAGCGGAATTCCCTTATAGGCCGGTCCGAATAATACATCAAAGTCATCTCCGTATGTATCATGGATTGCTTTTGCATAATACTGACCTAACTTCTTAAGCTGTGATCCTGTTACGTAGGCTCCGGCATTCATAAAAAACGGGGATTTTCTTCCACTCTTTAATGTAAATTCTCCAAATTTGAGCACGTCGCTCTCTACCATAAATTCAATAAACTCCTGCTTATAACTTTCCATTTTGATTACCTCCATATATTTCAGACGCTGTGTGTCTTATTATTGCATCATAATTCCATTTAATTTTATCATAAGAAAATCACTTTTTCAATTCACGCATACAGAAAAACTGTCACTGCCGGTATTTCTTATATACCAAAGTATGCAAGAGAAGTTGCCAGTGGCAACTTCTCTGTACTTTCGCTTTACATGATCTTCGTCTCTTCCAGTTTTTCTGCAAATGCCTCATTCATCTGGATCACCGGTTTACGAAGGAGCAATCCAAGGATCAGGGACAGGATCAAAAAGATTCCAAGCTTTCCAAGTTCTGTCCAGTAGATCATACCATACATACCGCCAATTGTCTCCCTAAGCGCCACCATGCTGTGAACGAATGGCAGTAACGGATATACGGCTTTGAAGAAGGCCGGTGCGACTTCAATTGGGAAGGTTCCTCCGGAACCTGCCACTTGCATAACCAGAAGTACAACGCTGACCGCTTTTCCGATATCTCCGAATGATACTGTCAGTGTATAGATGATATTCACATATACAATGCTCGAGAACCATCCTGCCAGCATGAAGAGGAACGGATGCTTACACTGAATTCCCAGGTATAACAGATCCCCCAGACAGATCAGGGTACTCTGCAGGAGACCTACGATCAGGAAGAGGAGATATCGTCCCAGGTATTCCTGATGCGGTTTTACTTTCTTAAGACCTTCGGTGCATTTTGACGAAACGCCTGTCTTTAACATGGCAACCAGCACAATTCCACCGATCCAGATCGACAGTGTGGAATAGAACGGTGCCATCGAAGAACCATAATTTTCAATCTTATAGGCCTGATTTGTCTTCAGGCTTACCGGTGCTGCCAGGAACTCTCCGATCACATTAGAATCCCCGGAGATCAGTTCTTCTAATTGTGAGAAATCACCGCTTTGCTGCATTTCTCCGATTTTTCCTGTCGTATTGCTGATTTTTTCTGCTGCTGTATTGAGCAGATTGCAAGAATGATTCAGCGCTGTGTTAATCTGCGTCAGATCAGCCGACGCTGAAGTTGACAAATCATATACCCCGTCTACACCTTCATCCAGGCGATCCATCAAAAGGTTCAGATTACTGCTTGTGTCTCCCATCGAATCTCCCAGTTCATCCAGACTGCTCTTTACATTCTTCTCAAAGTCTGTCTTGATTCCGGCAAGGCTGTCTGCACTTGATTTCACCAGTTTATCTAATTCTGCTTTATCCGTTACTGCTGTATCTGCCGCTCCCTGAAGCGAAGATGCTGTGGACTTAAGCTTATCCCGAAGCTCTGTCTGTGTCGCAATCGTCTCTCCCAGTTTTCCGGAAATACTTCCCTTTAATGCATTCAACTGCGCATTATTTCCAACGTTTATTTCATCTATTGCCGATTTCAGCGAAGTATAGGAATCAATCACTTTCTGAACTCTGGATGCCAGGGTATTCAATGTTCCCGCCACATCGTCCGCGCTCTGAGAGTTTGATGAAAATGCTGAATCAATAATTTCCGACATCTGATCATAGAATTCTTTTCCGGAATTAATTGCCGCATTTACTCCGTCTGTCGCACCGCTGACTGTCTCATCAATTCCACTGAACGATTTTTTCACCTTTTTCAGTGAATCTGTCGTGTTCTTGGAATGCTCCTGTGTTTCCTTCAGGAAACTTCCTGTTGTATCCAGAAGCTGCTGTGCAGAAGTTGTCATTCCCGAAAAAGAGCTTAATGTAGACGATGCCGCACTCAAATCCGAGCCGATCTGATTTAAATTATCCGCAAGATTTTGTGCGATTGCTGCCACTCCGTCCTGATCCGCTACATTCGTAACTGCCTTAAACGCAGTGATCACAGTATCGCTGATCGTCTCTACAAATACCTCATTAACCTGTCTCTGGATCGCACTTGCTCCTTTATCCGTTACTTTTGGTGCGATTGCATTTTCCTTGGCATTCGAATAGTATGTGATACTTGGTTTCTGGATATTTTCAGAAAAAATACTCATCATATTTGAGCTGAAGTCCTTCGGTATCACAATTGCTGCATAATATTTTCCGGACTTTACACCGTCTATGGCTTTTTTTCTTCCGGTAAAAACCCAGTCAAGCTGCGAATTGCTTCGAAGCGATGTCAGTACCTGATCTCCCATATTGATCTGTAACGGAATCAGGCTTCCCTCATATCCTTCATCAACACTTGCAACTGCAACCTTCAGATTACCGGTATTGCCATACGGATCCCAGCTTGCTGCTATATTGAACCACGCATAAAGGCAGGGTACAACTGTAATTCCCATGATAACAATCATTGCGATTACATTATTTTTAATACGCTTTATATCTCTTCGGAAGATTTCCCATATATTTTTCATTCGCCTCTTTCCTCCTTTATCTCATGGATCAGATCTTCTGTTGTCATACCTGTCATAGCAAGCTGTCTTTGCATCTTGTCATGCAGATATTCTACAACGATCAGATATACTGCAAGTCCGATCAGCGATACGATCCACAATATCAGGAAGACCAGTTTTGACTCCAGACTGAACATCAGTATCAGGAAAACCAGTGGTATGATGATCATTCCAAGGAATCCCCATCGGATCATCTTTGGATAACGTTTTTCGAATTTTTCGGATTTCACAAGAAATTCTTGTTTCCATTCATCATCTTCCATAAGTGTCTTCATCATCATTGTCAGTTCCGGACGTTTCCGTTCGGCCGACTCCGTCTCCCCAAGCATTAACTCTGTCTCAGACAGACGTTTATCGAACAAGTGATTCAGGTTCATAAACAACGGACGTAATACCAGACCGATGAAAAGAGAGATTGGGAAAAATATCGCAAGAATCCCCAGATACTTCCAGATATTTGCTCCATACATTCCTGCAATACATTCACGCATGGCACTGATTCCATATGTGAATGGAAGAAGCGGATGCAGTCTCTGGAAAAATGCCGGTGTCATCTCGATCGGATACGTTCCTGCCGATCCAGGAATCTGCAGGATAACAAGTACAACTCCCAGTGCCTTTCCAATGTGTTTAAAGGTCAATGCCAGTGCGTAGATCAGATTAACATAAACAAACGAACAGAATACACCCACACATACAAACGCTACCGGATGTACACACTGTACTTTCAATAATAAAATATCACCGACACATACGATCAGTCCCTGTACAAGACCTACTGCAACAAATAACAGCCTTCTTCCAAAGTAGGCCTGTCCGGCTGTAAACTTCCGTACCTTTTCATCTTTATCAACTTCCTGTTTCAGAATTGATACCAGAATCAGTCCTCCTACCCAAAGTGCAAGATTTGTGTAAAATGGTGTCATTCCCGAGCCATAATTTTCTACATCATATAACACATTTGATTTGATGCTCACCGGAGAGGACATAAAATCTGCAATTGAATCCGCATCAAGTCCTTCCAGTGAAGTCAGTTTCTGATACATCTCTGAACTCTGTAATGCATTTAAATCCGTCTGAACAGATGCCAGTGCCTCATCAACCTGTGTTAACACATCTCCTGTCTGTCCCAATGCAGACGCACTGCTTTTCAGGCTGTCATTTAACTGATTTAAAATCGTCTTTAATTGTTCTACTGTCGGCTCAACTCCGGTTAAAGCCGCAGAAAGATTTCCGCTCAGTGAAGCCAGACTGTCCAGTGACTGATTCAGCTGTGGCAGAATCTTCTGATCCAGATTGGTACGGTAATTTTGCAGACTGTCTTTACTTTCTTTCGCAAGTTTTTCCAGTGAAGTACGTGTATTCTTTGCTGTTGTCACTGCGTTTTGAATCCCTTGATTCCCTGTTTTCAGTGAAGATACCAGCTCCTGTAACGATGCATTCTGGTTCTCCAATTCTGTAATTTTCTGTCCGATCACAGCAGATATCTGTTGTCCCAGTTCTGTATGCCCCTGAATCTTATCATTCAATTCTTTCAGCTGTTCCAGAAGTTCCTGATTTTTATCCAGCAGAGACGAAGCCGTTGAAAGGCTGCTGTCTACTGCTGTCAGTGCCTGTCCGGCTTTCGTCTCAAACACGCCCAGTTTTGCCGATGCCGAGACATACGTGTCATTTAAAAGTGTCTCTCCGTTCGATAACCCATTGGAGAATTCTGTTGAAAACTGTCCAACCGCTGTTCTGGTATCTGCAAGCACATTTCCACTGTCTTCGATTGCTTTGGCTCCTGACTCTGCAGTAACCGTAACCTGATCCAGCATACTTACCGCACTCGCCATGATCTCATCTGACTTATCCACTGTCTTCTGGAAGTTTTCCAATACCTCATTATATTCGTCCAGATTCTTTCTGGTATCTGCGATAGCTTTGATCAGACTTGAATTTTCTTCACTTACTTTTCCGGATAATTCTCCGGCCTCTTTACTCAATAATTCAGAAATGCTCTCTGCAGCTACGGATGTGAATGTATCATTGATTTCCTGCTGAATCGTGCTCGCACCTGTATCCGTGATCTTTGGTGCTATTGCATTTTTCTTTTCATTAATATAATAATCCAGCTTCGGCTGTTTGATATCTCCTGATAAAATACTCAGAAGTGATTCACTGAAATTATCCGGTATCACGATCGCTGCGTAATATTTTCCGGATCTCACTCCCTTTTTCGCTTCTTTTGCATCTACAAACTTCCAGCCAAGCTGGTCATTTTTCTTCAGATTGTCTACAATATTTTGTCCTGCGTCCAGTGACATCTGCTCACTGTCGGCACCTTTATCCTCATTGGCAATCGCAACCTGGATTCCCTTGGTATTTCCATACGGATCCATATTGGCAGCGATGTTGAACCATGCATAAAGAGACGGCAGCACACTGATTCCAACCAGGATCAGTACTGCTGCACGGTTACGGAACAACCGGCCAAGATCTCTTTTGAAAATCTGAAATGATTTCTTCATCCACCAATCCTCCTTTGTTATTGTCATATAGACATTAGTATAACAAAAACACTTCTGAAAATCTACCCAAAAACTGACGAACGGTCATATTTTTATTGTGCTATTTGCACTTCTGAGATGAAGCGCAAAAATGCATCAGTACAGGTCAATTCCCTATATTGATGCATTTTTATCATTTATTTATTTTACAATGCCAACCATATCTTTCACGGATTCAAATCCATTTTTCTTCATATATGCTTCGATTCCGTCAATAATCTCGATCGTTGCATTCGGATTATAGAAATTCGCAGTTCCTACAGATACTGCAGACGCTCCCGCAAGGATCATCTCAATGGCATCTTCCGGTGTCGCAATACCGCCCATTCCAATAATCGGAATGTTCACTGCCTGTGCCGTCTGATATACCATACGGACTGCAATCGGATGTACAACTGGTCCCGACACACCGCCGGTCTTATTTGCTACCGCAAATGTTCTGCGGTTGATATCAATCTTCATACCCGTCAGTGTATTGATCAATGACAGGGCATCTGCTCCGCCGGCTTCTGCTGCCTTCGCAATCTCCGTAATATCCGTAACATTTGGCGTCAGTTTCATGATGATCGGCTGCTTTGCAATCTTTTTGATCTGAGCCGTCAGCTCCTCTACATGCTTTGCATCCTGCCCAAACGCCAGAAAGCCTGCATTAACATTCGGGCACGAAATATTGATCTCCATCATATCAATCGGCTCATCAGCCAGTCTTTCCACCACTGCCAGATATTCTTCCGGTGCATGACCACAGACATTGACGATGATCTTCGTATCATATTTCTTCAGAAATGGAATATCTCTTTTGCAGAACAGATCGATTCCCGGATTCTGGAGTCCGATCGCATTCATCATTCCTCCGTAAACTTCAGCTACACGTGGTGTCGGATTACCCGGCCACGGGACATTTGCCACGCCCTTGGTCGTTACCGCTCCAAGACGGTTCAGATCCACAAACTCACTGAATTCTTCTCCCGAACCAAATGTACCGGAAGCCACTGTAACCGGATTCTTCCATTCTACGCCGGCAATATTTACTTTCATGTCCATTATAAATCCACCTCCGTAGATAAGAATACTGGTCCGTCTTTACAGATTCTCTTATTGTTCACATTACTGTGTGCATCTTTTTCTTTTGTCTTGCAGACACATGCCAGACAGGCTCCGATACCGCATGCCATTCTCTCTTCCAGGGAAATATAGCATTCTATTTTCTTCTCTTCTGCATAGGCCTTGATCGCACGCAGCATTGGTGTAGGTCCGCATGCAAATATAATATCGGCATCCAGACTCTGCTCACGGATAGCATCCATGACATTTCCTTTTGTTCCCACGCTTCCATCCTCTGTGGAAATATATAAGGTTCCGTTCTGTTCAAACTCCTCTTTCAGGAACGTATGCGCATCTCTATAGCCGACAACAATCTGCTTTTCTTCACACTGCATCTGCTTTGCAAGTTCCAGAATCGGCGGAACACCAATCCCGCCGCCCATCAGGAATACTTTCTTTTCTTCTGCCTTTTCATATGGAAATCCATTTCCCAAAGGTCCGATCACTGGTACAAAATCTCCGGCCTTTAATTCTGAAAACTGTTTTGTTCCGGTCTTTTCTCCTGTCACACGATATACCAGTCTTAATCTTTTTGCTTCTTTATCAATTTCACAGATACTGATCGGGCGTGGAAGTAATTTGCTTGCATCTGTCGTGTATACAGACACAAACTGTCCCGGTCTGGCAGTCAGCGCTGTTTCTGTCTCAATCCACAGACTATAGATTCCATCTGCCAGCATCTCCTGTGACAGAACTTTCGCCTGTTCTTTTTTTCTCTCCATCTTCCTTTATCTCCTGTCAAGATTACTCTGTCTTACTTTTTTCGTTATCAGTCTTTTTTTCGTCTGTTCAGACATTATCTGTTCTCAAGTGCTCCCTTGATGTCTGCGATCATCGTCTCAACTGCTGCTCTGGATGCATCACCAAAATTCTCAGCTCCAAATTTTGCATACTGCTCCTGCTTATATGCCGCAATGATTCCTCTGGAAGAGTTTACGATTGCTCCAAGGCCATCTTCATTGAAGAAATGTACCAGGTCTTTTCCTTTTCCTCCCTGTGCACCGTAACCAGGAACCAGAATGTAAGCTTTTGGCATCACTTTTCTTAATACTTTTCCCATCTCCGGATAAGTTGCTCCGACTACTGCTCCGACATAGCTGTACTCATCGCCCATGACTTCAGATCCCCATGCGGCAACTTTTTCTCCAACCAGTTCATATAACGGACGGCCGTTGATCTTCTGATCCTGGAATTCACCGCTTGACGGATTTGATGTCTTAACAAGTACGAAGATTCCCTTCTTTTCTTCTTTACATACGTCCAGGAATGGATTCACTCCGTCTGAACCAAGGTATGGATTCACTGTTACAAAGTCTTCATCAAATGGTGCGTATGTCTTGCTGCCTACTTTCACCTTACCAATATGACCCACAGCATAAGCTGCTGATGTAGAACCAATGTCTCCTCTTTTAATATCACCGATGACAACCAGTCCTTTTTCCTTACAGTAATCTACCGTTTTCTTGAATGCTGCAAGTCCCGGAAGACCAAACTGTTCATACATTGCGATCTGTGGTTTTACAGCCGGAATCAGATCATAAGTCTTGTCCACGATTTCTTTATTGAACTGCCAGATTGCTTCTGCTGCTCCTTCCAGTGTCTCACCATATTCTGCGAACGCTTTTTTCTGTACCTGCTCCGGAATATAGTTCAACATCGGATCTAATCCTACTACAATCGGTGCTCCTGTCTTCTTTATATTGGCTACTAACTGATTAATCAATGTTTTTTCCTCCTACCTTATATACATAATCTAAATTTCATATTGTTTATATTTTACCATAAGGCATAATAAAAGGGAATGCCAAACTGCATTCCCTTCAAAACTCTTATTTTGCTGTGTCACCATCCACAAACGATTACTTCATCTGTGCTTTTACTTCCTCCACAGCTTTATCAAGCTGATTGTCTGCATCCGGATTTTCTTCATTATTTTCGTATTCGACCTTTACATCCGGTGTAATTCCTTTTCCGTTGATGCTTCTTCCCTTTGGAGTGAAATATTCTGCAATCGTAAGTTTTACGGCTGTTCCGTCATCCAGATCAAAAATCTGCTGTACGACACCCTTTCCATATGTCTGGGTTCCGACAATCTTACCGATTCCGTAATCCTGGATTGCCCCGGAGTAAATCTCTGATGCACTGGCACTGTTGCCATTTACCAGAACTGCCAGCGGTTTTGTAAACTGATGTTCTTCGTCAGATTTCATCTCTGTCTTTTTGCCATTTTTATCTTCCGTATACACGATCAGGCCCTTTGGCAGCATCAGATCCAGCATATCACATACTGTACTGAGCGAACCTCCAGGATTATTACGCAGATCCACAACCAGCCCTGTCATTCCCTGTTTTTCAAGATCATCCAATGCTTCTTTGTACTGATCATACGTCACAGTATCAAATTCAGACACTCTGATGTAACCAATCTTATCATCCATCATCTTATACTCAATTGTCTGTGCCTGTACGGTATCTCTTGTTGCAGTCACAGTTACTTCTTTGGCATCTTCACCTCTTAATACGGTGAGTTCTACCGTTGTTCCTTTTTCACCCTTTACCTTACTTACAACTTTAGAGAGATCTTTTCCTGTGACTTCTTTTCCTTCAACCTTATAAAGGATATCATTCGCCTTAAGTCCTGCTTTCTCAGCCGGAGAATCCTTATATATCTGGACCAGAGTGATCACTCCTGTCTCTGTATTCTGAGACATCACAGCACCGATTCCGGAATATTCACCACCAGTTGATTCGTATAATTCTTTTGTTTCTTTTTTGTTATAATATACCGAATACGGATCATTCAGGCCATTGATATAACCTTTATAGACCCCATCTTCCAGATTCTTTTCTTTTACATCCCCCATATAATGCTTCTCGATCAGGTTCTGCAGTTCTGATATCTTATCTTCTGTTTTTGATGTGATATCACTGTTTCCATTATTCACTTTTAATCCACAGGACACGAGTCCTGCCACTAATAACATAGCAAGGGCGCCACAAAGCGCCCCTTTCAAAAAACTTTTTCTGTTTTTCATTTATCTTGCCTCATACTATGATCTGTTCGTTTCTTACAGATAGTTTGCCGGATTTACCGGTGTTCCATTCAACATTACCTGAAAATGCAGATGTGGTCCGGTTGAATTTCCTGTAGTTCCAACCGCTGCAACATTCTGACCTCTGCTGACTTTCT
This sequence comes from Dorea longicatena, assembly GCF_025150085.1. Lineage (NCBI taxonomy): Bacteria > Bacillati > Bacillota > Clostridia > Lachnospirales > Lachnospiraceae > Dorea > Dorea longicatena. Next base: position 2,021,364 of record NZ_CP102280.1, read on the forward strand.
GTCCCGCACTCACATAAATCGCATTGCAATGCATATAATATGTAAGCAATCCGTTTCCATGACTGATTACTAACAGGTTTCCCGCATTTCCGGCATATCCGGCTGAAATAACTGTTCCTGCCGCAGCCGCATAGATTGGCGTTCCTGTTGCTGCTGCAAAGTCAATCCCTTTATGATTCGTACTTGCACCTGCAATCGGCTGTGTTCTGTAACCAAATCCACTCGAAATATATCCACCCGGACAAGGATGTGTAAATGTTCCATTTCCCGACACCACCGATGCCCCGGCGGAACCGGCCGAAGACCCCGATGAGCTTGTATTCTTTTTGGCTGCTGCCTGAGCCTTCTTCGCAGCTGCCGCTGCCGCTGCTGCTTCTTTCTGTTTACGTTCGGCTTCGGCAGCTGCCGCTTCCAGCTGTGCAAGCTTATTCTTTGTATCTCCCAGTTCGCTGGTCAAACTCTGAATCTCACTTTGCTTATTCTTTATCAGTTCATTTACGCTGTCCTGCTTTGTGATCAGATCATCCTGCATCGTCTGCAGTTCTTTATATTCTTTCTTGAGTTCTGCTTCCTGATTCTCGACATTGGTTACAACCTTCTGAAATTCTACCAGCATGTTTCTGTCGTATCCTGATATTCTGCTGATATATTCAGCATTATTCAACAATTCTCCAATTGACTTTGAAGAGCAAAGGATTTCTACAAATCCTGTATTTCCATTTTCATACATATAACGGATTCTCTTCTTCATACTTTCATACTGTTCATTCTCATCCGCTTTTGCAAGAATCAATTCTTCTTCTTTATTTGTGATTTCATCTTCTTTTGCAGAAATCTTTTTCTTAGTTTCTTCCATCTCACCCGTCAGCTTTTTCAGCTGATCTGCCAGAGATGTTTTCTCATTTTCAGCAGCTTTCTTCTTGCTTTCCAGTTCTTCTGCTTTTTTCTTTGTATCATCAATTTCTGTTGCATATGTCTGCACAAACATTCCGCTTACAAGCGTAAGCACCAGCAGAAGGCTTATCATCTTCTTTCTTTTTATCATATGACGCTCCTTTCCGAGCCAGAACTTTTATACCTTCAGATGTTTGCGGATTGTAAAGAAACTTCCCACAAAACCGATTCCAACACCCAAAGCAATTCCGATTGGAAGTAATGTTCTGTAAACAGTTGCTACCGGAAGGAAATCTACAATATTATTCAGAAGGCTGAATTTTGTCATAATGTATGTAATTGCCTTATCATACATAAAATAAAGCAATACGAGCGGGATTACAGCTCCGACAGCTCCGATGATCAGACCCTCTATTACAAACGGCGCACGGACAAATCCGTCTTTTGCTCCGATATATTTCATAATTGCAATTTCTTCACGTCTTACCGTAATACCCATAGTGACCGTATTACTGATCAGGAAAATTGACACTGCCAGAAGAATTGCAATAATTGCTACCGATACATATCCCACCAACTTGTTCACACTGGTAAGAGTCTTGGCTACTACGTCTGATTTATTAACTTTACGCACCCCATCCAGCGACTTTGCATAAGACACTACATCTTTCTGCTTTGATACGTCTGAAAGATATACTTCGTAGTTATCTGAATTGGCAAGCGGGTTATCACTCTTAAATCCTTCTGCCAGATCACTTGATTCTCCAAAATACTGATCTTTAAACTTATTCCATGCTGCATCCGCACTTACATAATTTACTTTCAGTACTCCATCTTCTTTCTTCAGCTGGGCACCAATTGTATCTTTTTGTTCTTTTGTAGTATCTTCATTAAAAAATACTGTAATAGCAACACCTTCTTCTGCTTTTTCTACAATATAACTAAAGTTAACTACAATGGAATAGAACAATCCGAACAGGAAAATGCATGCCGCCATCGTTGCGATCGAAGCAACGGAAAACATCTTATTTCTGCGGATGTTCTTAACCCCTTGTTTCATCGAATATCCTATTGTACTAATTCTCATGCTTATACCCACCTTTTTTCTCGTCGCTTACGATGACACCCTTTTTCATCGTAACAACTCGCTTCTGCATTTCATTTACGATCTCCTGGTTATGCGTAACGACAAGAACTGTAGTTCCTCTGTCATTCGCTTCTTCCAATAACTTCATGATTTCCCATGAGTTTGTCGGATCCAGGTTACCCGTAGGCTCATCTGCCAGAAGAATAGCAGGTTCATTCACGATCGCTCTTGCAATCGCAACCCTCTGCTGTTCACCACCGGATAATTCCTTCGGAAATGCTTTGTATTTCTGGGCAAGCCCTACCAGTGACAGTGCCGCCGGTACTTTTTTCTTGATAATTCTTGTAGGTGTCTCTGTAACTCTCTGCGCAAACGCAATATTTTCATAAATATTTCTGTCTTTCAACAAACGGAAATCCTGAAATACAACGCCGATATTTCTTCTGTACATCGCAACTTTGCGATGTTTCATACGGCTTAAATTATTGCCATTTACAATAATCGTTCCCGAAGTAGGTTCCAGTTCTTTCATGATAAGCTTGATCAAAGTAGACTTACCAGAGCCGCTGTCTCCTACAATAAACACAAATTCACCCTGTTCAATCTTCAGATTGATTCCATTCAGGGCTGCAACCCCTTTTGAGTACTCTTTCGTTACTTCTCTTAGTTCAATCATATGTTCCTCCTGATTATTAATACTCCAGTGACTCCATATACTTCATATATTTCACAACCATAAGTGCGATTTTGAATGTAATGGCGTCTTCGAACACACGGAGATCCAGACCGGTACTCTTTTGTAATTTGTCCAGTCTGTATACCAGTGTATTACGGTGTATATATAATTGTCTGGATGTTTCTGATACGTTCAGATTATTCTCAAAGAATTTATTGATTGTTGTCAATGTCTCCTCATCGAAATCATCCGGTGATTTCCCCTCAAAAATCTCACGTATGAACATCTTACACAGCGGAATCGGAAGCTGATAGATCAGACGTCCAATTCCCAAAGCACTATATGCGATAACACTTCGCTCACTAAAGAAAATCTTGCCGACATCAAGTGCCAGCTTGGCTTCTTTATATGATTTTGATACTTCTTTGATATCATTTACAACCGTTCCGTATGCGATCAGAACATCTTCTTCTCCGTCTTCTTTCAGGAGTGTATACATATTCTCCGCAATCTTCTCCAGTTCTGTATGTCCATCATTTGGCTCCAATTCTTTTACCACGATGATATTTTTCTCATCAACGGCCGTCACAAAATCTCTGGTACGATTACCAAGAAGGTTTCTTACATTATCCAGCGCATTCGTATCTTTTTCGTGCTTTGTTTCAATAATAAAGATAACACGTCTTACTTCTGTGTCAATATGTAATTTCTTAGCACGGTTGTAAATATCTACCAGCAACAGATTATCTAACAGCAGGTTTTTGATAAAATTATCTTTGTCAAATCTTTCTTTATATGCTACAAGAAGATTCTGAATCTGGAAGGCCGCAATCTTACCTACCATGTAAACATCATCACTTCCTCCATTGGCAAGAAGAATATACTCTAACTGATGTTCATCAAAAATCTTAAAAAACTGATATCCCTGTACGACCTGACTGTCTGCCGGGGATTCTACAAAGGAGATAACCTCCTCTACATAGTTCTCCTGTTCTGAAAATGTGCTTGCAAGAGATTTACCGTCTGTGTCCATCACGCAAAAGTCAATTCGTGTAATCCCTTTCAATCCTTCAATTGTGTTTTGAAGTATTTGATTAGATATCATATTCCATCTCCTCCACTCTTTTCAATATACATTTTCCACAACAAATCTTATCTACAAATTTCCAAAATGTATACTGTCAAATCTTATCTTAATATATATGACCAAAAAAATAAAGAGGAAATCACACTTTTTTGGTAATTTCCTCAGTTTTTTTACAATTTATTCACATTTATCCCATAGACATAGTGACGAAACATATTTCTTATGTTTTTCTTAGGATTTTGTTTTTAGCTTATTTTTTTCCATTTCACGCTTAAATATATGATTCAACAGAAATTTTGCCAGCTTCCCATGACCAAGTCCCTGCCTGTGATCCGAGAACATTCTATTCCCGACGCCGACCCATACTCTTGCATCCAAGAGATTCCTGTTTTTCGCTATAAAATCTTCCTGTAACGGTACTGACAATGCCGAAAGAATACAATCCACTTCACTTCCGTTAATCGCATTGACCAACATGTCGTCTGCCCTTCCCTCCGCTGATACTTTTGCAAGACCTACCAGCTGAATCCCACTGTAGGTTCTCTGCATATAGCGAAATGCTTCCTGTCCATCTTCCTCCGATTCGACCAGAAGATACATTCTCTTATGATTCTTATGCAAATAACGCATAAACATCTTCAGATATAATTTTATATCGATTTCCTTTGGCAGCCTCGCTTCTTCTGCTGCTTCAAGAATCAGCTTTTCCCCCGGCAGCACAAGATCAAATTCATTCATCCTGGCCTTAAGTTCCGAAAGATCATTCATCTGCATAAGACCGTCTACCGATACCACATCTATCACGCTTACAGGTTCTGACTCCAGAAAAGCTATCGTTTCTTTCATAGCTTCTTTTGCTGTACAGCTGTCTATATTCACATCTAAAACATTAATCTTTTCGTTCATATCCTCACCTGCTAACTCTTTTCCCAGTTTTTCGATTATAGCAAATGGATATTCCCTTTTCAACCTTTATTACACAATCTTCACACTAATTAACATTCGTAATACTTTTGTCATTTTTTTCATTTTCCCGTTTCTTTTTCGTGATCAACCCTCCGATTCGACCGGTTTCCTTGGATGTAAGTGATTTCCATCCATCCTGCATCACCCGGTCCAGAAGGCCTAATTCCTCCGCAATCTCATATTTTACTTTTTCATCTGGAGTAAGGTCCTCCAGGTGGATTGGGGTTTTCTTTTTTGATGACATAGTGGGTGCATTCCTTTCGTTTTCTTATAAGTATGCCCACTTTTTTCTATTTAATGCATCATGGCGGCTGTCACCGACCGGAATAATTAAACAGAGGAACCGTAACCTTTGTGATACCGGAAGTGTACGAAAAAGCCGGAAAATCAATGGTTTCACCACAACTTTCCGACTACACAACGGTTACAATCCATCTATTGAATTCATTATCATTGGCCAATCACGACATGAGAAAGACTTGGTATTGTGTTTGATGCGTATTTTGGCGCGATGTGTAGAAGTTCTTAGGCAGTTTGACTTCCCGTTAAAGGGACGGAGCGAACTGTTTGAACCCCGTAGGGGTGAGTTTTGAGCGGAGACCCTTTCGTTCTTAGGGAAGGCGGACTGCCTTAGAACTTCTGCATCGTGACATCCAGCAACAAACATAATACCAAGTCTTTCTCATGGACCGGGATAAGCCACGATGATGAACTAAATAGAAATACCCCTTAATTTTCCTCCGGATCATCCGGTATAATAATCGCCGCAACAATATAAGCCAGTACCCCCGATCCGGCTCCCATTGAGATCAGTACAAATGCCAGTCTCACAAGTGTCGGATCAATGTTGAAATATTTTGCGATTCCACCACATACTCCACATATCATTCTGTCTTTTCTTGATCGGTATAATCTTTTTCCTTCCATTGTTCTGTCCTCCATATTTTTATTATATACTCTGCCTGCTTTATTATCTTTGTGATCATCTACATCTGTCTGTATTTACAGCTGTTCCATAAATGCTACATTGATAGATCCGATACCACAGTCAATATCCATTTTCTTGTCTGCGCCATTATCAATGCTTTTTTCTCTCCCAAATCCTGAAAAGCTGTCATCTCCGCATCGAATTTCTCCGATACCACAGTCCAGGTCATAATTATAATCTTTTTGCTTTCCTTTTATCTTCAGGTTTATCTCTCCTACTCCGCAGTCTGCTTCGATTTTCTTCTTTGCATCGCCTGTTGCAGTTATGGAACCAGCCCCACATTTAAATTCTGCTTTTTCAGCTGCAAATTCCAGGATGTTAACCTCACCTGCTCCGGCATTTACCTCAAGATCTTTTGCAAGAATCTGCTCTGCCCTTAATTCACCAGCCTTCAGATCCAGCTCTGCCTTTTCCAGTTCCATATCTTTCGGAAGCGTCACAGTAATGGTTCCTTTTCCTATATTCTTGATTCTTTTAATCTTTTTATTCGATGTAAGATATAAGGTTCCATTTTTGGCAAACGCACAAAAGCCAAGCTTTTCATGTGTGTCTTTGCTTTCTACTGTAATCTCATCTGTATCTGACTGTGTCTTCAGATGGATTCTTCCTTCGCGCACCGTACTTTTTATCTCATGGATATTCTGATATGTTGCTTTTCCGTTTCCTTCTATAACACCGGTTGCATCTTTCATGTTCGCTTTCTCCTGTGCTTGTACTGTTTCTTCCTGTTTCTGTTCGTCCTGATCATCGTCTGTATCAGTCTCATTATCTTCCTCCTGATCATCATCTATATCGTCATCATCATCCGGATCACCATATGTCTTATCTTCGGATACCCAGCTGATCCCATGTGGAAATTGATGTGCTATATCTGTCAGGGTCGTTCCCATTCCCCAGGATACCGAACAACATATGATTCCAATCAGAAACATAGAACCACACACGATCCAGAATATTTTCCAACGTTTCTTCATCTCTTATGCCACCGCCTTTCTGTGAAATGGTTTTCTTAAAATATATACAATTCCTCTGACGATTCCCGGAAATACGATAATACAGAGTCTTACTCCAACTACGGTACCGATTACACCGATCGCGATCACCATCAGTCCTGCTCCAAGAACCGCAAGTCCCACACCCGGATTGGCGAACAGGCTTCCTATTCCTGCAGCAAAAAGCACAACACCGACCATCACCACTGCCGCAAAGCCGATTACAATCGCTGCAAACAAACAGAACACTGCTATTACAATTCCTGCAATTAATGCCAGAATCCCTGCTCCAAGCGGTATCACAATCGGAAATCCGATCACTACAATTGCTATGATCATGGCCAATTTTAGCCATTTGTTTGTCCACGGCTTTTTCTCCTGGCTTTCATAATCATAGGTTCCGTTATCCTGATATATCTTATTATCCTTTTCTTCTCCGTATGTATCTTCCTGATAATACTGGTATGTGTTTTCCCGGTCATGCTGTTCCCTGGCTCCAGAGTATGCTGCATTTTCTCCGGTTACTTTGCCGATTGCTTCTTCGGTTGTTTTTTCCGTTCCACCTTCTTTGCCGTCTTCTGTGTCTTCCCGGTCCGCTTTGATCTTCATCGCTACTTTTTCCGGACTTTCCAGTTCTTCTATTACATTCTGCTCATTCTCAGACCCTGCATCATCGAAGTAATCATTATAATATTTCAATGCATCGATTCTGTCCTCTTCTGGGATATCCTGAAGAAGTCTGGACAGCGTCTCCATAAATTCTACTCTGTTCATTCTAGTCTACCTCCCTCAAACAATTCGCTGATCTTTCCGGAATATTCTTTCCATTCTTTCTGATACATGGCAAGCTGCGTTCTTCCACTTTCCGTCACTTTATAATAACGTCTGTTTCTTCCGTCAAACTGCCGGTCATAGACTTCCAGATAATCCCCTTTCTGCAGCCTCCGAAGCACCGGATATAATGTAGATTCTGATACATCGATCGCTTTTCTTACATCCTGCGTAATCTTATATCCATAAGTTCCTTCATCTTCCCGCGATACTACCGCCAGCACAATTGCATCCAGAAGAGCTGCGCCTGTATTAAAAACCATGCTCTCACTCCCTTTCGCATTATTATCTAATATTATTTCGTTACGTATATTATATGTTGTATAATATAGTATGTCAACACATATTGTTTACATTACAAAAATGTAAGGTTAAATCTGCAGAATCTGTCACCGATAGCTTTTCTCGAACGTATGATGATAAAAAAAGCACACCTGGTCATCGCAAAATCTTTCAAATAACTGAAATAATTTTTTACGATACACAGATGTGCCTTTTTCTATTTATTTAATATAAATCCCCTCTTTTAGTGTAAAGGAATATATAATCTTTTCTTTTACTTTCTTTCCGGTCATTTGTTCCAACGCTTTTGCATAATAGCGCAGCTGCTCCTGATACCTTTCTGCCAGTTCTTCCTTCCTTCTTACCTTGTCGGTCTTATAATCCAGCACGACAAGTCCGTCCGGTTCTTCAAAATAGGCATCGATAATTCCCTGTACCAGTATCAGTTCCCCGTCTTCTTCCTCCGGATACAGCTCTCTGGCATCTATTCCCAGTACAAATGGCTGCTCTCTCCAAAGTCTTTGTTTACCGTCCGCTTCCCGCAGCCGCCTTCCTATACCTGACTTTGCAAACTGCAGGATATCTTCCCAGCAGATACATCTTGCGGCATCTTCTTCTATCCGTCCTCTTCTTACCTGATCATCCAGCCAGTCCATAAAATATTTCTTCCAGTTTTCTTTTTCCCCAGCCGTATCTTCTGTAAATTCAGGCATCCCTTTCATATCCAGAAGTTCCATAACTCTGTGATAAGCCGTACCTCTTGCAGCTCCGGCCAGAACCTCATCTTCCTGCAAAAATTGCGGAATCATCGGCACAACTTCCGGTTCTTCCTGCAGAAGTTCTCCTTCTTCTTCTCGTTCTTCTTCGCCGCCATCCAGACCAATCTCATATGCCCGCTTTTTCAGCTCGGTAACTGTAAATTTCAGCTTTCTCATACTGCTTTTTTCGTACGGATAGATGAATTCAAACTGTTCTTTCATCATATCATGAAGCTTTGGCTCGTAAATCTCATTCACATCCCAGTTTTCAAGAACAGCTCTGGAAATCCCGCTTTTTTCTTCCTCTTCTATGCTTTCTTTTACCACATCTTCTACATGCAAGATCTGAAGTTTTAATGGTTCTCCTTCTGTACGCAGAACTGCCGGTAATATGAAGTCCCAGTACGTCACCGCATGGCTCAGCTGCAAGAATGATAATTCTTTTCTCTTATTTCCCTGAAATACCCGCCCGTCTGATATCTTATCTTCGGGATTTGAAAGTGTTCCTGTAATGATTAGTTTTTCTTTTGCACGCGTAAGTGCAACGTACAATACACGAAGTTCTTCTCCAAGACTTTCCAGAGCTTCTTCTTTCTGGATCACCTTTTTGATAATGCTTGGTATCTTAGTCCTGTATTCCAGATTAACTGCATCCAGTCCAACACCCATTCCGGCATGAAGAGCCACAGCACTCCTTGCATCCTGCATATTAAATCGTTTTCCCATTCCGGCCACGATCACAACAGGGAATTCCAGACCTTTGCTTTTATGAATCGTCATTACCCGTACCGTGTCTGCATGCTCATCTTCTATACTTGCTTCTCCGTAATCTACATCGTATTTCTGAAGCTGTTCAATATATCTTACAAAATGAAACAATCCTTTGTAGCTCGTTGACTCGTACGCTCTGGCTTTTTCAATCAACATATCCAGATTTGCTTTCCTCTGTGCACCTCCCGGCATGGATGCAACATAATCTCCATATCCGGTTGTTTCCAATATCTTCCAGAGCAATTCATGCATCGGTGTATACGGTACAATCTTTCTAAAGTCATCCATCTGATCCAGACATTTTTGAAGTTTCAGTTGTATATCCGCATTCTCTCCTTGTTCTCTGTACTTCGTCACACTCTCAAAGAATGCCGTATCCGGATATGCACACCGTATTTCTGCCAGTTCTTCCTGAGATAGTCCGGCAAATGCTGAACTTAAGACAGCAGTAAGTGGAATATCCTGCCTTCTGTTATCCAAGACCCTCAAATAATCCATGAGCACCCCAATTTCCTGAGTCTGAAAATATCCCTCGCTTGTTCCTGCATAAGTCGGTATTCCTTCCCGGTTCAACACTTCGGTAAATACATCGGCAAATCCTTTGATACTTCTCGTCAGGATTACAATATCCGAGTAACGCACATTCCGAAGTTCCCCTGTCTCTTTATCTGTAACTTTCTGTGAACGCAGAAGTTCCCGGATACGCATTGCGATCATTCTTGCCTCCAGTTCCCTCTCGGAAGGAATTTTCTCCTCAAAGTCTTCCTCTTTTGACAATATTTCCAGGTCACTGTCCATCACAAGAATCTCTGTCTTAACATTGTCATTTTCTGGATATTCAGCTCCCGGATAAAGAGCTGCCTGATCATCATAGACGATTCCGCCCAGTTTTTCAGTCATGATCTGTCTGAATATAGCATTGGCACTTTCAAGTACTTCTTTCCGGCTTCGAAAATTCTTGTGCAGATCAATTCTCTGCGTCTTACTTTCTTCTATATTATATGTGCGGAATTTTTCCAGAAATAATTCCGGTCTGGACAGACGGAATCTGTAAATACTCTGTTTTACATCCCCCACCATAAATATATTGTATCTTCCGCTTCTGCAGCCAGATACACTGGTAAGAATTGCTTCCTGGATCAGGTTACTGTCCTGATACTCATCAATCATGATTTCTTCAAACTGCTTCTGATATTCTTCCGCTATTTTGGACGGAACAAAACCATTTTCCGTCTTCTGTGTCAGAATCCTCAGTGCGTACTGTTCCATATCAGAAAAGTCGATCATATTCTGGGCACGCTTCTGCTCTTCGAATCTCTCTGCAAAAAGCCGCACCAGATCCGCCAGTTCTTCCATTGCCGGAGTACATACCCGAAGATCTTCCACCAGTTCTTCCGGACTTTCATAGAAATACTGGGCGCTCATATTTTTCACAATCCCTTTGACCATTTCCCTGATCTTTTTGACCAGGTCAATCTTTTCTTCTGATACTGTTTTATCCTTGTTTGCTGCGATCCTCGCCCATTTTACATTCGAAAATGCTTCCGCAAGGCTTTTATAAGACGCCCTGTTACACAATTCTTCAATGACCTGCAGATCTTTTTCTAGTGTTGCTTCATATACGGCAGGCCCTTCCGGACTTAATGCCACATTTTCCGCATAGATAAGCAGTTCTTTTGCATCTTCCAGATTCTTTCTGATATCTGTCATCACTTTCTTCATGATGCTGCTTCCTTCCAGTGCCTTTACATCCGGGATTTCATAGGCTTTTACACAGGAATCCAGCCATGCTTCACTGTCCGGATAACTTCTGGAAAACTCATAAATTTTAAGTATCAGATCCTCAATTTTTTTATCATTCCGGCCGGTACTGTACGCTGCGGTAAAGTCAAGAAAACGCTTACTGCCTTCCTGATATTTTTCCTCCAGCATATCTTCCAGTACATCATGTCTTAGGAGCTTTAATTCGCCTTCTTCACCAATTCTGAATCCCGGATCAATATCAATCGCATGAAAATGATCACGGATCACGGAAAGGCAGAAACTGTGTATCGTTGTGATCTGCGCATTATGGATCAGAGTAGCCTGCTGCTTCAGATGTTCATTATCCGGATATTCCATCAGTTTCTTTTCGATTGCCAGCCGGATTCTTTCTTTCATTTCCGATGCTGCTGCCTCCGTAAAAGTAACGATCAGAAGTCGGTCCACATCCATCGGAGGGTCATCTTTTGTCAACATTGTGATGATTCGTTCTACCAGAACTGCCGTTTTCCCGGAACCTGCTGCCGCTGATACCAGAATATTGCGATTCCGTAATCGGATTACTTTCTCCTGTTCTTCCGTCCACTTCACACCCATGGCTATTCTCCTCCTTTCTGCTCCATCCGCATTGCTTCCATTGCTTCTTCTTTTCCCGTTGTTCCTATATCACGATATTCATATCCCGGGATTTTCACGTCGAAGCCGCACACCTGCCGGTATGGACAATAATCACAGCCGCTTTCCTGTCCTCTCTTATATGGAAGTGCTCCTACATCTCCATTTAATATCTTTGTTCTTGCATCTTTCATCTTTTTCCGGGCATGTACCATCATTGCCTGGAAATCCTCTCCCGCAACTACTTTAGAGTATCCGGACACACTGCCGTTCTTATTATATTTCACCGGGACTGCCATAGATTCTCCCGTTGTATCCCGGTCCAGATGCTTAAGGATCTCTGCCTTTAACGGTATGATCCCGTCTGGTTTCAGCTGCTTTAAGACTGCCTGTTCTGCTTCTTCTTTATCTTTCGTCTTATCTACAATCGGATTCTGGATCCGATAATAAAATACGCCCGCAGGAACAACTTCTTTCTCCGGGTGGCGTTTCTTCTGAAATTCTATTGCCGCATCCATATAGATCATAAGCTGAAGCTGCAGGCCGTGATACAATGCTATGATATCAAACGCCTTGCTTCCAGTCTTATAATCCATCACCTTAACATATACCTGTTCTTCGGTTTCACACACATCTACTCTGTCGATCTTTCCTCCAAAGAAACGAAGCTCATATGCCTCCGGCACAAAATCTCCTGCCTTAAGCTGATTCGTAAGTGCCCATACTGTGCGTTCCAGCATCTGTTTCATCCTGACGATCAGTTGTTCATTTCTCGCCGAACTGTATAACACTGAGTTACCATAGTCTGTGATCGCTGCCTCCACACATTCATCGATCAGTTCTTTCCTCTGTTCTTCTGTCAGGATCGTCCAACCGCCTGCTTCAGATGCTTTTTTTGAAAATAATTCCAGGGCACTGTGACATACATTTCCAAGATCCACTGCTTTAAACTCATATACCGACCGTTCTTTCAGACGTAATCCATATGCAAGGAAATGTGCACATGCACAACTTGCATACCGTTCCATTCGGGTAATACTTCCTTCGAAATTTTCACCGTAAAGCTGCTTTGCAACGCTTTCCGACAATGGATCCTCCGGACGTCTGTAGTACCATGCCGTTAAAAGTTCGTCTACTTTTTCTTTCCACTTTGGATCTTTCTGATACCAGGTATAAAGCTCCTGCCATGTGACATCCAGATTTTTCTCCTGAAGACCACGAATCAGATATTTTACCCCTGTTTTTTCCGTCAGTTCTTTTTGCACCAGTTCCTTCTCATCCTCGTCCCGTACCTTCACATCCGGATACAGACGCAATAATTCCTGAATCAGATAGGAAGGTCTTAATGCCTTCCCGTCCGCGGACACCTTGCTGTAATATACCTTAAGCTTTTCCGATGGTTTCGTCAGATTCATATACAGATAGAACTTCTGGACATAAGCTTTTTCTTTACCTCCCGCAGACAACGCATGATCAGCCTGACGGAATTTTTCTCTGTCGCGTTCAGACAGAAGTCCCGTTCTTAAAAGCGCCCCCGGCAGGAAACAGTCATTGGCTCCCACAAAAAAGAGTGCTCTTATATCTTTCAGTCTGGTCCTTTGCATATCTCCGGCTACCACCTGATCTACACTTGGCGGAATAACGCCGACCCTTGCTTCTTCAAGACCTGCATCCAGAAGTTTACAATACTCACTTAAGCCCACCGGTTCCTCTCCGAGAAGTGCCACAAACTTATCAAACAACTCTATGATGATCCGATAAATCTGAGAATATTCCTTTGCCAGAGCCAGTTCCCCTGCCTCGTGAAATTCTTCTTCTGTTTTCTTAAGTCTTTCCTGAATATTCTCCTGAACCATAAATTCATATACTGCCAAGGTAATATCTTTTACGGTTTTCCTCTTTTGTTTTAAAACAAACATCAGATTATCCACTTTTTCTACCATTTGTACTCGGTAATGATTCAGCCTCTCCAGTTCCTCTTCTTCCATCCCTTTCATACGACGGATCCATCGGTTCTGCCAGTCCTTATAGCCCCGGATTCCGAGTCCGATCACATAATTTTCCAGTTCATCGACCTCTTCATAACTAAATCCTGCAAGATTCGTCCGCAGGAAACGGAATACACTTTCATAAGAGAAATTCTTCTCTGCCATATTCAGAAGACTTCTCAGGTATTCTACAAATGAATTCAGCAGAATACTTCTCTTATGATCCATAAATACAGGAATTCCATATGTTTCAAATGCCTGTTCCAGATAGTCTCCATATACATTCATATCACTGACTATGACACCAATCTCACGATAACGGTATCTTTCTTTTCTTATCAGTTTCCTGATCTCTTCTGCTACAGCCATTGCTTCTTCTCCCGGATTTCGCGCCACATGAATTCCAAGATTTTTCACTTCTTTTTCATATGTTCCTGCTCCATATCTGAAAATATTCCGCTCCAGAAATGCCAGCTCTTTATTTTTCTCAAAACGCTTTACCGGATATCCATACAGGCAGACCGGTTCCTCTACCGCAATGTGTTCTTCCCTCGCCAGACTGATTAATGTTGTCACCATCTGCTTGCTCAGTCCAAACAGCTGATATGGATGTCTGTAAGAATATGGATTCTCTCTTTCATCCATGATAACCGTTATCCATACACCCTTACAATATTTCATAAGCTCTAGAATCAGCCTGTTCTGCACCGGTGTAAAGCCTGTAAATCCATCCAGTACCACTGTGCTGTTCTTTAAAAGCTCTGATTCTCTAACTTCTCGGCTCAGCACATCTAACAACTCTTCCTTTGTGATATAACGTTCTCTTAAATAATCCTGAAAACCATCATATAAAAGCCGGATGTCTTTTAATTTATAATATAACCTGGATTCTTCATCCAGCGAATCTATCATATCATCCAGTTCTTCTTCCCCGATATCATATTGTGTAAATTCCGAAATCACGGATTTGACCTCAGAGATATACCCCAGTTTCTTAATATTTCCCTTTAGGACAGTCAGTTTATCCTCATAATTCCCTGCGATCTTTCGCAGGATCAGATTCTTTCCCTCATCATCCAGTACCGGTATTTTCTTTACTCCGGTCTCTTCAAACACACGGTATGCAAGACGTGCAAAGCTCAATACATCAATATTCATGATTCCGTGTCTCGGATGCATACGAACCAGATCTTTCTGTGTCTGCATTGTAAACTGCTCCGGTACAAGCACTATGAAATTCTCCTGTGGATTTTTTTCAGATTCTTCTATGACATGCTGATATAAATACGTTGATTTTCCTGAGCCCGACGGCCCAAATACAAATTTTAAAGGCATAAGGTTTCCTCCTTATGCCCTAGTATAACACGAATATATGTTTGTTGTATACATATTAGTCTACAATGCGCGAAGTCTTTCTGCAAATTCATTGCTTAATGTTACCTTTGCAATATAGAAGACATCACCTGTCATATATACATTCCAGTCATCTTCTACTTCTACCTGAAGTTCTCCTCCAGGCATATGAACGATCACTTTACTGTTAGTCAGCCCCAGTTTGTATGCAACTCCTGCCGCTGCACAGGCACCTGTTCCGGATGCTCTTGTATAACCTGCACCTCGTTCAAAGATCTCGATTGCGATATTTTCCTTATCGATCACCTGCATAATCTGTGTATTGATCCTGTTCGGGAAATATCTTGCGATCTCAGAATAATCACCGATCTTACATACCAGTGGTTTTGAGATCTCCCGCATCGGAATGACACAATGAGGATTACCGATCGATACGCAGGTAACCGGATACAACGTTCTTCCAAATACCATATCCTCATTGATCACTTCTCGTCTTTCTCCAATAACAGGAATCTCATCACTCCAGAAAGATAATTTCCCCATCGATACACGCAGACGGCTTCCGTCCTCATTTAAAAATGTAACTTCGACCGGACCGTTTCCTGTATATAATTTAAAATTCTTTTTCTGTACATAACTTGCATCTTTCAGATATTTTGCAAAAATGCGGACACCATTTCCACTGGTCTCAGATTCACTTCCGTCCGGATTCCATACTTTTACGTGCATACCGTCTTCTTTCAGAATCGGGCCTTCAAGTACTCCGTCTGCTCCCAGTCCCTCATTACGGTCACAGAGCATTTTTACATTTGCCTCATCCAGTTTTAATTCGTTATGATTCGGATCAAATACCAGATAATCATTGCCAAGTCCATGATAACGTTCTACTACTACCTTCATCTTTTTTCCTCCTGATCTTTGTTCCCAGCTTTTTTATATTGATCGCTTTTATATTTTCTGTTCTATATATCTTTATCATAACAGGCATTATTTCCATATTCTACGTAAATAATGCTGTATTTCTTGCAAATAATGCCATTTTCATATAAACTTTCTATAGACAGTCCAATATATATCCAGGGAGGTACCGATAATGGAACAATATGAGAAAAAAGGATACCTGAACAGCGAATTCCGTCTCTTTCATCTGACAGATCAGGAGACAAAAGAAGTAGACTACCACTATCATGACTTTGATAAGATCACCATCTTCATCCGTGGCAAAGTAAATTACATGATCGAGGGCCGTTCTTACGATCTGAAACCTTATGACATTGTACTTGTAAAACAAGGCGATATCCACAGACTGACCGTTGACAATTCCTGCCCATATGAAAGAATCATTGTCTATATCTCACCTAATTTTATGAATGCTTATCAGACAGATAATTATGATCTGAGTTATTGTTTTCAAAAGGCTGCAAAAGAACATTCCAATGTTCTGCGTATCCCATCTTTCGAAAAAAGCTCTCTGTTTCGTTCTATCTCTCAGTTGGAGCATTCGTTTACGGATGGCGGCTATGCTTCCGAGCTTTACAGACAGGTTATGTTTCTGGAATTTATGATACATCTGAACCGGGCCGTAAGAAAGAACCGGCTCGAATATATCGATACTGATAATTGTAATGAAAAGGTGCTCGCCATCCTTGATTATGTAGGCGAACACCTCTGTGAAAATCTGTCAATCGATCTGATCGCAGATCAATTCTATATCAGTAAATATTATATGATGAGATTATTCAAGCAGGAGACCGGTTATACTCTGGGACAATACATCTCCCAGAAACGGCTCCTGCTTGCGAAAGAACTTTTATCTACCGGTGCGCCTGGCACACAGGTTTGTTATGATTGTGGTTTTAAAGATTACTCTACCTTCTCCAGAGCTTATAAACAATTGTTCGGTGTTACGCCTTCGGGCCGTACCTGTCCGTAAAGTTCTGCCGGAACAAAAGCCCTTACAAAGATACCATCTTCCCGGTATTCTTCTTCC
This sequence comes from Dorea longicatena, assembly GCF_025150085.1. Taxonomy (NCBI): domain Bacteria; kingdom Bacillati; phylum Bacillota; class Clostridia; order Lachnospirales; family Lachnospiraceae; genus Dorea; species Dorea longicatena. The sequence goes on from NZ_CP102280.1 coordinate 2,038,403, forward strand.
TGCAGTTCCCCGTACTTTCGGATCAGCTGAATCTTTCCTGCCTCTTTATATGGATAAAGTGCCTCAATCTCTACTTTCTGCTCCCTTAATACTGCTTCTACAGATTGAAGGAATTCGGTAATTCCTTCTCCTGTCCTGGCTGAGATTTTCACATAATAGTCTGCATGAAGATCTCTCGGCACCCAGATATCCTCCATACGGTCGATCTTATTAAATACTGTGATAACCGGTTTGTCTTTCACACCCAGATTCTGAAGTGTTTCATACACCGTATGCATCTGCTCATCCATCTGCGGATTAGAAGCATCTACTACATGCAGGATAATATCTGCATATCTGGCTTCTTCCAGTGTACTTCTAAATGCCTCGATCAGATGATGCGGAAGTTTTCTGATAAATCCTACCGTATCTGTCATCAGGATTTCCTGACCACTTGGCAGCTTCAGATCTCTGGTTGTTGGATCCAGGGTTGCGAATAATTTATCCTCTGCAAAAATCCCTGCACCGGTCAGCGTATTCAGAAGTGTTGATTTTCCCGCATTCGTATAACCAACAATCGCGGCCACCGGAATATGACTGCGGCTTCTCTGCTCTCTTGTTACTTCTCTGTGCTTCTTTACATCTTTTAATTCACGGTTAAGCTGTGCGATCCTGCTCTTGATCAGACGCCTGTCCATCTCAAGTTTCTTTTCTCCCGGGCCTCTGGTTCCGATTCCTCCTCCAAGCCTCGACATAGCCTTACCAAAGCCCGCCAATCTGGTCTGCTGGTACTTTAACTGCGCCAGTTCTACCTGAATCTTGCCTTCACTTGTAGATGCTCTTGCCGCAAAGATATCCAGAATGATCAATGTTCTGTCCATTACTTTTACATCCAGTTCATCCTGCAGATTCTTCATCTGTGCCGGAGAAAGTTCATCATCACATACGATTCCTGTCGCCCTAAGCTCCCAGATCATACTTTTCAGTTCTTCAATCTTTCCTTTTCCGACATAGGTTCCCGGATGTTGCTGTTCTCTGTTCTGAATGACCATTCCTACGGTCTCGGCTCCTGCCGTGGACACCAGATCTTTTAATTCTTCCAGAGATTCTTTTGTATCATCCTGATCTGAAAGTGATACACCGACCAGTATTACTTTTTCTGTTTCATTTTTTATTTCTATCATACTGTTTCCATTTTCTATAGATTCATTCCATTTATCTTGTTTTCAGAAACTCGGCCTCTTTTTTTGCCGATTTGTCATTCGGATAATTTTCCAGATACTCTTCCAGTTTTACCTTTGCACTTTCCCAGTCTTCCATCTGTTCATATGCAACAATAATATTGTACTGCATCTCTTTTTTCATCTTTTTACCGGAATCTTCCTGTGCCAGGCCAAGATTATAATAATTTAATGCCTCTTTCGCTTCTCCGAGTTTCAGATCACAGTTTCCAATCATATTATAGATGGTTCCCGTCTTTTCGGCATCATTTTCCAGTGCTTTCTTAAAAGCTTTTCTTGCACCTTTGTAATCCTTCTTTTCCCATTTGGCAATTCCAATGCCACGATAGGCATCCCCGACATTTTTCTTCTTATCTACTGCCTGTTCAAACTGTTCGATTGCCTGATCATATTTTCCGTCTTCTAAGTATTCTACCCCTTTTTGGGATGGATTGCCGCAGGCTGTCAATAATACACCTGTGCAAACGACCATAAGTAATGCCTTAATTTTCTTCATACTTTCCTTATATTCTCCTCATCTACTCAATCTGCCAGTCAATTGGCTCTACTCCGTGAGCTCTCAGATAATCATTGGTCTGACTGAATGGCTTACTTCCGAAAAATCCACGATATGCGGATAACGGACTCGGATGCGGAGCTTTCAGGATCAGGTGTTTGGGATTCGTAAGCATCCTTGCCTTTCTCTGAGCCGGTGCTCCCCATAAGATGAAAACGATCGGACGATCCTGACTGTTTAATGCCATGATAGCTGCATCTGTAAATTCTTCCCATCCAATATCTTTATGCGAATTGGCCTGATGCGCCCTTACTGTTAATACCGTATTTAACATCAGGACTCCCTGCTCAGCCCACTTGGTCAGGCAGCCGTGATTGGGGATCGTACATCCCAGATCATCATGCAATTCTTTATAGATATTCACCAGTGACGGCGGAATATCTACTCCTTTCTTCACAGAAAAGCAAAGTCCGTGTGCCTGTCCTACATTATGATATGGATCCTGTCCCAGTATAACCGCTTTTACATTATGTAAAGGTGTCAGATGAAATGCATTAAAAATATCATCTGCAGGCGGAAATATCTGTCTTGTCCTGTATTCTTCGTTGACTGTTTCAAATAATTTTTTATAATATGGCTTTTTAAACTCTCCTTTTAGAGCATCCAGCCAGTCATTATTAATTGCTGCCATGTTTTACACTATCCTTTTTCCTCTTATCTTTGTTCATTCTTACAGACGAACGGATACACCTTTTCCTCTTAAATATTCTTTTACTTCTCTGATCTCCAGTTCCTTATAGTGGAATAATGATGCTGCCAGAGCCGCATCTGCTTTTCCTTCCGTCAGTGCATCGTAAAAATGTTCCAGACTGCCGGCACCTCCGGATGCGATCACCGGAATATTCACTTCCTCGGCAATTGCTTTCGTAAGTTCCAGATCATATCCGGCTTTTGTTCCGTCACAATCCATACTTGTCAAAAGGATCTCACCTGCTCCAAGCTTCTCCACTTTCGAAGCCCATTCCACCGCATCAATTCCTACATCGATCCGTCCGCCATTCTTATAAATATTCCAGCCACTTCCATCTTCCCGCTTCTTTGCATCAATTGCAACAACTACACACTGGCTGCCGAACTTTTCTGCTGCTTCTGATATCAGATTCGGTGTATTAATTGCAGATGAATTAATTGAAATCTTATCCGCACCTTCTCTTAAGAGTGCCTTAAAATCATCTACTGTACGGATTCCTCCGCCAACTGTAAATGGGATGAATACGTTTTCTGCCACCTTGCGTACCATATCTACCACTGTACCTCTGGCATCCGATGATGCTGTAATATCAAGAAATACAAGCTCATCTGCACCTGCTTTATCATACGCTTTTGCAATCTCAACCGGATCTCCGGCATCTCTTAACGATACAAAATTTACTCCCTTTACAACTCTTCCGTTATTTACATCCAGACATGGAATGATTCTTTTTGTATGCATAATGATGTCCTCCCTATAATTCCACAAAGTTCTTTAATATCTGAATTCCGATATCACTGCTTTTTTCCGGATGGAACTGGCATGCGAATACATTCCCCTGTTCTACCGAAGCATGGATATGTGTACTGTATTCTGTCGTAGCAGTTACAATTCCCTCATCTGCTGCTTTCAAATAATAAGAATGAACAAAATATACATAGGAATCTTCCGGAATCCCTTTGAATAATCTTCCGTTATTCTGGAACTTCAAAGAGTTCCATCCCATATGTGGAATCTTAAGGCCTTCCTTATCCGGGATTCTTAGTATCTCACCTTTCAGAATTCCAAGTCCTTCCACGCCCGGCGTCTCATCACTTCGTTCAAATAATAACTGTAAACCAAGACAGATTCCCAAGAAAGGAGTTCCCTTTGCCGTCACATCCCTGATCACCTCATCAAGCCCATACTGTCTGAGTTTACTCATCGCATCTCCAAATGCTCCGACTCCCGGAAGGATCACTTTATCTGCATTCATGATCGTCTCTCTGTCTCTTGTGATTATTACTTCCTGTCCCAGAAGCTGCATGGCTTTCTCCACACTCTTTATATTTCCTGCATCGTAATCAATAATTGCAATCATCTTGTTATCCTGCCTTTCATATGTGGTATATCAGGGATATTGTCCCGGACATTCACTTTATATTATTTGTCAAGTGAACTGTTATGGTTTATTGTACATCAAGTTCAAACCAGAATTCAACTCCATTGTCATAATTCTTTACACCATACTCCTGGTTGAATGATTTCATAATTGCTTTTACGATTGAAAGGCCGATTCCGTTACCTCCATATTCTCTTGTATGGGCCTTATCTACTTTATAGAATTTATCCCAGATATGAGGTGCATCTGCTTCCGGGATCGGATTACCGGTATTAAATACCGATACTCTGACTTTGCCGTCTTTTTGCACCATCTTCACTTCGATCACCATATCGCCGCTGACATGATGGCATGCATTACTTACATAATTTCTTACAACCTGCTCTACTTTAAACTCATCTGCCCACGCATAGATGTCCTCTTCTGTGTGCAACATAATCTTGGCACCTGCCTGATCCGCCATGATCTCCATACTCTGCAGAACGCCTTTGACCAGTGCCGTCAGATTAAATCGTTCAAACACGATATCTTCATCACCGAATTCCAGCTGGTTCAATGTCAGCAGATTCTTGACCATCTGATTCATCTTGGACGCCTCATCCATAATAACATCACAGTAGAATTCCCGACTCTCCGCATCTTCATTGACTCCTTCTTTTAATCCTTCGGCATAGCCCTGGATCAGAGCGATCGGTGTCTTTAACTCATGAGATACGTTTCCTAGGAATTCGTTTCTCATCTTTTCCAGCTTATCTTTCTGTTCGATGTCTTTCTGCAGACTGTTGTTAGCTTTCTTAAGTTCAGAGATCGTGCTCTCCAATTTCTCTGACATCCGGTTAAAGTTCTCTCCCAGTTCTCCGATCTCATTGCTTCCGCCGCTGGTGTATTTCGCATCAAAATCAAGATCTGCCATCCGGTCGGATAATCTCGCAAGCTCCCGGATCGGATCTGTGATTCTTTTTGAGAAATACCAGATCAGAAGAATGGATACAACGATCAGAACACTTCCTATATATAATAGGAAACGATTGGATATCGACGCACTTTCACGCATACTTTCTACCGGACTTCGAAGCAGGAACTGACTGCCGTCGTCCAGACTTCCCCACATATCAACATAATAACTCTGATTCCACGGATCCCATGACTGGTTGATCTGATAGACATCCGTAGAATCCAGTGTCCGGCTTTCTTTTTGTGCCTGATTCAGAAAATATCCCATCATCTGATTCTTCAACATATTCTTGTCATGCACATTCGTATGCACATCATTATCCTTTTCAATTACCAGATAAGAAATATTATTCTTTTCAGCGAAATGAATGAGTGAATTATTCTTCTTTGTGCTGTCCCATTTATCTTCATTTGATACGTCATTTAATTTCTCATAAAGTTCTATGAAACGGGATTCCTTCTTACTTATATAATACGGCTCCAGAAATTTTCCGTTGATGAACATCAATGTCACGACCAGACAGATCAACAATCCTACAAAGGATGTGATCATCTGCGTCTTAATCGAATGATGTACACTTTTTATCTTCTGTTTCTTATCTTTACTTATGATCTTCATGCTTCATCAACCTCAAATTTATATCCCATGCCCCAGATTGTCTTAATGTAATTTCCCTTTTCTCCGAGTTTGCTTCTTAATTTCTTTACGTGTGTATCAATGGTTCTTGCATCTCCGAAATAATCATAATCCCATACATTATTCAAGATCTTCTCTCTCGATAATGCAATGCCCTGATTCTCTACAAAGTATGACAGCAGTTCGAATTCCTTGAAGCTTAATTCAATCTCTTTACCATCAATCTTCACCTGATGTGCGGCTTTATCGATTACAATTCCTCCTGCATCGATCTCGTCACCACCGCCTAATACATTGGCTCTTCTTAATATTGCATTGACTCTGGCTACCAGGATCTTCGGACTGAATGGCTTGGAAATATATTCGTCAACCCCCAGAGCAAATCCCTGTAATTCATCTCGTTCCTCTGACCTTGCAGTTAACATGATGATCGGCACTTTTGATGACTGGCGTACTTCACGGCATACCTGCCATCCATCCATTCTTGGCATCATCACATCCAGAATGATCAGTGCAATATCTTTTTCATCATAAAATACTTCCATTGCTTCCATCCCGTCGCCGGCTTCCAATACCTGATATCCTTCTCTTCCCAGGAAATCCTTCACCAGTTTTCTCATTCTGCTTTCATCATCTACTACTAATATTTTGATCTTATCCATAAGACCCGGCCCTCCTCTTAAATTTATATTTTCATGATATATTTTTCTTTGATCTTAATTATTATAGCAGAGAACTATGTAGCCTTTGTGAAGTTTCCGGTATATAGAATAAAAAAAGTACCCACAGTGTCATATTACTTATGTTACCATGGGTACTTTTTCTTAAGTTACTCTAATCTGTAATTTGTTGTTTTATACAACTCATACTATTCTTCATCTTCTCTTTTCTTTCTCTTAAGTGAGAATCCTCCGATTCCGGCTCCGAGAGATGTTACTGCAAGTCCTAACCACGCAAACATGCTTGATGGATCTCCGGTCTTCGCAGCTTTTCCACTCTTCGTATTCGATGTGGATCCTGTCTTACCGGATTTGCCTGATGTACCGGTTGTTCCATTTGTATCGTTAACTTTCTGTCCTGCATCCTTTTTCACAAGTGCACTGATTGCTTTATTCAGCTTCTCAGTTGCTTTATCAACTGTATCCTGATCTTTCTTTTCTTTCAGTGCTGTGTCAGCCTCAGCCAGTGCTGACTGAAGTGCTTTCCAGCTGTCTGCTGTATAATCTGATTCGTTTAAAGCACCTGCTGCTTTCATTGCTTTTTCAAGTGCATCTGTTGATACTTCTTTCGTCGGCTCATCCGGTGTCGCTGCTTCCAGTGCGTCGATTGCTTTGTTCAGGCTGTCTGCTGCTTTATCAACTGTATCCTGGCTCTCTTTTGCTTCCAGTGCAGATTTCGCTTTTGTCAGCTCTGACTGAAGTGCTTTCCAGCTGTCTTTTGTATAATCTGATTCGTTTAATCCTTCTGCCTTTTCAATTGCTGCTGCAAGTTTCGTTATATCTACTTCAGATGGCGCCGGAGTTTCTCCCGGAACTTTGTATGTAAATGTAAGAGGTGTTGTATAACCAGTTGATGTAACCGTGATCTGGAATTCTGTTCCGGCCGCCGCATCTTTAAATGGCGCTGCATCTGTCACCAGCGTTCCGTCTTTATCAATAATCTTTACAGAACCTCTTCCACTTGCTGCATAATCGGTGCCGTTCACGTTTACAGATGTAATATTTCCGATATAAGTATTGAATGCTTCCTCATTACTGTTTTCTGCCACTGTAAGCTTTTTGTTATCTGCATCATATGTTGCCGGCATATCTGTTGTTGACAGAATGAATGTTGTTTTCAGATCTGCATATTTTCCATTTTTATCTTTTACTGTAAGTGTATATTTCCCCGGATTAATTGAAGAATCTGCTTTAAATGTTAATACATTGCCTTCTACTTTCACATTCAATCCTTCAACGGTGTATTCCGGATCAAAATCATCCCTAAGATTCAGCTCTATCGCCGTCTTACCAGCAGAAATATCTGCATCTGCAACCTTAACAGCATCCTCTGTTTTTGCAAATTTTACAGGGACATAAAGATCATTAACATCAATTGTATATAGACCATTTGTTGTATAATATTCAATACTGTCAATCGTCTTGCCCATCATAGATGCATAATGCGCTGAAGATGTCGGGCAACCATGTACTGACTCTGTATATCCAGTACTCCAAGCGAGCTCATTTCCTCTCCAGATGTTCTCCAGATGACGCATACCATAGGCAGTTCCATCTGTTGTCTTTACAACGACTGCATTTACATTAGAAGATGTAATCTTATCTTCCGGAAGTCCGTCCAGATTAAGCTGGTAATCTCCATAAGAAGACTGTGTTAACAATTCTGCCGTAACACCTGTCAGAGCTTCTGCTTTCTGTCCTTTAACCTCGCTGAATACAAGTTTTCCATCCTTGTCCATAGAAACTTCTTTGTAATTTGCAGGAGCCTCTGTCAATGAATAGTATGCATATGTCTCGTTTTCAAAAAGTGTATCTTTTCCTTCTAATGTTGTGGTAGATGTCTGTCCACGGTTCGTTACTGTAATATCAACTTTATCCGTATCTTTTACTTCTTTGTATTTTGTAAGATCTACGGAAGGATCTACTTTTACAGCAAATGTAATACCATCAATCTGTGATCCATCTGCATTTTCATGATAAGAACCACCTGCAAGTCCTGTGGTACGTGTCTTGTTCTTTGTTGCAGAAGTAAATACATCAACATCCACGTCATTGTTTGTTGTCTCTGATTTGTAGAATGCTGCATACGGGATGTTCATGAGAACATAAGTCTCTTTTTTCTCTGCTTTTACAAGTGCGTCGATTGCTGCATTCAGATGACTGGTTGCTTCATCAACTGTTGCCTGTGTATGTGGAGTTTTTATTTCATCTTTTGCTTCCTGAAGCTCTGTCTGCATTGCCGCCCAGCTGTCTGCTGTATAATCTGATTCCGTCAGACTTTCGGCTTTCTTAATTGCTGCTTCCAGATTTGTTGTACTGATCTCTTCTTTTGCATCTTTTACGATGTTTTCATCTTTTGCCTGGAAATTATATGTTACATCTTTATAACCCAGTGCTGAAATTGTAATTGTCCAGTATCCCGTTCCATCTGTTCCTTCCGGCAATGTACAACGCAGTGACTTGGTAAGTCCAAGCTGAATTCCCATTGATTTATGCATCCAGTTATCTGCTGCAAATTTTGTTCCGTATGTTGCTTTTGCATTCGTGTATGTACTGTCATCTCCATAGTATGTCCATTTTACACTCTGCATATTTGCTCCGAGGGCTCCGTAATTACCCGTCAGATCTACTCTTAAGAATTCTCCATAAGAGCCCTTTGCTTCTTTTACTGTAAGTCCTGCTTCTTCTGCTGTTGGTGCTGTTTTTAATTCCTGGCCTTCAATTCCAGATTCCGTTCCTGTCTCTTTTGCTGAGAAACTGAATGTTCCATCCGCATTCTTAGTTGCTGTCTTAAGTCCGTTTGTATTTGCTGTAACTTTTGCTTTCAGACCTTTGTATGACTGAAGTTTATTCTCGGCAAATCCTCCTGCAAGTTCTCCACCGTTTTCTACAACTTTGTATGCTTTGCAGAATGCTTCATAATCTTCTGCCGCTACTTTTACCGGTACATATTTCAGTCCTGTAACATCATATTTTGTCATCTTCGTTGTTGTTCCGTCTTCTTCGGTGATTGCTCCACGGTCAAATGTAATCGTTTTTCCATCTGTCAGAACAGCTTTCTTTGAATCTGTCCAATATGACACTTCATAAGATTTTCCATTTTCTGCCTCTATGGTTGCCGCACACTGATAACTTCCTCTGTGAAGTCCATGATTCACTGTTGGACGTGTTACGACATCAAATGCACCTTTATCTGACTCTCCTTTTGTATCCAATTCACTGGATGATGAACTGTCTCCTGCTGCCTGTACTCCTTCTGCTGCCCAGTATTCCGCCCAGCTAAGTCCTGCATAGACATATTTATATTCTTCTTTTACTGCTGCTTTCAAGTTATCAATTGCACTATCAAGATTTTTTTTCGCTGCATCGACTGTATCCTGAGATTTCTTTTCAGCGAGTGCTGTCTCTGCAGACGCAAGTGCTGTCTTTAACGTATTCCATGTCTCAGCTGTGTAATCACTTTCTTTTAATGCTTTTGCTTTCGTAATTGAAGCTTCCAGAGCTGCTGTATCTACAGTTGCTGCTGTACTTGCTTCTGGTGCTGACTGGATTGCTTCTAATGCCGCTTTTTTTATGGCATCAGATGATCTTGTTGCAGTAGATACGGTATCCCAACTATTAATTGTATCTTCTGTTGCTGACTGACCAGCTAATTTTGATTTTATTCCCTTTGATTTAGAATATGCTTTGTTAAAATATGAATCGTTACCAGACTCATAGCCATTTTCCGGAGTTACTACAATATCAGAAAACTTTCCATCTTTTACAGTCAAGGCTACTCGGACATCATATTCATTCCATTCATCTTCATCATCATCCTCTGTTCTTGTGACATGTGCAGTCTTCGTATATGTTCCATCTTTTGCCACCTGATCTTTCGTTACCGCCATCGCCGGTACCGCCGGACAAATGCTGGCTGCCATGGTTGCCGACATCGCAACTGCCATTACTTTTGTCTTCATTTCTTTCTTTTTCATAAAAGCCTCCTTAATGAAAATATTTATTATTAAGTTAGTATTTTCTAACTTATAATCAAAAAAAATTTTACTAATCAGACATGTGCATTTTCCACACATGTCTGCATATTATGTTATTTTATACTCCAAGCCAGATACATAATCCAAGTAATATCAATGCTCTTAAAATTGTAAACCAGATTTCATTGCCTCTGATCTTTTTCACTCCGCAGTGAATATTCTTCTTCGGACATGTATCTATACATTTCTGGCACTGGAAACAGTCGCCTTCTACTTTCCAGGAACCATCCGTCGGAAGTCCGATATTCGCCGGACATTTTCTGGAACATGCACTGCACTTTGGAATGCAGGATTCCCGGTCTCTGCGAAGTGCAAATATCGGTAACACCGGAACCAGTGAGAATACAGCTCCCATCGGGCAGAAATTTCTGCAGAAAAATCTTTCCTCCAGACACATTCCGACAATCAGAAATACCAGAATGACCAACCCTATGAGATATCCATTCAGTTTAAAATTTCCTGCATGTATCATAGAAAATACATCCCAAGGACTTGTTCCCTGTGCTTTACTGTATACACCGCCATAGCACATAAATACGATGATTACCAGGATCACATATTTCAGATATACAAGTCTGTCTGCAATCCGGTCCGGAATCTGCACCGGTTTCTTTTTCATCTTTTTGCAGATCAGTCTGTATAATGCATTCACTCCATCGCCAAGACTTCCAAATGCACAGGCAAATCCACAAAAGAATCTTCCGAAAACAGCAGTATATACACACACCACAATAAGTACAGTAACAAATGATGTCAGCGCTACTTTTTCACCCGCACCAATCTGTGTAAATATATATTTCACACCTGCAAATGCTGCCGTGTATACCGACGGAATAAAGATAAAATACAGCAATTGGATGATTGCCCTTATCCATATATGTATCTTTTTCAATTGTTTTGCATTCATTTATTTTACCGCCTTTTCTAATGCCTGTTTTGTCGCATTCTTAATTCCTGTAGAACTGAAAGTCGCACCGCTGATCGTATCTACTTCTGCACTTTGCGCATCCAGAATCTTCGGTATAATATCTTTCGCCATAGTCAGATAAGAACCATCTTCTCCGTCAGCAGAGACAATATTTACTTCCTTAATCTTCTGCTTTTTTACTATTACTTCCACTTTAACAGTTCCACCAAATCCATCCGCTTCTCCGGTATATGTCCCGTCTTTATAAGAACCGTTTTTTGAATCCTCATCTTCTAAACTTTCCGTATTTTCGATTTTGGCATTCAGTTTTGCAATTTCCTCATCTTTTGCTCTGACTTCCAGCACGGAATTATATCCCAATATCAACCCGACGATCACTACAGCACTCATCAGGCGCATCCAGAATTCTCTCATTCTTCTCTCTCCTTTAACTCAGTCTCTTTTTACTGTCTTTTTGCAGAAAGCAAGGCGTTCTCACATGCATCCAGGATTGCTTTTGAAGTACAGGTTGCACCCGATACTGCATCAATTCCTTCTGTATTACCTTTCTCGATCAGCTGGCTTGTCACACCTTTTTTATTCGGTGTTCCGTTTGCAGCGCGAAGGATATATCTGTCATTCGATGAATCTCCGTCCCCTTTTACATCAGTAACAGCAACAATCTTGTCATCCCGCACTGTCACTTTCAATGTCAGATTATAAGCCGTGAAATCTTCATCTTCATCTGGTCTGCACAGCGCACGTCCTTCATAGATACCATTTTTATATACTGTAGTATCATCTTCGCCATCATCTTTTTTCTCCAGCAGTGCCAGTGCCTGGTTCAGATTCTCAAGAGCCTGATCCACATCTTCCTGACTGATCTCTGTCTTATCTGCATCAAGCAGCTTCTGTGCGTCTTCCATTCTGGTCTTAAGAACCGCATAGGTTGCTTCTGTATAATCCTCTTGTTTCAGTTCTTCTGCTTCTTTCATCGCTTTTTCAAGTTCTGAAGTATCAGCTTCTTCCTTATCCGGCTCCGTTGTCTGTCCGTTTGTTACCTTTTCTGCTTCTTTTAATGCATTCTTCACTGCATTTATGAGACCATTTGAACTGTAAGTTGCTCCGGATACTACGTCCACATCCGTACTCTGTTTTTTCATAATATTTTTTACTACATCCATTGCACGGTTAAAGAATTTTTCATCATCATGATTCTTTGTTACGAGTACTGCCTTGATTGATTTATCCTGAAGAACCACCGCTACTTCTATCTCACCGTTATACCCTTCTGCCGTTCCGTAATAAATACCTTCTTTATACGGGAAATTGCCTTTGACAGTCGTATTGTCTTCTGTCTTAGAAGTATCTTCCGTCTTCGCATTCACAGACTGTGAATTACCGCTTACTGCAGCCTGACGGAGTGCATCTCTTACTGCACTCTTAATTCCGTTCGAACTGTAAGTCGCCCCGGAGATTACATCTACATTTGTACTCTGCGACGAAATAATATTGCCGATCAATGCTTTTGCACGATTCAGATAACTGCTGTCATCATGATTCTCCACAACCTCAATAGACGCAATCTTTCCTCCGCTGATCACAACCTTGACTTTCAAAGTTCCCCCGAATCCGGTTCCTGTTCCATAATAGGTTCCATCTTTATACGCTGCCGCATCCTGTACATCAGCCAGTGACAGTGCACTTCCCTGTGCCGCTGCATTTCCGGACTGGGACTCTCCCGTCTCTCCACTGTCTTTTTCTCCTGTCAATGCATTCTTCACCGCACTGATAATGCCATTAGAGCTAAATGTTGCGCCAGACACCACATCCACATCCAGCGTCTGTCCTGCAATGATCCTGTCTATCACTGCTTTTGCACGGTTAAAGAACGCTGCATCGTCCGAAGAACTTAAGATATCGATTGCCGTAATCTGTTTATCTTTGATCGTTACCGCAACAGTCACCTCGCCGGCATAACCGGTTCCTGTTCCTTTATAGATTCCGTCCGCCAGATCAAAAGAACCTTTTGCCTTGCTTTCTGTCTTCTTCGCTTCCTCGGCATCCGTTGTCTTTGTCTCTTTCGTCTGTGCCTGAGCTTCATAAACCGGTGCCTGATAGCCGCTTAATGACACCCCGATACAGGCTGCAACTACAATCGCCGAGGTAGCCGGTGCACCCTGTTTTATTTTTTTGATCACTTTTTCTTTGTCCATATCTTCCGCCTCTACTTTTTCATTACATTTACCTTATAATCCGATTGAAAATCATCCGCGATCCCTTCTGATACGTATAATTGTTCGTCATCCGTAAGCAGAATCACATCAAATTTATCGTTATACTTCTTCCAGAATTTCTCCGCTTTCTCTTTTCCCATGATAAAAAGTGAAGTAGATAATCCATCCGCAAGTGTTCCGTCATCACTTACGATCGTTACCGAAGTCAGTCCGTTCTCTGCCGGATAACCGGTAGACGGATCAATAATATGATGATATTTCTTCCCATTTTTTTCAAAGTATCTCTCATATCCGCCCGATGTGATAACCGCCTTGTCCTTTGCCTGCAGGATTCCAAGATAATTTCCGTCTTCATCCGGACTTTCTACCGCAACTTTCCATGCGCTTCCATCTGGTTTTGCACCAAGAAGCTGTACATTTCCTCCAAGACTTACCAGACCGCTCGTCACACCGCACTTTTTATAAATCTGCATAATCCTTGAAGATGTATATCCCTTCGCAATGCCTCCGAAATCAATTTTCACATTCTTAGGCAGCGTGATTTTTTTTGTCTTTTTGTCGTATTGGATCTTCGATGCATCTACATTCTTCAGTAACGCACTCAGTTCATCCTCCGCAGGGATCCGGTAATTCTCCGTTGTAAATCCCCATGCATCCATGACCGGATAGATGGATATGTCAAATACTCCTTTTGTCTGTTTATATATTTTTTCAGAGCGTTCATACAAGTACGCCGTGTCATCCGAAACAACAGCTTCCCCGTTTTGATTTAATTTGTACACTTCACTGTTTTCATTTCCGGTAGACAACATTCCATCCAGTCGTTTGATCTCTGTCTCAGCTTTATCTACTGCTTCAGATGCATGCTCTCCATATGCTGTTACCGTCATATACGTATCCATCGCAAATATATCGCGACTCTGCTTTTCTTCACTGGATTTTTCGGAATTTTCACTTTTGGAATCTTCTTTTTTATCTGTCTGCGTCTGTGTTGTCTTGGCGGATGCCGTACTGTTTCCACATCCAACGGTTCCCATCGACACCGCCACACATAAAATGGCTATTACAATCTTTCTTTTCATTCTTTATCCTCTATATCTATAGTTATTTTCATCTACCAATAGTTAGTCTGTATTATTTTCAATTTCACTCTTCTAACTCAATAAATGTACCATATGTTTTTTTCTGCTTCAATTCTTTTTTTGATATTGATATTTATTATCATTTATTTTCACTGTTGATTTTCCACCAAAAAAGCGCAAAAAAATATCCTGAAATCTTTGATTCTTTCAAAAATTTCAGGATATCAGTGGACCTGGCGGGAGTTGAACCCGCGTCCGAAAGCCCATCCATTCGAGCATCTCCCATCACAGTCATTATATCAACATTCCCTCCATGCGGCACCTAATGACAGGTTCCTCACTTTAGTAGCTTCATAAATTCTTCCATCCCCTCAAAGCTTTGGGAACGAAGTGCTCCGCCTGTTTGAAGCCGGTGACCCGAACAGCGGATGATCCGGGGCCGACTGCGGCCTAATTAGGCTGCGTACGCTAATTCTGTATTGTCTGCGTTTATATTTAAGTGGAACTTTTAACGTAGTGTCCCGCTACGGATGGCTTCTCCAACTTCCAGACCCCCGTCGAAACCAGTACAAGCCCTGATTGTAATGCTTTTCTGGTTTGCAGACTGTCTTTACGTAAATTTAATTATAGTCTTAATCAATTTCATTTGTCAAGCCTCTCACCTAATAAAATTTGAGATAATACAGATAATTGGCAACTCCTTCCGAATACATGACAGTGAAAAGAGACATATTCGAACTTCTATTCTATATGCCTCTTCTCACTATACATAATAAACCACCATATTGTTGTAAACTTTTTTCTTACTCTACATCTTTCAATGCATCATAATCTTCTTCGCCGGTACGAACCTTGACAACCTTCTGTACATTGTAAACGAATATTTTTCCGTCTCCGACATGTCCGGTATAAAGAGTTCTCTTCACAGTCTCAATCACTTTGTCTACCGGAATGCTTCCTACGATAACTTCTACTTTAACCTTTGGAAGTACGGTTACATCCATCTCAACTCCACGGTATTTCTCACCGGCACCTTTCTGAACACCACATCCCATAACCTGTGTGACTGTCATTCCTGTTACTCCAAGATCATTGAGTGCAGTTTTCAGTTTTTCATATCTTGAAAGTTTGGCAATGATAACAACTTTATGTATTCCAGTCTCAGGATCTACAGGAGCAGTTACTTTGACAGATGCAGCTCTCTGTGCTTCTGAAGCTTCATCATAATCATTTTCTCCAAGCTCTGTATTCTCATTGATATTCATGCTTCCTTCTGTGATATCCATCAGACTGAAACCTGCATATGCAGATGCCAGACCATGTTCTTTCACATCCAGACCTACAATCTCTTCTTCTTCTGTTACTCGAAGACCTACCGTCTTATCGATAATCTTAAATACGATCGTCATGGTTATGATCGTCCATGCCATTACGGTTACTACACCAAGCAGCTGTAAACCAAGCTGGTGGAATCCGCCGCCGTAGAACAGACCTTTCAATGTGCACTCTGGTGCTGTTTTTGTTGCAAAGAGACCGACTGCGATCGTTCCCCAGATACCATTTAAGCAATGAACTGCAACTGCTCCGACCGGGTCATCTACATGAGCAACATTGTCACAGAACCATACACCAAATACAACCAGAAGTCCGGCTACCACACCGATGATGATCGCACCTGTTGCATCAACGACATCACAAGGTGCAGTGATTGCTACCAGACCTGCAAGTGAAGCATTCAGACACATCGATACATCCGGTTTGCCATATCTAAGCCATGTAAATATCATACATACAACCGTTGCGATTGCCGGTGCGATCGTTGTTGCCATAAAGATCGATGCAAGCTGTGGACCTGTCGTAGCGGCAGCTCCGTTGAATCCATACCATCCAAACCAGAGGATGAAACATCCAAGTGCACCGATTACAATGTTATGTCCAGGGAATGCATGTACCTTTGTTACTTTTCCATCTTTATCTCTGGTAAATTTACCAATTCTGGCTCCTTCCAGTGCGGCTCCGATAAATGCTGTTGTTCCACCAACCATGTGGATTGCACAGGAACCTGCAAAATCATGGAATCCTAAACTTGCAAGCCATCCACCGCCCCAGATCCAGTGTGCCTCGATCGGATATACAACAGCGGAGATCACTGCGGAATAAATACAATAAGATAAGAATTTGGTACGTTCTGCCATTGCTCCGGATACGATGGTTGCCGTTGTCGCACAGAACACCAGGTTAAATACAAAATTGGACCAGTCAAAATTTGCATAATCGGTAAAAATTCCAAGTGTCGGAGTTCCGATAAATCCGCCAAGTGCATCTTCACCAAGCAAAATTCCAAATCCCAATGGGATAAATACACAAGTTCCTATACAAAAGTCCATCAGGTTCTTCATAATAATATTGCCGGCATTCTTCGCTCTGGTGAATCCTGCCTCTACCATTGCAAATCCAGCCTGCATGAAAAATACAAATGCTGCACCGATCAGGAACCAGATTCCAAATACCTGTGTGCCTACGGCATCCTGTATCGCCGATAATACTTCTTTCGTCATAATGTCTCCTCCTTCATCCTTCAGATGTCCGATAACGAAAAAGAGTGTGCACTTCCGTGGTCGACTCACGAAAATGTACACACCCTTGTGCTATCCTTTTATATAAAAGAAAAAGCGCCTCGAAATGATTCTTTCGAAGCGCCCTTGCTTTTATGTCCCGTAGTTTAACGCTGTGAACTTTTTTTGTCAAGGAAATTTCTGACATTTTTCTGACGTCACACACAATTTCGTTTAATTATCACAACAGGATCTTATTTTTCTTATATTTTTTCTACATTATTCCAGACCAAGAATTTCTCCAAGTACTTCTATAATAATTTCATTGGTGCAGGATTTTACAAATCCCATCATATGTAATGAGATCTCATCCTGCTTCTGAGCTTCCGTCAGTTCCGGATTTCTGTTCGTTTCATTAATAAGCTGTACCAGATGTGGTGTCAGCTCCTCGTAGGTCTCTAATGTTGTCTGGGTAACCAGATTTCTTAATTCTTCTTTCTTTGTAGGTACCATTCTTTTCTCCTATCTGAGTTTCATCTTGAAATCACGTTCTGCTTCACGTCTCTGATCCTTTTTGGCGATATCCTGACGTTTATCATATAATTTCTTACCTTTTGCCAGACCAATCTCCACCTTTACAAGGCTGCCTTTGAAATATACTTTCAATGGAACGATTGCCATTCCCTTTTCCTTCGTTTTACCGATCAGTTTATTGATCTCTGATTTATGAAGGAGTAATTTTCTGACTCTGAGTGGGTCTTTATTAAAGATATTTCCCTTTTCATATGGACTGATATGCATACCGTAGATAAAGACTTCTCCATTTTCAATACGGATAAAGGATTCTTTGATACTGCATTTTCCCATACGGAGTGACTTTACTTCTGTTCCGTGCAGAGCAATTCCTGTCTCGATCTTATCCAGGATAAAATAATCATGATATGCCTTTTTATTATTTGCTACCATCTTGTCATTACTCTTCGCCATCTCCGGCACCTCCCTGATTCACAATCTTAAAATCAATCGTACGCATCAGACGATCTGCATCCAGCACCTGTACTCTTAAGGCTTCTCCCAGTTTGTACACTTTCCGTGTATGCATTCCTATCATCTCATAACGTTCTTCATTGTATTCATAATGATCATCGGTCATGTTTGTTACATGGACCAGACCTTCTATCGTATTCGGAAGCTCTACATACATACCCCATTTAGTAATTCCAGAGATCACACCGTCGAATTCCTCTCCGATATGTGCCTGCATGTATTCCACCTTCTTAAGTTTGATTGTCTCTCGTTCTGCCTCATCCGCGCGACGTTCCATCTCACTGGAACGCTTTGCAACTTCCGGAAGGATCGACTGGTAGTGTTCAATCTTACTTTCATTCATTCTTCCCCGCAGGTTATCCTTAATGATCCGATGGATCTGAAGATCCGGATATCTTCGGATCGGAGAAGTAAAATGCGTATAATAATTCGCCGCCAGTCCAAAATGTCCGTCATTCTCTGCCGTATACTTCGCCTGTTTCATCGAACGAAGTGCCAGACGGCTGATCATTGCCTCTTCCGGTGTATCTTCCACTTTCGTTAGCAACTTTTGTATTTCTTTTGGTCTAATTTCATTAACTCCAATATGCATTGAATACCCGAAATTATTGATAAATGTTGCCAGTGTACGGATCTTTTCTTCATCTGGTGCTTCGTGGGTACGGTATACAAACGGAAGCTCCTGCCAGTAGTAATCTTCTGCAACCGTCTCATTTGCCAAAAGCATGAAATCCTCGATAATCTTCGTTGCAACATTTCTGTCATATGGTTTAATATCGATCGGCTTTCCATTCTCATCCAGGATCATCTTCGTCTCTGGGAAATCAAAATCAATGGAACCGCGTTTCTTCCTTCGGGCTCTTAAAATACCCGAAAGCTCCTGCATCCGTTCGAACATCGGAACCAGTTCTTTGTATTCTAAGATCTCCGCTTCATCATGATCCGTCAGAATCTTCTTTACGCTGGTATAGGACATTCTGCGATCCACATGAATTACTGTCTCAGCGATCTCATGTGCGATCACATCACCAGACGGATCCACTGTCATGATGCAGCTGAGTGCAAGTCTGTCCTCTCCTGCATTGAGTGAACACATTCCATTCGAAAGTGTATGTGGAAGCATCGGGATCACACGGTCTACCAGATATACACTTGTACCCCTTTCCAGTGCCTCTCTGTCAAGTGCACTGTTCTCCTGCACATAATTCGTCACATCTGCAATATGCACGCCCAGAATATAATTTTCTCCCTCTTTTACAAGGGATACCGCATCATCCAGATCCTTTGCATCTTCTCCGTCAATCGTGACCATCTGCCAGTCACGCAGATCCTTTCTTCCATTCATGTCAGCTTCGCTGACCGGTTTTGCAACACGCTCTGCCTGTCTTAATACTTTATCCGGAAATTCTACCGGGAGGTTATACCCTTTTACGATCGACATGATATCTGTTCCCGGATCATTCAGATGACCGATGATCTCCACGATCTTTCCTTCCGGTTTCTTTCCATTCTCTCCATAAGAGGTCAGCTCCACTACAACTTTGTGTCCATCCACTGCCCCTCTTGATTTTTCAATCGGTACAAATATGTCCTGATCCAGTCTCTGGTTATCCGGAATCACGAACCCAAACTTCTTTCCCGGCTTCATGCGGTAAAGTCCGACTACTTTTGAAAGCCCCCGCTCCAGGATCTTCACGATCTTTCCTTCACGGCTTCTTCCTTCCGGTTCTTTTGTAAGTACGATCTCAACATGATCTCCGTCAAATGCACCACAGGTATCATCCGCACCGATGAATACATCCTCTGAATCTCCTTCGTCCAGCACTACAAAGCCAAATCCCTTAAGACTTGCCCGGAACACACCGGTCAGACGCTTTGCATGTCCCCTGCAGTATTTTCCTCTCTTGGAAAGATATATCTTTCCTTCCTGCTCCAACGCTTCCAGGATCTGTCTTAACTCATCTCTGTCTTCTTTTGCCACGCGAAGAAGCATTGCCAGTTCCTTGAATTTCATCGGTGTATATAAATCATCACAGATCAGATCATAGACAACTTTTTTTCTTTTATCAAATTTCTTACTCATATCTCTATGCTCCCCTGCATATTCTGTGTTCCAAAAAGGGACACTCCCATACAGGAGTGTCCCTTTCATCTTCTAAAAATATGCTCTATCCTATGCAAATACTTTTAAATTCAACACTGCTGCCAGTACAATAAACAGAATCGCAAGGAATTTTGTCGACTTCACCAGTGCACCTTCCATAGAACGTCCCTTGTTCTGTCCCCAGTAAGTATCAGCGATACCACTAATGGCACCAAGCCCTGCTGACTTACCTTCCTGCATCAGTACGATAACTGTTAAAGCGATACAGTCTATTGCAAATATTATCATTAATACAATCTTCAAAATGTCCACTATTCACACCTCCTGCGGATAAACCACATATATTCTATCACAGGATGGACGATAAGGCAAGCTAATCTCTTTCGAAATCTTGTGTCAGACAGCATTATATCTGTACATTTTCTATTTTTTCTTCGAATGGGTTCTGATATACAGCCACATCCCCCAGTCTTTCCTCTATCCGCAATAATTGATTATACTTTTCCACCCGTTCCGAACGGCATGGAGCTCCTGTTTTGATCTGCCCTGCATCTGCCGCCACTGCGATATCTGCAATGAACGAATCGGCAGTCTCGCCCGAACGGTGTGAGATTACCGTCTTATATCCGGCATTCTGCGCCATCTTTACTGCTTCAAAGCTCTCCGTCAGTGTCCCGATCTGATTCACTTTGATCAGTATCGCATTCGCCGCTTTTCTTCTGATCCCTTTGGCAAGTCTTCTGGTATTCGTCACAAACAAATCGTCTCCTACCAGCTGCACCCGCTCTCCGAGCCTGTCCGTCAGCGTCTTCCAGCCTTCCCAGTCATCTTCATCCAATGGATCTTCAATGGATACAATCGGATATTTTTCTATGATATCTTCGTAATAATCAATCAGTTCTTCTGCCGAACGGACGATCTTATATCCTTTTTTCTTTGCCTCACCGTCGAATACATATTTCTTAAAATTCTTATCATATAACTCGGATGCTGCTACGTCCAATGCGATAGCTATCTCTTCGCCTGGCTTATATCCGGCCTTTTCCACCGCTTTTACCATCAAACGCAAGACCTCATCTGCATTGTGAAGATCCGGTGCAAATCCTCCTTCGTCTCCTACTGCAGTACTGTATTCCAGCGTTTTCAAAACTCTCTTCAGCTCATGATATACTTCCGCACACATCTGAAGTCCGGTCTTAAAATCTTTCGCCCCTACCGGCATAATCATAAATTCCTGAATATCAATCGTATTATCCGCATGTCTTCCGCCATTCATGATATTCATCATTGGAACCGGAAGTTTTTTCACATTTGTGCCGCCAAGATACGAATACAGCGGAAGTCCCAACGCCCCGGCCGCCGCTCTTGCAGCCGCCAGCGAGACTCCAAGCATGGCATTGGCACCAAGATTGGATTTGTTCTTTGTTCCGTCAAGCCTGACCATCGCCTGATCGATCGCTGCCTGATCCAGTACATTCATGCCGATCACTTCCGGCGCAATCCTTGCATTGACATGATCTGCCGCCTGCTGCACGCCCAGGCCTCCATATCGTTCTTCTTTATCCCGTAATTCAACTGCTTCATATTTTCCGGTCGATGCACCGGACGGAACACTTGCTCTTCCGCAGAATTCATCTCCGGCAAGTACTTCCACTTCTATCGTCGGATTTCCTCTCGAATCAAGTATTTCTCTTGCGTATACATCCGTAATGGGTAAATACTTATACATTATTTCTATCCTCCTCTTTATAGAAGATAGTATGTTCCGATCCGAAGCAAAACATTCAGTTTTTAATCTGAATCACACTCTTTTGCACTATTATATATAAAAATTAATACAATTCTTTATAAATCTCTGCCATCTGCTGCCAGGTCAGTTTCACATAGCTTTGATTCAGAAGTCTCTGCTGTGTCTCTTCAACTGTCTTCGCAAAGCTCTCGATTTCTTCTTCCTTCATTCCATATTCATGTAACGGTTTTCTTGCAATGATCTGATCCAGAAGTTTCTCAATCTTGGTATATACTTCATCTGATTTGCACTTTAAAATATTGCTTAAGAAATTATTTAGTTTCTTTATTCTGCCATTTGGATCTAATTTCTGATATTTTGCGAATACAGCTGTCAGGAACTGATAGTTCGCTTCTCCATGTGTGACATGATACACGCCACTCAGAGGATAAGACATGGCGTGCACCGCTCCTGTTCCTGCATTGCCGAATGCAATACCGGCAAGATTGCTTGCTGTCAGGAAATCATCCAGCAGATTCATTCTGTATTCTTCCCCATGTTCAGCAATCTTCCGGAATCCTTCAATGATCATCTCCATTGCCTTCATACTGAACATCTGTGTATATAAAGTTGCTTTCGGCGATACATAGGATTCAATCGCATGAATGAACGCATCAATCGCACTTGTCGAAAAAAATGAATACGGAAGACCGGTCAGAAGCTCCGGAATCAGCACTGCACGATCTGCATAGATCTCATCGACAGCAAGTCCCATCTTTGTATGTAACTTCGTAAACTCTGCAATTGATACATTGGAAACTTCCGAACCGGCACCACAAGTCGTCGGCACTGCGATCAGAGTCTTCTCTCTTTTAAGCGGTACCTTCCTTCCAAAGATCTCTTCGGCGGTGTAATTTCCTGCAAGCACCAGGATCTTCGCCATATCGATAACAGCTCCTCCTCCGATTGCAATAATTCTGTCACAATCCGTCTTACGGAAATCTGCCAGCAATGCATCGATCATCACATCTGTAGGCTCGCCTTTTCCATATTTACTTTTAAATTCCACATGTGCTTCCAGCCCAAGTGGTGCAAAATATGTCTCATATGTACTTTTACTTGCAAGAATAAAATCATTCTTACCTATATTATATTCTTCTGCGAAATCTTTTGCGTGTTCAAATTTCTGTACTTCTGCCTTCTGCCAAAAAAGCTTCATTTTTTCTTATCCTCCCGGTCATTTTTCTGAATATTTTGTCTCTTAATAATATACCACCAATACGTTGACTTTTCCAGACACGAGCGTTACAATCATTGAGGATATGAAAGATTTCTTTCATATCCAAATAATTACAAAAGGAAAACTGGGGAATTTTTCAAATGAAAGAACATTTAAAAAACTTTGCACTACTCACTGGCAGTACACTGATCATGGCAGTGGGTATTTACTTTTTCAAGTTCGCCAACAACTTCACGTTTGGCGGTATCACCGGTTTTGCGGTACTCGTTGCCAAGTTCACTCCTCTTTCGGCCAGTGATTTTTCCTTCATTGCGAATATGCTCCTTCTGATCATAGGGCTTTTCGTTCTCGGGAAAAAATTTGCTGCACAGACTGCATACAGTAGTATCCTACTTTCTGTCACGCTGTCCGGACTGGAACGTATCTATCCAATGAGCCACCCGCTTACCAACGAACCATTGCTGGAACTGATCTTTGCGATTGTACTTCCTGCCATCGGTTCGGCCATTCTGTTCAATATCGGAGCATCCAGCGGGGGCACGGATGTTATTGCCATGATATTGAAGAAATACACCAGCGTTGACATCGGAAAAGGCTTGCTTGCTTCCGATATCTTATTCACAATCGCCGGTTTCTTCGTATTTGATATTAAGACGGGTCTTTATTCACTGCTCGGTCTTACGATGCGTTCGACACTGATCGACAGTCTGATTGAAAGTCTGAACCGCTCGAAGTATTTCCACGTGGTATGCAGCGAGCCGGAACCAATCTGTGAATTTATCAAAAATGACCTGAAACGAGGTGCAACAATCGTACTCGCCCAGGGTGCATTCACAGGCGATGACAAATATATCATCCTGACTGTACTTAGTCCAAATGAAGCAATCAAGCTTCGTAATTTCATAAAAGCTCATACAACTGGTGCATTCTTACTGATATCCAATACCAGCGAGATTATAGGAAAAGGGTTCCACTCTGTGTAGTGAAACCCTTTATTTTTTCTCCGTATTCTCAATGTCCAACAGATCCAGGATTGAATGTGACATCATATACTGATAAAATTCCATTACATCTCCCGCCGAAATATTTTTGCTTTCCCGGATAAGCCAATATTTCAGTCCATTCACCAATGATATTGCATGAAATTCCAGAAATACCTTTTCGTCGACGTGTGGCATATTTCTTAAGTGTTTTAACGGATGATGCTTTACCAAAATTTCTTCCATATGGAAAACCTGTCCATACAGCATCTCCTCAAAGGAATTCTGCCCTGTTACTTCAAATACCTTTTCGTAATAAGTCTTGTCTTCTCCAAATCTCTGGAACAAAAGCTGCAGAGACTCCATTCCATGTTCCTGCTCCATAAGTTCTGAGACTTCTTTAAATACGTCTTCCCACAGAAGCCATTCCATCACTTCGTATTTGTCCTGAAAATAATTATAGAACGTCGGACGTATCACCCCTGCTGCATCTGTGATCATCTTGATCGTCAGTTTTTCAAATCCTTTTTTCGCCACCAGTTCTTTAAATTTTTCTCCCAATAGTGCTTTTGTTAATTCACTTTTGCGCTCCATCTCATCACCTTAATTTTTCTCAGATAACTTGTAGTAAATTATTATACCCCTGCTATCCGGCAAAATCTACCGTCAAATTGCTCCATTTTTTACGTATAATAATGGAGAATTACGTCGAAACTGGCAAGTAAAAGGAGTGCTCCCCCGACCCAGTATGCACGTCTGTTTTCTTTCAGTCCCAGTCTGTATCCTGCAAATATACCGATTACCGCTTCCAGAACCGTTACCGGGAATAACACCAATGACTCTTCGATCATGGCTGTATCCAGGAATCCAAGTCCCATTCCGACAAAGAACGCATCGACACTCGTTACCAGTGCAAGAAGCGTTGTTTTCTTCCATTCGATCTCATCTTTTCTGCGTTCCAACACCTTCTTTTTACGGATTCCTTTGAGGATCATATAGATGCCAAGTGCCGCAAAGATCAGCACTGTCAGACCTTCCCATCTGTCAGCCGCCGTCTTCGTTCTGGTAATAGACAGTAACGGCAACAATGTGATCAGGTTTCCAAGTACCAGTACCCCAAGCTGGATACCGCCAAACAGAACGCTTAAGAGGACCAGATTCTTCCATCTGATCTTTGAAAATCCGGCTCCCATATAGGCCGCCGCCACAAATACATCGATCGATAATCCAACGGATACAATCAACAGTTCCATCGTTGACAATTGCATCGCCTTCTTTCTTTTCTCCTATTTTAGCCTATTTAGAATCGTTTTTGAAGAAACAAATGCTATATAGATACCGAAATCGTACTACATTTTCCTCTATTTGTATAAAAACCAAATATACTCGATATATAAATATGATATATAGTAACTCCCGTAACTCTTTTATTCCTGAATACTTTGGTATCTAAAAAACGAGAAAGCTACGCTCTTACGTAACCTTCCCGCTTTCTGCGACATATATAGTATCAACTTTAGGATGTGTCTCTTATATTATATCCCGATTAGTGATGGAATAAACGGATTCCGGTAAATGACATCACCATATCATATTTATTACATGTTGCAATTACATTGTCATCACGTACGGATCCACCCGGCTGTGCAATGTATTTTACACCACTCTTATGCGCACGCTCGATATTATCCCCAAATGGGAAGAATGCATCTGATCCAAGTGCAACATCGGTCAGTTTGTCCAGCCATTCTCTCTTGGCTTCTCTTGTGAATACTTCCGGTTTTTCTTTGAAGATTGCCGGCCATGCATCGTCTGCAAGCACGTCCATGTAATCGTCTCCCATATAGAGATCGATCGCATTGTCTCTGTCTGCACGTCTGATTCCATCCACGAATGGAAGATTCATAACCTGCGGTGACTGTCTGAGCCACCAGTTATCTGCTTTGCCTCCTGCAAGACGTGTACAATGGATTCTGGACTGCTGTCCTGCACCGATACCGATTGCCTGTCCGTCTTTTACGAAACATACAGAGTTGGACTGTGTATATTTTAATGTAATCATAGAGATTGCCAGATCAATCTTAGCCTGCTCTGTCAGTTCTTTGTTCTCTGTCACGATATTTGAGAAGAAATCATCGTCAATCTTTAATTCATTTCTTCCCTGCTCAAATGTAACACCGAATACCTGCTTGTGTTCGATTGGAGCCGGTACATAATCCGGATCGATCTGGATTACATTGTAGTTTCCTTTTTTCTTTGCTTTTAAGATTTCCAGCGCTTCCGGTTCATATCCAGGAGCGATCACACCATCGGATACTTCACGTTTGATCAGTTTGGCAGTATCCACGTCACATACATCAGACAGAGAAATAAAATCTCCGAAAGAAGACATACGGTCTGCGCCTCTTGCTCTTGCGTATGCAGATGCAAGCGGAGATAATTCTCCGAGATCATCTACCCAGTAGATCTTTGCAAGCGTATCACTCAGTGGAAGTCCGACTGCGGCACCTGCAGGAGATACATGCTTGAATGATGTAGCTGCCGGAAGTCCGGTTGCTTTCTTTAACTCACTTACAAGCTGCCATCCGTTAAATGCATCCAGGAAATTGATATATCCCGGTCTTCCATTCAGAACCTTGATCGGCAGTTCACTTCCGTCTTCCATATAGATTCTGGAAGGTTTCTGGTTCGGATTACATCCATATTTCAGTTCTAATTCGTTCATATCTATTCTCCTTATCGATTCCTCTTACTGGTTCTTATTGATGATCTTTGTCTCATATGTACCTGTCGCGATATCAATATAGCGTACGAATAATGATACTTTGTTGTCCGCATTCAGGCTGTTCCATAAGCTGTCGGCAAATGCATCCATATCATCCGGAATTGCGATCAGTTTTGGTTCTCCTTCAAAGCTCGGAAGCGGATTGCCGTCACATTTGTATGTATGGATGAAATGTCCTTCTCCTGCTGCAGGATTCTCATATGCAAATGTATAACGGTTGCAGCTTTCCGGATTGCCGTTGTTGCTCTTTAGGATTGACATTGCGTAGTTAAATGTTCCATTTTCAATATGCATAACACCAGAAATTCTAGGTGTGTAGTTCGGTCCGTCTGGTTCGAATTCACGGCTTCTGAGTGACTGTTCAAATGTAAGCTGCTTGTCCATGCCCTCGTAGATGGTATCTGTCTGATCTCCGTTAGTTACGATCGTCTTGTTGCCAAGTACTCGTACCGGTGCATAAATGATCAGGCTTGGATCAGTCAGTTTGGATGGATCAAATGCCTGTGTGCGGATGCCTTCCCCTTCTTCTACAAACACACGGTTACGGCTGTTCTCACTTCTTCCCATAATAAAGTAAGCAGTTACAGCTTTGGTCCCATCTGCACTCTTTCCTATAATAATGCCACGTCCCGGGTAAGAATTGCCCTGCAGTTCCTTCTCGATTGATAACATTTCCATGAATACATCTCCTTTTCCTATGTGGTTTTGAACGTTTCTATCCCTATTATATATAAAACCTTCTTATTTTTCCACCCCTTTTTATAAGTATAATTAAAAAAGTTCGTTTTTTTATAAGTACAATTTACAATTTGAAGCACAAAAGCGACATATATTATAATTCGGAGAACAAGATTTATTTTATGAAAAGGGGGATTTCTCATGAAACATCTACATGTACTCGCACTGCCTTGTCTTATGGCCGCTCTTCTGCTTTCCGGCTGCAGCCAGATTTGAATCCGGCACTTATTACTCCATTGATGAAGCCTCCCGTGCACTGGTAGAAAAGCTTGAACATTACGCAGCTTCCCCGGTCTATGGAGACGAGACAACAACAGATATTTCCTTAAACGGACATACGCTATCAGATTCCGGTAATGAAGATTCCGAACTGCAAAAATTAGGAACTATCATTTGCCCAATGCCTGAATAAACGCTGATTCTTTTTGCATGGCAATTGCCAAAATACGACAATATACGATTAATGTCGCATTTGCTTGAATCTGAAAATCAAAAGTTTTAAGATAAGGTAACTGCAAAGAGAATATAATGCAGTAAAATGAGGAGGTAACACTATGAATGTTGTAGACACAGTAAAAAACGCCGCCTTTGCTTCCGCTATTCAGGCAGCACTTAACTACATGGATAAGGATCCTGAAACTAATATTCCAAAGGTTATGAGTATCGTTGACAAGGCTGCACCAGAAGGCTGGTATGAAAGTCAGCGTAATGCGATCCGTCAGGGTATCGCCGAAAAAGGTAATTGGTATCAGCTTGCACAGAAAGTATGGGAGCTGGATCCAGGTGTACGAAAAACTTTCTTTACAAACTTTATTGTTAACGCTTCTTTGAAGGGTTCTGCTCTTCAGAAGGAAACCGAGGAAAAAGAAGACTGTAATGTTCCTTGGGCGATTTTATTAGATCCGACTTCAGCCTGTAACCTGCACTGTACCGGATGCTGGGCTGCAGAATACGGACATAAACTGAATCTTTCTCTCGAAACGATCGATGACATCGTAACACAGGGAAAGAAACTTGGTACATACATGTATATCTATACCGGTGGGGAACCAATGGTACGTAAAAAAGATATCATCACAATCTGCGAACGTCATCCTGACTGTGAATTCTTATCTTTCACAAATGGTACACTGATCGATGAAGAATTCTGTCAGGAAATGTTAAGAGTTAAGAACTTCGTTCCTGCAATCAGTCTGGAAGGATTTGAAACTGCCAATGACGGACGCCGTGGTCCTGGTGTGTTTGATAAAGTAAAACATGCTATGCAGTTATTAAAAGAACACAACCTTCCATTTGGTATCTCAACCTGTTATACAAGTATGAACTACAAAGATATCACAAGTGAAGAATTCTACGATATGATCATCGAAGCCGGTGCTTTATTCATCTGGTTCTTCCACTATATGCCAGTTGGAAATGACGCCGCTCCGGAACTTATGCCAAATCCAGAGCAGAGAAAAGCTGTATACGAACGTATCCGTGCTTTCAGAAGCTCCAAACCAATCTTCAGTCTGGACTTCCAGAATGATGCGGAATACATCGGCGGATGTATCGCGGGCGGACGTTACTACCTGCACATCAATGCAGCCGGAGATGTGGATCCTTGTGTATTCATCCATTATTCGAATGCCAATATCCATGAAGTCAGTCTTCTGGATGCATTAAAGAGTCCAATCTTCCAGGCATACCGAAAAGGACAGCCATTCAATGACAACATGCTGCGCCCATGTCCAATGCTTGAGAATCCGGAATGCTTACCAAAGATGGTAAAAGAGACCGGTGCTCACTCTACCGATCCACAGTCACCGGAAGATGTACAGCATCTTTGCGATAAATGTAAGCCTTACGCTGAGGCCTGGACGAAGATGGCTGATAAGCTTTGGGTGGAGAGACAGACAGCGAAGAAGTAATTTTCTATTTAATTAATTATCGTCTCCTCTCAGTCCATGAGAAAAACTTGGTGCTCTATTTGCTACTAAGATTCCGTGATGTAAGAAAATCTAAGGATGTCCAAATCTCCTAAAAGCAAAGGCATTCCACTCATAACTCGCTTCGCTCAAACAATTCGTTCCATGCCTTTAACGGAGATTTGAACATCCTAAGTTTTTCTAAACATCACTCCATATACGCGACAAACAGAGCACCAAGTCTTTCTCATGTCGTGATTGGCCAATGATAATGAATTCAATAGATGGATTGTAACCGTTGTGTAGCCGGAAAGTTGTGGTGGAAGCCTTGATTTTCCGGATTTTTTGTACACTTTCGGTATCACGCCGGTTACGCTTCCACTATTGAATCATTACTGTATGCGATAACGTAAGGAAGAAAAGGGAAAGAGTCCCGCTGCGTGCATATGAGATCATGGTTAGTATTTCTTAAGCATCAAAATTGGCCGTTAGCAGTCAAAAAATCATTGTCTGAGCTTGCGAGTTATGTTTTTTTGACTGCTGCTTTTAGGACAATTTTGATGCTTTAGAAATACTCCATGATTGAATCAGCACGCAGCGGGACTCTTTCCCTTTTCTTCCGGCCGGGTATCAACCGCTTAATGCATTAAATAGAAAATCTCCCCCGCATCTCAAACCCATGATCCATCGGTCCGCTTCCTTTTCCCAGATCTAACATGGCTTCCAACGCCCCGCTGATATACTCTTTCGCGCGGTGAATAGATTCTTCCAGAGAATATCCTTTTGCCAGATTGGATGCGATTGCGCTGGATAAGGTACAGCCGGTTCCGTGAGTGTTCGGGTTGTTGATTCTTTTTCCGTGGAACCATGTTGTTTCTCCATCCTGGTATAGGAGATCATTCGCATCATTCAGGCTGTGTCCGCCTTTGCATAAGACTGCACAGTGATACATTTCATGAATCTTCTTTGCTGCTTCCACCATATCATCTTCTGATCTAATCTCCATTTCTGCAAGAACTTCTGCCTCTGGGATATTCGGTGTGATCACAGTTGCCATTGGCAGCAGCTGTGTTTTTAATGTATCAATCGCGGTTTCACTGATCAGTCTGGATCCGCTTGTTGCTACCATCACTGGATCAACTACGATATTCTCCAGATGGTACTCTTTTAGTTTCTTTGATATCATTTTTATTAACTCTTCTGATGACACCATACCGATTTTCACTGCATCCGGACGGATGTCTGTGATAACTGCGTCCAACTGTTGTTCTAGAAATTCCGGAGATACTTCCATGATTCCGGTTACTCCGGTTGTATTCTGGGCTGTCAGTGCGGTGATTGCACTCATTGCGTAGACTCCGTTTGCCTGCATCGTCTTGATGTCTGCCTGAATTCCTGCACCTCCACTTGAATCACTTCCGGCGATTGTAATTGCTGTCTTTTTTTTCATAAGTTCTGCCCACTCTCTACAATACCAGTCTACTTCTCTCTGAACCTCTTCCTGGTCATCCTTACTTGCTTCATCATAGATTCCTACAACCTGGAACCCTGCCTGCTTTGCAGTACGGATTGCATGAATGACATCTTCGAATACAACCGTCTCCTCCGGACGGGTTCCGAGATATTCTGCTGCCCGCAGATAAATATCCGGCTTCGTCTTTCCCGCACCGACCTCTTCACAGGTAAAGATCCGGTCAAAATATTTTGCAATTCCCAGACGCTCAAATGCCATCTCTATCTCTTTTTTATTATTGGATGATGCAACCGTCATTGGGATATTATGCTTATCAAGCTTTTCCAGAAGTTCCTTCACTCCACTCTTTAATAGTGCGGTTTTCTTATAATAATTGCTGATGATGTCCAGAACTCCCTGCACAATTTCTTCCGGCTCCTGGGACAGATGATAATGTTCTTTTACATATGCTGCACCTTCCTGGATGCTCATTGTAAATAACACCGTCCCAAGATCCGGCTCTGCCTCTATACCGATACTGTTCAGATAACGGACTCCTACGTCTTCCCAGATCTCCATGGAATCCAGAAGGGTTCCGTCTACATCAAATATTGCTCCTTTTATCATGCTTTCACCATTTCTCCTGTTAAACTTTTTAGTTTCTCTGTCGCTTTTTTAATATCTTTTTCTGCAAATATCGCACTGATCACGGCAATTCCACAGATTCCGGTTCCTGCAAGCTCTGATACATTTTCTTTACTGATTCCGCCGATTGCGATTACCGGAATGTCTACCGCATCACAGATTGCTTTTAATGTCTCACGACTTACCTCAGCAACATCGGCTTTCGAATTTGTATGGAATACTGCTCCGACTCCCAGATAATCAGCTCCTCTCTTTTCGGCAAGAACTGCCTGTTCTACCGTCTGTGCAGATACACCGATGATCTTATCCGGTCCAAGCTTTGCTCTTACGTCGTCTGCTTCCATATCACTCTGTCCGACATGTACACCATCGGCGTCCATTTCCAGTGCAATATCTACATTGTCATTGATCACAAACGGCACCCGGTATCTGGCACAAAGTTCTTTGATTTCTTTTGCTTCTTTCAGGAAATGTGCTTCATCCAGTTCTTTTTCTCTCAGCTGTACGAATGTCGTACCGCCTTCCAGCGTTTTCTCTACCTGACTGTATAACGTCTCACCATTTAACCAGTGGCGATCTGTCACCGCATACAGAAGTAAATCTTCTTTTTTCATCTTTTTACACATATGTTCTGTCTTCTCCTTCATCTGATCTTTTTCGAGCTCCTTATCTGATCTCATATTTTGCACCTTTATCCAATGTCTCTTTATCCATATTGTAGATAGCATCAATGATACGGTTGCGGTAAGTAGCGTTACCGTCACCTTTCTGCATATAACTCCATCCGATCTCTCCGGCCAGCCCCATTGTACATACAGCTGCTGCAGCTGCTTCCAGTTTCTGTTCCGGATTCGCTGTTAAGAACGCTGTCATCATTCCCGATAACTGACATCCTGTTCCCGTAATCTTTCCCATCTCCGGACGACCGTTGCGGATCACATAGCATCGGTCTGCATCACTTACCAGGTCAATCGCACCTGTAATCGCAACGATACATCCCGCCTTTTTGGCAAATGCTTTGGTAAATGCAATACCTTCTTCCAGATTCTCTTCTGTTACGGCATCTGTCACATCTGCATCTACCCCTTTTGTTGTTCCGCTGCCCTGTGCCAGTGTTTTTACTTCCGAGATATTTCCACGGATCACATCGAACCTGATCTTCTCCATCAGTTCTACAGCTGTATTCGTCCGAAGTGTGCTCGCTCCTGCTCCGACCGGATCCAATAACGTTGCATGCCCCAGCTCATTGGCACGCGCTCCGGCTGCGAACATTCCCTCAATACTTCTTTTGCTCAAAGTACCAATGTTGATATTCAGCCCTCCGCAGATTGAAGTGATTTCCTTTACATCCTCCGGTTCATCTGACATGATCGGGCTTCCACCACAGGCTAACAATACATTCGCAACGTCATTTACCGTTACATAATTGGTGATGTTGTGTACCAACGGTACATTCTTTCTTACATTTTCGATACAGTTTCCTAACATATTTTCTTCCTCCTGTTATTCATGTATTCCCGATTTTTCCATCTACAGGACCTGCCACCTCCAGGGCCTGCCACTGGCAGCCCCTTACGGATACTTTGGTAACTGGCAGCTCCTTTCGAATGCATGGTAATCAAAAAAGGACAGATCTACCTGTTTTTCAGATACATCTGCCCTGTCGGCAACTTTTCTTTCCCTACGTTGGCATGATCCAAATCAGTTTCCCGGGTCAAGACATCTTTAGTCTACTCTCAGCCCGCTCAGATTACGGACTCCCCTTTTCCTTTAATGACCTCCATTATACTACGCTTTTAATATTTGCGCAATGTATCATGACTGTCATCTGTTGTATTGTCAATATTTTTGATCACGATATAATATCCGTCATTTCCGTTGGTCTTAACAAGTACACGGTCTCCGACCTTATGTCCCTGTATCGCTTTGCCGAGTGGTGATTCAATACTGATCAGGCCCTGAAGGGAATTCCCCCTGATACTGGTTACAAGACGATATGTCTCTGTCTCATCATCATCTTCAAAATAGACCTCGACCGTATTATTGATTCCGACTTCATCTGCTTTCGATGTATCTGATACGATCTTCGCATTCTTAAGCATTCTCTCCAGATAACGGATACGGCTTTCATTTCGGTTCTTATCCTGTTTTGCTGCCTTGTACTCAAAGTTCTCGCTTAAGTCGCCCTGCGCTCTTGCCTCTTTTACAGCTTCCAGTTCTTTCTTACGCACAACAATCTTGCGGTATTCAATCTCTTCTTTGATCTTCTTAACATCACTTTCGGTTAACTGTTCTCCCATGAAAATGCACTTCCCTTCTTCTCTCCGTATATTATAATACTCTGATACACGCTCTGCAAATTCTAAATCAATCCATAATGCTCCATCGCCTTATAAAGCCCGTCATTCTCCACTGTATCTGTAATGTATTCTGCATATGGCTCCAGAACCGGATCATGATGCCCCATGATCACTCCATGTCCGGCAGCTTTGATCATATCAAGGTCATTGCTGCTATCTCCGAATGCATAGATTTCATCATCAGCCAGATGCAGTTCTTTCTGTATGTACTCAATTGCAGTTGCCTTGGAATACTCTTTCTGTACACATTCATAGACACCTCCCAGACGGTCGATATGGTTAAATACATCTTCTGTTTCTTTAAAGAATCGTTCTCCATCTGCCATCTTATCTATATAGATCAGTATCTTATCAAAATCATAGCCTGTATCTTCCATTGCCTGTTCTCTTCCAAGCCCAAGTCCTGCCATATACCTTCTGCTGCTTTCTACCGGCTCCAGTCTGGAGATCCGGTTCGAATAATAGATATCCTCTGTTCCTTCCAGAAATCCTTCTACTTTACAGTCCTTCATGCTTTTAATAATTTCACGTCCTCTTTCATAGGGAATCGAATGATGAAACACAACCTGTTCTCCATAGATCAGATGCGTTCCGCATCCACACAGGAATCCATCAAATGATATCCTCTTTATCATCGGTGGTACACTGCATATGGTACGCCCGGTATTGATAAATGTCTTGTGACCGTTCTCCTGTGCCTTATGTAATGCCTCCAGTGCACTTTCCGGTATTTTATGTGTAATCTCACTTAAAATTGTTCCATCAATATCAAAAAATAATGCTGACATAATTTCCTCCATGATCTGTACTGCCAGTTTTTTAATCTTCCTGATCTGTCACCGACTTTTTTACAAGCGTCCGGCACAAAAAACTGACATCGTCTATTATAAATAAACGGTTCGCTCTTTTCAATAGATACAGCGGTTTCTATCTTCCATTTTCGACAAATATCTGGTAGTATAAATATATTATCTATAGAGCATGAAGTACAATAGTATGCACTTCACTGTTTTAAAACAGGAGGTATTCATTATGATTACATTAGAACATTTTGATGAAGTCGACATGAGAGTTGGCACTATTACAGCTGTATCGTTGAATAAAAGGGCAAGAAAACCTGCTTATAAAATCACCGTAGATCTCGGCGATTTCGGAACCAAGAACAGCTCCGCTCAGTTAACCAACTATGAGCCTGAAGAACTGGTTGGAAAGCAGGTAGTCTGTGTATGCAACTTTGAACCCATGAGAATCGGTGATGTAAAAAGTGAAGTACGTCTGCTCGGAAGTGATACCGATGAAGGATGTATCCTTCTTACTTCTCTGACTCCGGTGAAAAACGGAAGTAAAATATTTTAAATCGCCCAGGACTTGCCACCGGCAGCTTCTTCCAAATACCTGGTAAATGTAAAACAGGGTCAGAGAACCGTTCTTCTCTGACCCTGTTTTTTATTCATATCTTACATTAATTTTCTGAACAGATCTTTCAGATCTTCTACGCTTGCATCTTTCGGGTTACCCGGTGCACATGCATCTGCGTGAGCGGATTCAGCAAGGAACTGAAGGTCTTCTTCTTTCAGAGCTTCCAGTTTTGTAGGAATTCCGACATCAACAGATAATTTACGTACAGCATCTACTGCTGCTTTTCTGTATTCTTCTACAGACATATCATCTACGCCTTCAACGCCCATTGCTTTTGCGATTTCTTTATATTTCTCTCCTGTGCATTCTGCATTGTATTCCATAACGATTGGAAGCATCATTGCACACGCAACACCATGTGGTGTATCATATACAGCTCCAAGTGTATGAGCCATAGAATGTGCGATTCCAAGACCTACGTTAGAGAATCCCATTCCTGCGATATACTGTCCGAGTGCCATGCCCTCGCGTCCTTCTTTTTCATTGGCAACTGCACTTCTTAAAGATTTGGAAATGAGTTCGATTGCTTTCAAGTGGAACATATCTGTCATTTCCCATGCTGCCTTTGTTGTATATCCTTCAATTGCATGTGTCAGGGCATCCATACCTGTCGAAGCTGTCAGTCCCTTTGGCATAGAAGACATCATCTCCGGATCTACGACTGCGATAACAGGCATGTCGTGCGGATCTACACAGACGAATTTTCTCTTCTTCTCGACATCAGTGATAACATAGTTGATCGTTACCTCTGCTGCTGTTCCTGCTGTTGTAGGCACTGCAATGATCGGAACACATGGATTCTTGGTTGGTGCTGTTCCTTCCAGACTTCTTACATCTTCGAATTCCGGATTGGCAATGATGATACCGATTGCTTTGGATGTATCCATAGAAGATCCTCCGCCGATTGCGATAATATAATCAGCTCCCGCTTTCTTAAATGCCTCAACTCCGTGCTGTACATTCTGAATCGTCGGATTTGGTTTAATGTCAGAATATAATTCATATTCCAGTCCTGCATCATCAAGTACTTTTGTTACCTTTGTTGTCACATTGAATTTGATCAGATCCGGGTCTGAACATACCAGTGCTTTTTTCAGTCCTCTTACTTTAACTTCTGCTACAATCTCTTTGATTGCTCCTGCTCCGTGAAATGATGTCTGGTTTAAATTAATTCTGTTTGCCATGATAACTGACACTCCTTTTATACATATTCTTTATTCGCGATGCGAAATATTTTTATTTTCTTGTTATCCGCATCTCTTTTCTTTATGTCTTTATTTTAACAACCTTTTTCTTGTTATGAAAGTTACAAAGTGATTATTTTGTAACTTTTGCATGTTACACTTTTGTTATTTTGTAACTTTTTATGCTTTGTTCACAATACCATTCATTTTTATTTGTTATATAAATAACTTTGTTCTGTCCAGCAACAGCCATCGGAAGCTTCCTTCGAACGCATGGCGATACCAAAAAACACTTCTCTCGCATACTTTGGTATAAAAAAAGAACTCCCTTTTACAGGAGTTCTAATTTCTTAAATAGTGTTTCCAGCTCTGCCGGCATTGCTGCAACCAGATTTCTCGCCATCTCTTCCGGGCGCTTTTTCATATCTCCAAGTACCCACTGCGTTGTCATATATACAGATCCCTGACAATACATTTCCAGTTGGAAATGCAGATTCTCAGGAATTGGCTGTTTTGTCTTTTCCTGAATCTGGTTCTCATAGAATCTTAAGATCAGCTGAAAATCATGATCTCGCAGACAATTCTGATCATCATTACGAAAAGCAGCTTTGAAGAATAATTTTTCTTCTTCTATATAATGAAACTTATTAACAAGACCTTCATAAGCCGTCTTACCTTCTCCCATATGCTGGAACGATTCCAACAGGATCCGGTCAAAATACCAGTTGATCAGATCATATTTATCCTGAAAATTCCGGTAAAATGTCTGCCTTGTCGTTCCGCATTCTGTTACGATTTCTTTTACCGTAATCTTTTCTACCGGCATCTTCTTCATACAGTTTTTCATAGCGTCCGCCAGACGGTATTTCATTTTATCATGTTTTGTTTCTTCCAATTATATCATCCCCAGTTAGAATACTTTTGTCGTCCACTTACTCATGTCCCACACTTCATTCACTACATCCTGATAAAACTCAGGTTCGTGGCAGATTAAAAGAATACTTCCTCTGTACTCCTGCAAAGCTTTTTTCAACGAATCCTTTGCGTCCACATCCAGATGGTTTGTAGGTTCGTCCAGAAGTAATATATTCGTATCCCTGTTGATCAGCTTACAAAGTCTGACTTTCGCCTGTTCTCCACCGCTTAATACTCTGACCTGACTTTCAATATGCTTCGTTGTCAGTCCACATTTTGCCAGCGCAGAACGGACTTCATATTGTGTAAATGAAGGAAACTCCTGCCAGATCTCATCAATACAGGTTGTCTTATTCTCTCCTTTTACTTCCTGCTCAAAGTAACCAATCTCCAGATTCTCTCCCAGTTCGCAACTTCCGGATAACGATGGGATCAATCCCAGAATACTCTTCAATAATGTAGTCTTACCTATTCCGTTCGTTCCGACAAGTGCAATCTTCTGTCCACGCTCCATACTGAAGTTCAATGGTTTCGATAACGGTTCATCATATCCCGTCACCAGATCATGTGTCTCGAATAACATCTTTCCGGGTGTCCGTCCATAACGGAAATGAAATTCCGGCTTTGGTTTCTCTGCCGCCAGCTCGATCACATCCATCTTATCCAGTTTCTTCTGTCTGGACATCGCCATATTTCTGGTAGATACACGTGCCTTATTACGTGCCACGAAATCTTTCAGCTCACTGATCTCCTGCTGCTGTCTTCTGTAAGCAGCTTCCAGCTGCGCTTTCTTCACTGCATAGACTTCCTGGAAGTGATCATAATCTCCCACATAACGGTTCAGTTCCTGATTCTCCATATGATAAATGATATTGACCACTTCGTTTAAGAATGGAATATCATGCGAGATCAGAATAAATGCATTCTCATAATCCAGAAGATAGCGCTTCAACCATGCAATATGTTCCTCATCCAGGTAGTTGGTCGGCTCATCCAGAAGCAGGATATCCGGCTTTTCCAATAACAGTTTTGCAAGAAGGACTTTCGTTCTCTGTCCTCCGCTTAAGTCTGTAACATCACGGTCCAGACCCAGATCCAGAAGTCCGAGTGCTCTTGCCACTTCCTCTACCTTTGCATCAATCGTATAGAAATCGTGCAACGTAAGCTCATCCTGAATGGTTCCGAGTTCGTCCATCAGACGGTTCATCTCTTCTTCATCTGCCGTTCCAAGCAGATCACAGATTTCATTCATACGCTGTTCTTTCTGAAGCAGCGGATCGAATGCAGATTTTAACACGTCACGGATGGTCATTCCCTTTTCGAGGACCGCATGCTGATCCAGATATCCTGCATGTACATTCTTAGACCATTCTACTTTTCCTTCATCCGGCACAAGCTTTCCGGTCACAATATTCATAAAGGTAGATTTTCCCTCTCCGTTGGCTCCTACAAGACCGATGTGTTCTCCCTTTAAAAGTCGAAAAGAAACATCTGAGAATATGGCTCTGTCCCCGAAACCATGTGTCAGATGTTCAACATTTAATATACTCATAAATTTCTCCCTGATTATTCACTTTTTTAATTTGAAAAGATGCCAGCAAACTCTCTGCTGACATCTACATTATAACGTTTCAACCAGGACCTTGCAATCATAATATATTCCGGTTTGATTCGTACATTCTGTATTACATCTGCATTATATCGCTTTACAGAAAATACTCCTCTTCATCCCGCCATATTTTTCCTTCGTCATCACCTGTTCATACTGTAATTTCAGGAATGTATTCACACTTGCCACATTGTCCGGATGTGCCGTTCCAAGCAGATAATGATATCCCTGTTCTTTCAGAATCTGTTCTGACTCTTCCATCATCTTTCTCTGCAACCCCTGTCCGCGGTATTCTTTTCTTACCATGGCAATCTCCATATGTGCCGACTGCTTTCGCTGTTCTTCATCAAATTTCAGATCGTATCCGAGATTCTCATCCCCAAGATTCTTTGCCCGTGCGATAAAGACACCTGCCAGTCTGCCATCACATATTGCCTTTAATCCAAAGCCACCAGTCATCATATAGCTTGTTACTTCCTCATCGCTATCCAGACTGAACCATTCCTTATTCGGAAGTTCACTATAGATTTCATGGATCATTCGAAGAATATCCGGTATATCCTGCTCTGTTACAACTGCTATCTCATTCATATATCTTCTCCGTTCATTTTTGTTGTTTACAGTATCATACTGTAAATATGTTCATCTGTAAATAGATGAACTTTTATCGAATATGCAATGCAAAAAACCCCGTGGGACAGCTTCTTCTGCCTCACGGGGTTCTCCTTTTTCCACTAACCGTTCATTCTATCTACAGAATGCATGACGGTTCAAATGTTCCGGTAAACTTCCATGTCATATCTTCTTCTGCCGGAAGATACGTTACATTCGGTCTCCATGTTCCAACTACTACATTTTCCGAATTCACCCACAGACAATATTCTTCTCTGTATGATGTATTCAGAAGTCCCACAGAAAGATACAATGCATCTTCATCAAACGCATAAGATACCGCATGATATCTCTTCGTAAAATCATTCGGATACATATCATTACATTTCCAGTCCTTATATCCTGCAAAAAGAATCTTCTTTTCTCCTGCCACAGTAAGTTCCAGTTTTAATTCCTCTCCTACCGTTGAAATCACTGCCGACTCAATTTGTCTTGGATTCTCTGTAAACACAATTCTTTTATTTAATAGTTTCTTTGTTGCTTCATTTGTGTCTTTTTTGTCACCTTCCGGCTTCGGAAGTGTCAGATGTACCAGTTTCTCTTCCAGTTTTTCCTGTGCCTCTTCCAGATTTTCTTTTTCACACGGGATCTGAACTGCTTCTTTTATGTATTTCAGACAGATATCTGCTGCCAGATATTCCGATGCCCCTGCCGTGATTCCGATTGCAACCGGATAATCACGAAAACAGATCAGATACTGTCCAAATGCTCCTTCTGCCGCAAAAATCTCTTTTCCGGCCTTGATATGATAAGCATAATGCGTCAGTGCTTTCTTCTCATCTTCCGGAATCACAACGCGCATCTTTCCTATCTCTTCGGTCCACCATGCCGGTATCAGCTGCTCTCCATTCCATTCACCTTTTTGAAGCAGAAGCTGTGCCAGTGCAGAGATCTTTCCTGCAGTCAGGTACATTCCCCATCCACCGGTGTTGTGTCCTTCCGGACTGGTCAGCCAGTTGATCTCACCAAATCCCATCTTGTCAAATACACGCTCCTGCATCAGTGCCAGACAGTTTTTTCCCATAACCTTTGTGACAATTCTTGAAAGTGTATAACTACATCCGGAATCATAATGGAATGCTTTTCCGATATCTTCTCTTATCTTCGGCTGTTTTAACCAGTTTGTCTCCCAGTCTCTTGTAAGCTTCGAAAACCATACATTATTGCAGCATTCTTTGGAACCTGCCTGCATGGTAAGCAGATGATAGATCGTCAGATCTTCCAGTGCCGGATCGTATTCTTCCGGAAGTTCATCTCTTACATAATCAAGCAGTTTATCTTCCAGATGAATCTTCCCCTCATCGAGTGCAAATCCCAGACAAATACTTGTTCCGATTTTTGAAAGTGAATGCATCATCTGCGGCTTCTCCAGTGAGAACGGCTCCCATGCACCCTCTAAGATAACTTTTCCATCAAACCGTACTGAGATACTGTGGATTTCCACTGTCTGTTCCAGTTCCGTTAACATCTCTGTCAATTTCTCCGGATTCAGTCCCAGTTCACCTGGTTTTACATAAGTTGCCGCCATCTTACTTTTCCTCCTTTTTTACAGATGGATCCCAGAGTGAAGTCTCGATACGGATACCACCTTTCTTTGTCAAATAGATTCCGATCAGTATCAGTGCAAGCATAACAATAACCGCTGCTACTGCATAAGATACTTTAATACTGAAAATACCCTTTACAAAGATAACTGTATAAATGATGATACTTACAGTACAGAATGTATATAATGCCCCATTTGAAAAATGGAATTTATTCTTTGCCCATGCTTCCGGATATCTTTTTGGAAGTCTTGAAATTGCATATACAACAGTCACATTCATGAAGAATGTAATTACCTGGAAAATGTTTGTGATTGTTACAATGCTCATATCCGTAACGATTGGGATCAGAACAACGATCAGTGTGTATGTATAAATCAGATACGGTGCTCCAAAACGATTCTCTTTTAAAATAAACTTTGGAAGCCATCCGTCTTTTGCAGCCTGTGCAAGAGGATATCTGACATCATTGAATACACCGTTCAGTGTAGTAATGATCGCCATGATTGGTCCGCCGATCATGAAAATCTTATATACTGCACCAGGAAGGATTGCCTGCGCTGCCGGTAAGATTGTCGGTGCTCCTGCAACTTCATCATGCGGAAGCACACCGCCTGTTACCATGGCAAGCCCCACATAGATGAACAGAAGGCATGGCACACATGCCATACTTGCAAACGGTACATCCTTTGTCGCTTTCTTTGCATCTTTTCCGTACCAGAGGATATTGTAATATCCATTTGCTGAGTTGATCAGAAGTAATGCAGCAAGCATGAATCCTTTAAAGCCTCCGGTAAACATCTTATCCCCAGAGAACTGGAAGATCGGCTGCTTGATCTGTGTCAGTCCAAAGATAACATAAAGTACCATCGTGATCAACAAGATCGTTGATAAGATCTTACTAACCTTTGCAAAAATATCCATTCCCAGAAGGTTTAATACAAATAAGATGCAGATTCCCACAACAGCAATTGCTTTTACTGTAATTCCCGGAAGAAGATTATTTACATACAAGCCTAATGCCAGTGCAAAAGAGCTGTTCAGGATTGGAGTTACAAGCTTCGTATACGCTACCAGTCCTCCTGCACTTACACCGGATAAATTTGTTACAATCGAGTAAGGTCCCCCTGCCACTCTCATAGTTCCCCCAAGGATAATATACGGAAATACCATAAAAAATCCCATAACGATAGCTGTCAGATATGCCAGCCATACGGAATATCCTGTCATTGCCATCGCCGGTCCGATCAATGTTACCATTCCTGATCCAATTACCATTCCTACCGCAATAGCAAAGAGATCTCCTCGCTCCAATATACCAGGCTTTGGTTCCGGAGTGTTCACGATTAAGTTCTTGTTACTCATTTTTCTTTCTCCTTTGTCCTTTACTCTTATCATTTATTTTTTATTATTTATAAATGATAATGTATCCATAATCAAATTGTAATCAAAAGCGCCGGACTTGTCAATCGTTAATCACAAGTTCGACGTTTTACATAATTTTTACTTTATTTTTTGTGCATATTTACTTTTCAAATTCCGTCAATACATCCTCTAAGCTTCGTTCTATATGCTGATGCATCTTCATCGCTGCTTCCATGGTATCGCATTTTTTCATACTTTCTACAATACCCTCATGTTCTTTCAACGATTTTTTTGCATACTCTGCTTCTGTCATCTTTACTCCCATCGATAATCCGCTCCAGAGTTCCGAAAGCATTTTCTTTAATTTTTCATTCCCGGCAGCTATCCATATCTCCATGTGAAGCGACTGATTCAGCTTCGAATAGTTCTCATAATCCTGTTTCTCTATCATCTCTTTCGAAACAGTTAATACCTGCTCGATCCGGCTCATATCAATGCGGTTCTTACAACACAATACACACGCTTCACTTTCCAGTGCCGCCCGGATCTGGAAATGTTCTCTGAGCGTTGTCTCATTGATTCCCAGTACCGTTGCTCCTTTGTTCTGTTGCAGATCTATCAAGCCGTCCCTTTCTAGAATCTGGAATGCCTCTCTGACTGGTGTAATGGAGACCCCAAGCTCTTGGGCCGTACTTTCCAGAGTTAACACTTCTCCTTCTGTAATCTGTCTTGAGATAATCGCCTTTCTAAGTGCTGCCGCCACTCTTTCCCTTGCCGGTAACATTTTTATCGGTTTTAAACCAAGCATTTTTTATTCTCCTTATCAAAGTTTTCCTTGTGTTTATATTGTATACATTATTATCTATAATGTAAACCCTTTTTCTTTAATAAGTCTTCCGTTGATTTTTGCTCATATTCTCGCGTTCTTTCTCATTTTATGTTATAATTTTCTTAAAAACTTAAGGAGGTTTTACTATGAGCCATATTTCCTATGCCTTCAATCATTCTGACATAGAAGCAACCGCTTACGCTCTTACCGTTCTGCCTCGTCTTGGACTTGCAGAATCAGAAGCCCAGGCAGAAATTAATTATCAACTCTGTTGTTCTGCGGCGAAAAAATTGATTAATCACGCCACAGATATTACACCCGACGAATTTCGTACCATTATTGCAGCACTCCAGGCTGCCAAACTCATCATTCTTGGTGATATCGAAGTCGATGCAAAAACATGCAGCGAATGCAAGAGTTATTTCTTTACGATCAACAAATTATTATCCACCTTTGAAAAGCAATTATTGCAGGAATAAGATCAACTGAACTACAGATAAAGCTGCCGATGGCAGCTTTATCTGTATGCTTTGCTATGCAAAGAAAAACCCCGGAAACATTGCATTTCCGGGGCTGCTGTGTACTTCTTTTTTGTATATCTCGAATGATTCGTATAAATTATCTCTTTGAGAACTGTGGTGCTCTACGAGCTGCTTTGAGACCGTATTTCTTACGTTCTTTCATACGTGGATCACGTGTAAGGAATCCAGCTTTCTTAAGAACTGGTCTGTAATCAGCATCAGCCTCAAGAAGTGCTCTTGCAACACCGTGACGGATTGCTCCAGCCTGTCCTGTGTATCCACCACCCTTAACATTAACGATTACATCAAATTTTCCTTCTGTGTCTGTTGCAGCTAATGGCTGGCGAACAACAACCTTTAATGTCTCAAGTCCAAAATACTCATCGATATCTCTTTTATTGATAGTAATTTTACCTGTTCC
Source organism: Dorea longicatena (assembly GCF_025150085.1). Classification (NCBI taxonomy): domain Bacteria; kingdom Bacillati; phylum Bacillota; class Clostridia; order Lachnospirales; family Lachnospiraceae; genus Dorea; species Dorea longicatena. The sequence goes on from NZ_CP102280.1 coordinate 2,082,846, forward strand.
TGGTACTAAATATACTCTAGCAACAGATTTTTTTCTTCTACCTGTTCCGTAAAATTTTGCAGTAGCCATTGTAAAATCCTCCTTTTAACCTTTCTTAGAATTTCAGTTCAACTGGTTTCTGAGCCTGCTGAGCGTGCTCTGGTCCAGCGTATACGTGAAGTTTCTTGATCATAGATCTTCCTAAAGGTCCCTTTGGAAGCATTCCCTTAACAGCAAGTTCGATAACCTTCTCTGGTTTCTTAGCCATCATCTCTGCTAATGTAGTCTCTTTCATTCCACCTACATATTCAGAGTGATTGTAATAAATCTTCTGATTCAGTTTCTTACCTGTTACATTAACCTTTTCTGCATTTACAACGATTACATAATCGCCTGTATCAACGTGTGGTGTGAACTCCGGTTTGTTCTTTCCTCTTAAAACCTTAGCAACTTCTGATGCTAAACGTCCTAATGTATATTCCGAAGCGTCAACTACATACCATTTTCTTTCAATCTTATCTGGATTAGCCATATAAGTTTTCATTGTGGTTTACCTCCTGTGAATCATTAACATTTTCATGATAATATATCAGAATCAGCAAGATTCCGGGGCTTTGGCCTCTTACTGTTTCTCCTTTTGTCATACTTGCTTATTATATTATACTGTACCGTGTGTGTCAACTGTTTTTTGACATATTTTTCTTATATTTTTACTTATTTTCGTTGATCAAATGTACTTTTCCCGAGAATCTTCCCGTACATTTTTCATACTAAAATTTTAAATACTGTACACTATATGGTTTCAGTTCAAGCTGACCATTCATCGTAACCGTTTCCCCGGTCAGCAGATCTGCTGCCGTTCCATTCAGTTCTCCTGCATTGGCAGTGTATGGATAATCCGCAGCATTGATTGCAACGATCACTCGTTCTTTCTCTGAGCAGCGCTCGAATACCAGCTGATGATTCTGGATCACTACATTCTTATAAGCACCATTGCAAAGTGCATCACTTTCCTGGCGTACACGGATCAGTTTCTTAATAAACTCTGTCAGCTCATTTGGCTTTGGTTCTTCAAAGCAAGGGCGAAGCGCATAGTCATTATCCGGTGCTTTCTCCCCCGGCTCAGCCCATTCACTTCCATAATACAGGCACGGGATTCCCGGCATACCCATAAGCAGTCCGTATGCCAGCGGAATATGTTTCTTATTCGTCAGAATGCTTGCCAGTCTTGTAACATCATGATTATCCACAAATGTCATCAGGTGCTTTCCTCTGTAAATACACCACTGATCACTTCCGAACTGGCGGTGCAGGGAATGTGCGATCTCGAACATATTCATACTGTTAAAGCTGGAATATAATCCCTTGTAGCACTCATAATTCGTGCAGCTGTGAAGCATCTCATCATTCACGATAATATTATAATCGCCAAACAATACCTCTCCGATCAGTGCAAAGTCCGGTTTTAATTCCTGTGTATAAGAGCGGAGACGTTTCATGAAATTGTGATCCAGACTATAAGCCACATCCAGACGGAGACCGTCGATATCAAATTCGTCAATCCAGTATTTTACACATTCCATCAGATAATCTACGACTGCCGAATTCTGAAGGTTTAATTTGACCAGCTCAAAATGGCCTTCCCATCCTTCATACCAGAATCCGTCATTATAGCAGCTGTTGCCGTCAAAGCTGATATGGAACCAGTCTTTGTACGGTGAATCCCATTTCTTCTCCTGTACATCTTTAAATGCCCAGAAGCCTCGTCCCACATGGTTAAATACACCATCCAGTACAATTTTTACGTTATGTTTATGCAGATCTTCACAGACCTCTTTAAAATCTTCATTCGTTCCAAGCCTGCAGTCGATCGTCTTAAAATCTCTTGTATCATATCCATGATTGTCCGATTCAAAGATCGGATTTAACAGAATTGAATCTACTCCTAATGTCTGAAGATACTCAGACCAGTCCATAAGTTTGCGGATACGAGGAACACACACACCGTCATTGTGCACTGGTGCCCCACAGAATCCGATCGGATAAATCTGATAAAAAATACTATTGTAAGCCCACATTACTCATCCATCCTTTCTGTGTCTGCCATAAACTATGCTCCGGCAGATCACTTACTGTTCTATTGTACCACATTTCGTTCTTTAAAGACACAAAAGACACTGCCACTGGCAGTGCCTCTTGCATACTTCCCTATCTGAAAGACCTGCCGCTGGCAGGTTATTTCCTGTTATATATAAGTTTCTCTCCCCGCATGAATATGTAGAACCATACAAACAGCAGCACACCTTTCAGAATACTCGAAATCGTAATACTCCACCAGATCCCGTTCAGCGCAAGTGTTGTATGAACCAGTATCAGCGCAAGCGGAATCCTGAGCGCCGTAAATACAATACTGATCACAGATGGCGGCACGGTCTTTCCATACCCCGAAAATGCACCTGCCGTCGTAATCTCAAGACTCATAAAAAGCTGCGATACACCAAGGATCCGAAGATAATCCACTCCAAGCGGAATTACATCTTTTTCTGTAATAAAAATCCGGAATACCGGAGCCGGACAGCATATTAATAATAGCGTACAGAAAATCCCCCATACAAATACTACTTTTAATGCGCTGACATATCCCTGATAGATCCGTCTCTTCTTACCTGCGCCATGGTTCTGCGATGTAAATGAATTCACCGCTGCTGCAAAACCATCCGCTGTCATCCACGAAATTGATTCTATCTGTGAACCAACTTTCTGGACAGCCACCGCCGCATCTCCATATCCCGCGACCAGACGTGCAATGATCATCGATATTCCGGTAAACAGCATACTCTGAACAGACGTTGGAAAACCGATTCTGACAATTCCTTTCAGATGATGCAGATCCGGCTTCTTCAGATATCTTACATATTGAAAAAGTACGGTATCCTTCATCGCAAATATAAAAAACATAACTGTAACGATCATCTGCGCGGTTACCGTAGCAATTGCTGCACCTGTCACTCGAAGAACCGGAAATGGTCCGATTCCAAAAATCAGAACCGGATCCAGGACGATATTAACAACCAGTCCGGTCGTTGTTGCCAGAAATACCGGCCTGCTGTTACCGATTGCCGTAAATAATCCGGTATACGTCTGATTTAAAAAGGAAAACAAGACAAGACCGCAAGTAATTTCAAGATAATATATGGCATCCCGGATCACCTGTGCCTGATTCAGATGGAAAAAATGAATCAGTGGTTTTGCCCCTAATATACAGACAAGTCCATAAATAATCCCCAAAATCAACGTAAGCTGTAACGCGTTGGATGCATATTCTGCGGCCTCTTCACTATTAGATGCCCCAAGTGCATGTCCGACATTAACCTGCCCTCCCATTTTTGCAAGCGCGGCAAGTCCGTTGGAAAGCCACATATACATTCCTGCTGCCCCAACAGACGCTACCGCCGAACTTCCGATACGGCCGATCCAGATCATGTCGGTCATATTGTACGCCATCTGGATCAATGACGTCGCCATGATCGGGACAGCCAGTCTGGTAAGAGATGATAATACAGGTCCGTTTACCAAATCAATTTTCTTTTGCATGATTGGCTATACTCTTTTCAATACTTTCACGATCTCGCCCATATACATCGTATGATAATCCTTATCCGGATACCATTTATCATCATTTTCCTTAACATCGAAACATTCCGGTTTCATATCCTGTGTATACTGAGTCTTGCATACGAAGATCAGATCTGCTTCTTCAACTGCAGTTGTTCCGTCTACCGCATATGGATGAAGGCCTGCTTCTTTCCATTTATCTTCTACGTCTTTTCCTGATACAGATCCGCATACGCTTAATGCTTTTCTGTAATCTTCTGACAGGAAAGAAAGCGTGTACATACCGGTCTCATCCATGAATTTCTTCGTGTATCTCTGTGGGCGGATATATGCAGTTGCGATATTCTTTCCCCACATGATTCCGACACCACCCCAGCTTGCTGTCATGGTGTTACTCTTTTTTTCATCTCCTGCTGTTACCAGCATCCACTCTTTTGAAATCTTTGTGAATGGGTTGAATTCCAGACTTTCAATTGCTACTTCTTTAAATGCCATTTCCATATCCTCCTTATCGTCTTTATGTACTCTCACAAAATTAAGTATGAAACAGTAGCAAGAGTACATCTTTGCTTTTAGAATTACAGACAGTGAGTATTCACTGCCTGCAATTTTACTGTATTCTTTTATAATTATACTACTTTACTAACACTTTACGGAAGTTTTTCTTACCCTTTTTCAGGACTACGCCTTCTCCACTTAATGCTTCTCCGGCAAATGTCTGGAATACATCTGTCACCTTCTCACCATCTACAGATACTCCACCCTGCTGTACGGCACGGCGTGCTTCTGACTTAGAAGCTGTCAGTCCTGATTTTACTAACATCGTCAGGATATCGATGTTACCGTCTGTAAGGTCTTCTTCTGTCAGTTCTGTCTTTGGCATATCTGCTGCTGCACCTGTTGAGAATAATGCTCTTGCTGCCTCCTGTGCCTTCTGTGCTTCTTCTTCACCGTGAACCAGTTTTGTAAGCTCGAATGCAAGAATCTCTTTTGCTGTGTTAAGCTGTGCACCTTCCCAGCTGTCCATCTTGTCGATCTCTTCTAATGGAAGGAATGTCAGCATACGGATGCATTTTAACACGTCTGCATCTGCAACATTTCTCCAGTACTGGTAGAATTCGAATGGTGATGTCTTGTTAGGATCAAGCCATACAGCACCGCTCTGTGTCTTACCCATCTTTTTACCTTCTGAGTTCAGAAGCAGTGTGATCGTCATAGCAGAAGCGTCTTTTCCGAGTTTACGACGGATCAGTTCTGTACCTGCAAGCATGTTGCTCCACTGGTCGTCCCCGCCAAACTCAAGGTTACATCCGTATTTCTGGTATAACTCATAGAAGTCATATGCCTGCATGATCATGTAGTTGAACTCAAGAAAGCTGAGTCCTTTTTCCATTCTCTGCTTGTAGCACTCTGCTGTCAGCATACGGTTAACGGAGAAATGTGCTCCGACTTCACGTAATACTTCGATGTAGTTCAGTCCCATCAGCCAGTCAGCGTTATTAACCATCAATGCTTTTCCATCTGAGAAATCGATAAATCGACTCATCTGTTTCTTAAAGCAGTCACAGTTGTGCTGGATTGTCTCCGGTGTCATCATCTGACGCATATCTGTTCTTCCGGATGGATCACCGATCATAGCTGTTCCTCCACCGATCAGTGCGATTGGTTTGTTTCCTGCTTCCTGCAGACGTTTCATCAAGCACAGTGCCATGAAATGTCCTACGTGAAGGCTGTCTGCTGTCGGGTCAAATCCGATGTAGAATGTAGCCTTTCCATTGTTGACCAAGTCTTTGATCCTGTCTTCGTCTGTTACCTGTGCGATCAGACCTCTTGCAACGAGTTCTTCATAAATTCCCATTTTTATTCTCCTTTTATTATGTTAATGATTTACAGAATTCTCACTTTACTTCAGCTTGCAAATATGCTTTTCAGGAAGCGATTTTCCCACATAACTGGTCAAAAAAAGTCCTTATCCAATCAATATTGGATAAGGACGATATTAACCGTGGTACCACCTTATTTTGCTGATTACCTGCGTATTCAGCCTCATTCAGTCTGCGTGTTCACAGACCTTTGCACTATAACGTGTGCCCGACGTCACAGCCTACTTTCGAAAACACTCATAATTCTTATCGTGTATCATTTCGGTGTGCAGCTCCAAGACGTATTCATTCTTCACTCTTTCATGCGCCTCTCATCAACCGGCAGCTTTCTGTATGGGTGTGTGAATCACTACTTCTTCTTTTCCAAGCCTTTGTGATATCTGTATATTATTTTCCTGTCTGTGTTAAAGACTAACTGATTTGATGAACTTTGTCAAGATGATTTTTAATCTCCATCTTTTATTTTTTCAAAAAGTTGCAGCCATGCTCCTGCAATTATTTCATTTCCATATTCTGTCAGATGAATACCATCCGTTGTAACACTCTCATATCCTGCTTTTTCTGCTTTCAATATTATCATCTCCTGAAGCGCAAGAAAGTCCGCATGATATTTTTCTGCAATCTTTTTTTCGATTCTTTCTGTCTGTTTTATTCCCGGAATCCAGTTTTCATACATTCTGGGATATGGCACTATAAATGGCGACATACAGATAAGCTTTGCATCCGATTGCTCTGTAATTTCTTTCACAATGGCTTCATAACAGGCTTCAAACTGCTGTTCTTCCAGGCTCTTTCCTGTATTCATCATAACTCCGACGTCATTGCATCCTATCAGAATGCTTACGACATCCGGTCGTTTTAAAATGCATTCCTTCTCCAATATACGTTTCACTCCATGAATCGTGAATCCATCATGTCCTCGATTCATAATGTCGTACTTCTTCCTTCCGCCGCCACTGTCATTCAACTTCTCAGCCACCATATTCACATAACCGTTTCCCAGTGGATTTTCTAAAAAGCAATGACTGGCATCTGTAATACTGTCACCTAAAAATATAATCTTTTTCATCTGTCCTTAACACCAAATGGCCTTATACTATAAATTGCATGAATTATAATTCCTGTCCGTCCTTAATTACCATCTTAAGCTCCAAATTCTCGTCTAATAATACGATATTCGCTTTCTTTCCCGGTGCGATCGAACCATATGTATCTTCAATTCCAAGACTCTTAGCCGGATTGATCGTCGCACATGCAATAGCTGTCTCAAGTGGGATCTCCATCTTTTTAACTACTGTACGCAGGCAGTCAGCAAGGTTTGTTACTGATCCTGCAAGTGCTCCGTCAGATACCAGTGTCGCATGATTTCCAACTACTTTTACATCCAGACCGCCAAGTGTATACTGTCCGTCCGGCATTCCGGTTGCACGCATGCTGTCACTGATCAGGATCATGCGGTCTGCTCCCATCATCTTGAACGCTGCTCTTACCATAGATGGGTGGATATGTACACCGTCACAGATAATTTCTGCCATTACATGTTCACTATCTGATACTGCACCTACTACACCCGGTTCACGGTGTGTGAATGCAGGCATTGCATTAAAGAGATGTACCGCATGATTCGCACCTGCATCAAACGCTGCTTTTGCGTGTGCATAATCAGCATTCGTATGTGCAAGGGAAATATTCACCTTATCTTTCATTGCTTTTACAAATGCAACTGCTTCGTCACTTTCTTCCGGCGCAAGTCCGACAAACTTTACAAGCCCTTCGGAAGCATCAATGAATCTCTGACAGATTTCCGTATCACAAGGCATGATGTTTCTTTCATCCTGTGCACCTTTTTTCACCGGACTGATAAACGGTCCTTCCATGTTCACACCTACAAGGTCCGCTCCCTTAGGATTCTGCTCTTTTTTGTATTCAGCTGCCGTTCTTAAGATCGTTTCCAGCTCTTCGACCGGAAGTGTCATGGTTGCCGGTGCAATTGTTGTAACACCTACAGATGCCTCATATTTTGCAATATTTTCAATTGCTTCTTTGCTGTTATCGCAGAAGTCATCTCCCATACATCCGTGGAAATGCAGATCGATCAGTCCCGGGATTGCATATGCTCCCCGTCCATCGATCACTTCCTCTCCGATCATATCCGGTACATTTTCTGTTGTATAAATATTATCAATTTTATCATCGTGGATTACAATACCACCTGCTGTAAATTTCTTATCTTCTGTATAAACGATTACATTTTTGATTATCATTTCAGTTATCCTCCAATTTATTCTGTCTATTTCCGCATATCATTTTATCATTCATACGATGTCCCCGTGATATGTATTTATTTTAATAAGCTCCTGCGAAGCGCCTCACCTTCTTCCAGTGCACGCAGTGTATTATCATGCAGTACCTCTTTTTCATACTTATCCTGCTCTACATAATAAGAATAGATAATATCCAGCATGACCAGGATTGGGAACTGTGGTGATATAACGTTACCATGGTTCAAATGCCGAAGCGACGGAAGTAAGAGTACTTCCGAACAATATTGTTCAAAATCACCCCGGTTATTCGCCGTCAGCAGTACGGTTTTTGCACCTCTTCGATAAGCTTCCTGCAGCAAAAACAATACCGATTCTTTTGTACCACTGATACTGATTCCGAACACCAGACTTCTCTTATCCTGAAATACCGCCTGCATCCTCATCATATCCGTCTCCACCAATGAATCAATATCCACACCGATACGCATAAAGCGAAGCTCCATCTCCCTTGCAGAAAGTCCCGAACTTCCCGTTCCACATACAAATACCCGCTCCGCCTGATTCAGATATCTGCTGATTCTTGCAATCTGAGCTTCATCTACCAGACTGTACGTCTTATTCAGGAGTTCCTGGTATGCATTCAAGATCATCCTGGTATTCCCTGTAATAGATTCCTGCTTTTCAACAAATGTTTCTTCATACTGATAGACAAATTCCCTGTAACCTCTGTAGCCACATTTTTTTGCAAATCTTGAAAGTGAAGCTTCTGATACAAAAAGTCTTTCTGCGATAGATTTCGCAGAAAAATCTACTTTCTTTCTGTTCTGTATAAAAAAATCTGCAATATTTCTTTCTACTGTTGTGAACTTATCATAGTTGGATTCTATGATCGGTACTACTGATTTCACATAATATTCCATAGCTTATTATCCCTGTTCTGATTACTAGTGTCTTCCCTGGAAATGATAGAATGCTCCAAGCATACCGGCATTGTTCTGATTTTTGGCAAATGCAATCCTTGTATGCTCCCACATACTGGACACCAGATATTTTTCTACTGCTTTTTCAATCTTATCTTTTAAGAATGCTTCCTGTGCCATAATTCCACCGCCAAGTACAACAACTTCCGGATTCACTACATAGCAGATATTGGCAATTCCTTTTCCAAGTACATCCACCATCTCGTCAATTGCACGGTTACAGATCTCATCGCCTTTTTTCGCCTCTTCGAAAATGTGATATCCGCTCCAGTTTTCGGTTGGTTCTTCCTTCCACGCAGCTACTTTCTTTGTCAGGATGCTTGCTGCTCCGAGTGTCTGGAAATCACTGTCATCCATATGCATATATCCAACTTCACATGCACTGTTGCTGAATCCGTGGAACACTTCACCGTTCAGAAGGATACAGCCGCCGATTCCGGTTCCGATCGTCAGCATCACTGCTGCCTTGCTTCCTGCAGCCGCACCTGCTTTATACTCTGCAAGTCCGGCACAGTTTACATCATTTTCCACTTCACATGGAATTCCGAATCGTTCTTCTACTGTCTTTTTAAATGCCGTTCCGATATAATTCGGGATCAACGGTGCAGAATAGAAGATTTCTCCTTTTTCGATGTCCACCATACCTGCAGTAGAGATACACACACCTGCATCTGCTTCACCTTTTAACTCTTCTACAATACCGATCACTTTCTCAAGGATCGCCGGTCCGCCTTTTTGTGCTTCTGTCTTCATTTCTTTTTTTAACAGTACTTCTGCATTCTCGCTTACAATCCCATATTTGATGGCTGTGCCGCCGATATCAATACTAATATATTTTTTCATTTCTTCTTTTCCTCTTTCACTATCCTTCATTATACTCGTTAGGCCAGAAAAGGGCAAACCGTTCTTTCATGGTTTGCCCTCGACTTTTCTGATTAGATCTTTACTTTGAATATTGCCTTTTTGATGGCTTCCGGTTCCTGAACCTGAACCGCTGTTCTGTGTCCGTCACTTGGATAACAGATCAGGAAATCTCCATCTGTCAGGACTACTGAAGAATTCTTTTCTCCATCCATTGGAAGAAAATCATCTTTTTCCACAAAATCTTTTAATTCCATATTCTGAATGAAGTTCAGATCGATCTGTTCATTTCCATGGATCATTACATGGACGTCCAGATAATTTTTATGTGCTTCCCAGAAACGTTCTTCCGGTGTTGTTGTTGTATATTCTACGATATTGACAAACAGTCTGTCACCATCGATCTCATGACTTCCCTTTTCATAAGATGCAAGATCGTGTGTCTTTGCATATTCAAAGCACTCTTTTACTTGTTCTTCTAAGAATGGGAATTCTGATAAATTATTGATATTTCCAAAAATCACGAAAATCGTCACTCCTTCTTAGTTTTTGTAAATGGTTGTGTTAGGAGCAGGTACGGAATCGTCTCCTTTTGCCTTTCTCCAGATGATACTTGCCGGGATACCAATTACCAGTGATACTACAATTGAGATGATTGAGTATGACCAGATTGATACGTGATCAGCAGGTACGAAGTATTTGATGTATACCATTACGCCTGATGCAACGATGAATGCACATACTGCACCAAATGTATTGGCAACCTTTGTAAATGCTCCAAGGATAAATGTTCCGATCAGGATACCAAGTACCAGTCCCATGAATCCATTGAACCATTCGTATGCAGATTTTACTCCGCCGTTAGCCAGTACCATAGCAACTACGATTGCGAAGATACCAACGATCAGAGATACATACTGTCCGATCTTTGTCTGTTTCTCAAAGCTTAATTCTTTCTTAGAAAGTCTTGCCTGGATATCCAGTGTCCAGCTTGATGCTACAGAGTTCAGACCTGTAGAAAGTGTAGACTGTGCTGCTGCATAAATAGCTGCTAACAGAAGTCCTGTTACACCAACCGGAAGCTCAAATGCGATGTAAGATGCGAAGATCTGGTCCTGAGCTGCTGCCGGTGGAAGTGTATTCTGCTGATAGAATACGTATAATCCTGTACCGATCAGGTAGAATACTGTTGCGATGAAGATTGATAATCCTCCGTTTGCAAGCATCATTTTGTTCAGTTTCTTTGTATCAGTTGTTGTTGTAAAACGCTGTACAATATCCTGGCTTGATACGTAAGATGCCATTGTATTGAATCCGGCACCAACGATCATGATGAATACGCTGTCTTTAAAAATGTTAGCATTGAAGATCGGCTGATCTACAGCAAGGAACTTATGCTCTGTTGTCAGTGCATGTGCGATTGCTCCAAATCCACCATCTAAGTGTGCTAACAGGAAGATCAGTGCAAATGTAACACCGATCAGAAGTACAGATCCCTGGATGAAGTCTGTCCAAAGTACGGATTTAAGACCTCCTGTGTATGAGTAAATAATAGCAATGATACCCATGATAATGATCAGTAAGTTTACGCTGATTCCAGTCAGACTTCCAAGTACCATACATGGAAGGTACATGATGATTGACATACGTCCGATCTGGTAAATGATGAACATTACAGCTCCAAGTACACGAAGTCCTTTGCTTCCGAATCTCAGTTCCAGATAATGATATGCTGTATCAATATCCAGTTTGCTGTAGATTGGCAGGAAGAATTTAATCGTGATCGGGATAGCTAACAGCATACCAAGCTGTGCGAACCACATGATCCATGTTCCTGCGTATGAGTTTCCTGCTAATGACAGGAATGAAATCGGACTTAACAGTGTTGCGAAAATTGATACGGAAGTTACCCACCACGGTACAGTTCCGTCTCCTTTAAAATACTCTTTTCCTTTCATTTCTTTCTTTGCGAAATGAAGGCCGGCGAACAGTACAGCCGCGAGATAAATTACTAAAATGACTAAATCTACTACGGTAAACCCTTGCATCGTCTCTCTCCTTACAGATATTTTTCTTTCACGTATTTTTTATATAATCTTACAGATATTTAGCTTTTGCGTCGCGAACCATCTTAGCTGCTTCTTCAACGATAGCCATGTCTTCTTCTACTAATGCTGGCAGTGGCTCTCTTACTCCGCCAAGTTCCAGACCTTCGTTGATCTTTAACATAGCTTTGATCACTGCGTACATATTTCCGTGTGCAGAGCACATCTTATAGATAATCTCATCACAAGCATACTGGATTTCTCTTGCTTCTTCCATCTTTCCGGCTCTTACATACTCGTCTAATTTCAGATATAATTCCGGCATAACTCCGTATGTACCACCGATTGCTCCTTCAGCTCCGATGACACGTCCACTCATGAACTGCTCATCTGGTCCGTTAAAGATGATGTAGTCAGGGCCTGCTGCCTGTTTGAACATCTGGATATCCTGTACCGGCATAGAAGAGTTCTTAACACCAATTACGTTAGGATTCTTTCTCATCTCTGCGAAAAGTCCCTGTGTAAGAGCTACTCCTGCAAGCTGTGGAATGTTGTAGATTACGAAGTCTGTGTTTGGTGCTGCTGCACTGATGTCATTCCAGTACTGAGCGATTGCATACTCTGGCAGGTGGAAGTAGATCGGTGGGATTGCTGCGATTGCATCAACTCCAAGGCTTTCTGCATGTCTTGCAAGCTCCTGGCTGTCTTTTGTGTTGTTGCATGCAACGTGTGCGATTACTGTAAGCTTTCCTTCTGCTGCTTTCATAACGTTCTCAAGGATGATCTTACGGTCTTCTACGCTCTGGTAGATACATTCTCCTGATGAACCGTTAACGTATACACCTTTTACACCTTTTTCTACGAAGTACTTTGTCAGTGCCTGTACGCCTTCCGGACTTACATTGCCTTCGTTGTCATAACATGCATAGAATGCTGGGATCACGCCTTTGTACTTTTCAAGATTTCTCATTGTTTTTTCTCCTTTTCTTTTTTGATATATTGCTTTATCTTTTTATAATGTTATCAATAAATCCTTTAGGGAATTATCTTTCCATTTCTTCCACAAATGATTTTGTGATCAGCTGTGGTCTTGTGATAATAGAACCGACAACAACGCTGTATGCTCCAAGTTCGATCACGTGTCTTGCTTTTTCCGGTGTGTTGATGTTACCTTCTGCAATGACTCTGTGTTTTGCTTTTGCGACAATCTTTCTTAAGATTTCGAAATCATTTGCCTCGATCTTGTCGCCCTTGCTCTGCTCTGTGTAACCAACCATTGTAGTTCCAATGAAGTCAAATCCAAGTTCATCCGCATGCAGTGCTTCTTCCACTGTAGAACAGTCTGCCATAAATAACTGATCCGGATATTTTGCTTTTACTTCTTTAAAGAACTCATCTAATGTCTTTCCGCCAGGTCTCTTTGAAATAGTAGCGTCCATAGCGATGATTTCAGGTTTTACTTCCATCAGTTCTTCGATTTCTTTCATCGTTGGTGTAATGTAGATATCACTGTCATCATAATCTCTTTTTACGATTCCGATGATCGGCAGATCAACCTGTGACTGGATCTCCTTGATATCTTCTTTTGTATTTGCACGAATTCCGCTTGCACCTCCCTGTTTTGCAGCCAGTGCCATTCTTCCCATAATGAATGAAGAATGTAAAGGTTCATTCGATAATGCCTGACAAGAAACGATTAATTTTCCTTTCAGATTTTCAACTTTCTGATTCATTGTTTTGTTCCCTCCTTCGTTCTGCAATCAGTATAATATTGTTCGATTTTATTTTCAAGTGTCTTTGTAGTTGTTGAAAGCTCTTTCATTCTTTTCAATTCCCATATCCTATTTTCCTTATTTTTCGCCTTTTATTTTGTGCAACTTGCACAATTCCAGGTAGTTTCTTTCCAGTTTTGAAAGTAGTTTCTGTTCTTTCTATTTCACTTGAAAATTCATTTATAATGTATATACTGGTATTCAGAAACAAAAAACAATTGAATAAGGAGAGGTTATTATTATGGTAATTTATAAAGCAAAAGACTATCAGGATATGAGCCGTAAAGCAGCAAACATTATTTCTGCACAGATTATTATGAAACCAAACTGTGTACTTGGACTTGCAACCGGATCTTCACCGGTCGGTACTTATAAACAGCTGATTGAATGGTATAAGAAAGGTGATCTTGATTTTTCTCAGGTTACAAGCGTGAACCTCGATGAATATAAAGGACTCAGTCCGGAAAATGACCAGAGCTACAGATATTTCATGAACACCAATCTTTTCGATCATGTAAATATCGATAAAACACGTACTTTCGTTCCGAACGGACTGGAAGCAGATTCTGACAAAGCCTGCAGTGAATACAATGAGATCATCCGCAAACAGGGCGGCGTAGACCTTCAGCTTCTCGGTCTTGGACACAACGGACACATCGGATTCAACGAGCCAGGTGCTGCTTTTGAAAAAGAGACACACTGTGTAGATCTGACAGAAAGCACAATTGAAGCCAACAAACGTTTCTTCGAATCTGAAGATGATGTTCCAAGACAGGCCTACACAATGGGTATTAAAAATATCATGCAGGCAAAGAAGATCCTCGTAGTCGTAAGCGGAGAAGATAAAGCTGCAATCTTAAAAGAAGTATTATACGGCCCAATTACTCCGGAAGTTCCTGCTTCTATCCTTCAGCTTCACAATGATGTTACGATTGTGGCTGATGCAGCTGCACTTAGCAAAATTAATATGTAGATCACAGGACTTACCACCGGCAAGTTCTGTTGTATACTTTGGTATAAAAAAGCAGGCGTTCTATTGAAAGAATGCCTGCTTTTTTATATCTGTCTTACTGATTTGACTCCGTACTTTTGATGCGTGCGGCTTTTTTTCTGCCTGTAATAACCAGGATTGCTGATACTATCACAATTGTGCCTGCCAGAAGTTGTGATACCGGAAGTCCAACTTTCGGCAATAAAAGCTGATCTGTTCTGAGGCTTTCGATCCAGAATCTGCCAAGACCGTAGCCTAAGAGATAGATCAGGAAGACCTCTCCATCGAATTTCTTGTGTTTGCGGTATAGCAGCATAATGATCAGCACCATCAGGCACCACATGGATTCATACAGGTATGTCGGGTGAACCTGAATGTACATGACCCCTTTTACGGTCTCTGCATGATTCCACATCTTTGTAGTAATGTCTGAGCTTCTGACTGCATCTACCGGAAGTCTCATTGCAAATAAGCCATTTGTATATTCACCGAATGCTTCTCGGTTAAAAAAATTTCCCCATCTTCCAATCATCTGTCCGGTGATCAGACCAAATCCGCCGGTATCAAATAAAAGAAACGGTGATATTTTTTTTATTTTTGCAAATATGAATACTACAATAATTGCAGTAATTACACCACCGTATATAGCAAGTCCTCCCTCACGGATATTAATGATGCTCTTAATGTCGTCTTTATACATATCCCAGGAGAAGATCACATAATATGCTCTTGCTCCGATAATCGAAAAGATTACTCCGTATATTGCCAGATCATAATAATCCTCTACATTCTGATGTGTGCGCTTTGCTTCCATTACTGCCAGCATGAGTCCCGCCAGGATCCCAATTCCTATGACGATCCCATAATATGCAATATCAAATCCAAATACGGTGATATGATCTCCGACAGATTTTAAATGAATTCCCAGATTCGGAAAATCAATTGTTCTGTGCATTTCTTTTTCCCTTTCCTTTTTCTTTATAGATATGACTTTCCAGATTGGCAGAAAAGCCGGCACATACCATGCCAGCTTTTCTATTTATACATTTTCTTATGTGTTTTCAGCATGCTTAGTATGCTTATACATTGAAACGGAACAGCATGATGTCTCCGTCTTTTACCACATAGTCTTTTCCCTCCAGACGGATCAGACCCTTTTCTTTGGCTGCTGTGTGACTTCCGCATGCGATCAGATCATCATAAGATACAACCTCTGCACGGATGAATCCTCTTTCAAAGTCAGAATGAATCTTTCCAGCTGCCTGAGGTGCCTTTGTTCCTTCTGTGATCGTCCATGCACGGACTTCCGGCTCACCTGCTGTCAGGTAACTGATAAGTCCAAGCAGTTTATAGCTTGCTTTGATCAGTTTTTCCAGACCAGACTCTTTTAATCCAAGATCTTCCAGGAACATCTTCTTCTCATCATCATCCAGTTCTGAAATCTCTGCTTCGATCTCTGCACATACAACGAATACTTCACTCTGCTCTCCCTTGGCATACTCACGAACAGCCTGTACCCCTTCGTTATTAGCCGCATCATCTGCCAGATCGTCTTCAGATACATTTGCTGCATAGATCACTGGTTTGTAAGTCAGAAGATTGTAGCTTTCCAGCCATGCCTGTTCTTCCTCGTCATCTACTTCTTCGAATGTCTTTGCAAGCTTTCCGTCTTCGAGATGTGCTTTAACCTTATTCAGAAGTCCGAGTTCTTTTGCTGCTGATTTATCATTTCTTGCAACTTTGGAAACTTTGGAAATTCTTCTTTCCAGGATTTCAAGATCAGAGAAGATCAGCTCTAAGTTAATTGTCTCGATATCACGAAGTGGATTAATGCTTCCGTCTACGTGTACGATATTGCTGTTCTCAAAGCATCTCACTACATGTACGATTGCATCTACTTCACGGATATTGGCAAGGAACTGGTTCCCAAGTCCTTCTCCTTTTGAAGCACCTTTTACGAGTCCAGCGATATCAACGAATTCAATTGCTGCCGGGATGATTTTTTTTGTGTGATACATCTCTCCCAGTACATTTAATCTTTCATCCGGTACAGTTACAACTCCTACGTTCGGGTCGATGGTACAGAACGGGTAGTTAGCTGATTCTGCTCCGGCCTTTGTAAGTGAGTTAAACAGTGTACTCTTTCCTACGTTTGGTAATCCTACGATTCCTAATTTCATTTTTCTATTTCCTCCTGTGAATCTATCTGTTTTCTCTTTTTGGCACTCTATGTCTGATAGTCTTGCCGGTAATCATTCTCATTCCGGCACTCTTATATCACAATAAAAAAGTCTTAACACAGTATTTTGTATTATACCATGCTAGGACTTTTTTGTGAATAATTTTGCTTTAAATTCTATTATGAAAATTTTATCTGTCTTTTGTCTCCATCAGGATTACAATCCCTTTCATGAAGCTGATCGTAACTTCATCTTCCTGAAACTGATTGCTTACACACAGACTGTCATAAGGAATCAGGGTATGATTATCAAGCGGATACTTTGCCCCCTTAATACTAAATCCATATACCTCTTTCCCCAACGGGAACACTGAAAAATACGGCCCATATGTTTCACCTTTCTTCAGGTGTGTCTCCCCGCCTCCGATCAGACGGATCTTATTCTGCGTATCCATAATAACGGCATCAATCCCTGCTTTAAATGGAATTGCAAGGCTCTGTACATTAGCCCAGAGATGATCAATTCGCCCTCCGGTCGCTCCAAGGATCAGGATTTCCTTAGCCCCTAGTGTCATCGCAAGTCTTATTGCAATCTCTGTATCCGATGCATCTTTTACCGGATTAAATTCACGAATAGGAACATTCGTCTCATTGCGGTAATAATCACCGATTTCTTTTTTTACACTGTCGAAATCGCCAACAATATAATTCGGCAGTATCTGATGTCTGCAAAGGAACTCCATACCTCTGTCCACACCGATGACATACTGATTCTCTTCTTTTTCAAGAATCGATAATACAAATTCTTCATTCAGTTCCCCACCACTGATGATGATAATCCTCTTACTCATAACTCTTTAGTATCTCCATAAATTTTGCAGTATTTTCTCCGGCATCCCCTCTGAATACAGCGGAGCCGGAAACAATCACATTCGCTCCTGCATCCAGTACTTCTCTTACATTCTCTACATAGACGCCGCCATCTACCTGAATATCCGTCTCCAGATTTTTTTCATTTAACATCGCACGAATCGCACGAATCTTGTCCAATGACTCTGGAATGAATTTCTGTCCTCCGAATCCAGGATGAACACACATCACCAGAATCATATCCACTTCTTCAAGATACGGTACAACTTCCTTCACATCCGTCTCCGGATTAATAGAAAGTCCTACTTTCATTCCGCATTCGCGGATCTTATTCAGCGTAGCTTTTACATCCTCACAGGCTTCTACATGTACAGTTACAGAATCAGCCCCTGCTTTCTGAAATGCTTCCACATAACGGATTGGCTCCTGAACCATCAGATGTGCATCCATGAATTGCTCTGTAGCATCATGAATCGATGCCATAACCGGCATACCGAATGAAATGCTTGGTACAAACATTCCATCCATGACATCAAAATGAATATATTCCGCTCCATTATCCTCAGTCTTTTTCATTTCCTGACCCAAAACTTTGAAATCCGCCGCCAGTATTGACGGTGCTAATACATAGTTTATCATCAGTACCTCCTCTTATTCTTCAATTCCTCATACATTTCTATATAATTCTGATAACGGATCTTATGAATCTTTCCTTCTTCCAAAGCTTCTTTTACTGCGCATCCCGGCTCATGCACATGATCACATCCATTAAACCGACACATTCCTTCATATTCCCGGAATTCCGGGAATAAATATTTCAATTCTTCTTTTTCATAATCATTGACGTACAATGAGCTAAATCCGGGTGTATCCATGATATAAGAATCCTCATCGATCGCGAATAGTTCCGAATGTCGTGTCGTATGTTTGCCACGCTCAATCTTTGTGCTGATCGCACCGGTCTCCATCTCGGCGTCCGGCTGCAGAATATTGATGATCGAAGATTTTCCTACCCCTGACGGCCCTGCAATTGCCGTCGTCTTTCCTTTTAGCAATTCACGTATTTTTTCAATTCCCCGTTCTTCTTTTGCACTTACGAATACCATTGGATAGCCACATGTTTCGTAGATTTCTTCCAGTTCTTTTATCTGAGGATCTGTTGCAATATCTTCTTTATTAAAGCATAAAACCACCGGAATTTCTTTGCTTTCCATCATGACCAGAAATCTGTCCAATAGATTAAAATGCGGATTCGGTTTTGTGATTGCAAAAACCACCAATGCCTGATCGATGTTAGCCACTGCCGGACGTATCAATTCATTCTGACGAGGCAAGATTTTTACGATATTGCCTTTCTTCTCGGATTCATCCAGAACCTCTATCTCTACATTATCTCCGACCAGAGGTTTTATCTTTTCTTTACGAAATACCCCTTTTGCTTTACATTCATAAACACCGAATTCTACTACATGAACGTAGTAGAATCCGGCAATTCCTTTTATAATTTTTCCCTGCATATCTTTTTACTGATTACCACCGTTATTTCCATCACCGGAATTCTGGCCGTTATTTCCTGAATTTCCGGAATTGTCACCATTATTTCCAGTGTTATTACTATCTTGTGATTTTGATCCAAGACTGATCACATAACTGATTGTTCCTCCTTTGGAAACTGTTCCTGAAGAAGGAGTCATGGAAATAATACATCCTTTTGCATAACTGTCACTGTATTGTGAATCAGATATATTGGTATAAAGTCCTTTTGACGATGCCCAGCTCTTCAGTGCTGATTCCTGTTGACCGACAAAACTCTGTACTTCTATCTTTTCCTCCGGTTTCGGTCCGTTACTTACGGTAATAGAAATACTCGTTCCTGCAGAAGCCTTTGTTCCAGGTTCTACTGTCTGACTGATGACCATTCCTTTTTCTACACTGTCGCTGTAATCATAAGTTACAGTTCCTACATTAAATCCGTAACTCTTGATTGTACTCTGTGCAGTTGCATCTGCCATACCTCTTACATCCGGCACTGTCTTCTTATTGCTTCCCTGACTTACCAGCATCGTAACCGTCGAACCTTTCTCAGCTTTTGTACCTGCTTCCGGTGTTGTACTGATTACTTTTCCACTTTCAACACTGTCATCATACTGGAAACTTGAAGTTACTTTAAATCCTGCCTCCTCAAGTTCATTCTGTGCCTCTGTCTCACTCATACCACTGACATACGGTATTGCCTTTTTGCTTCCAACTAGTCCTGAACTTACAACTACTTCAATCTTGGTATGTTTTGATACCTTTTCTCCGGCTTCCGGTGTCTGTTTTGAGATCTTTCCTGCCTTATACTTCTTAGACTCTTTTCTTGTCACAACCTGAATTCCGAGTCCTTTTTTATTCAGCAGTGCCTTTGCATTCTCTTCAGACATACCACGGACATCCGGTACTGTGACCTTGCCTGATTTATCTTCCTCGTCCTGAGTTGTAATTCCACCAAATGATTTAAATACGCCTGCCGCCTTACCAACAGTAAATACAAGGATCAGCACGATGATCGCCACAACTACGATTGTAAGTATCTTCATGATCTTATGCATATGCGGATTGACTTCATCTGCCCCTCTGCCACTTTCATAATTCTCATAATCTTCGTCGTTGTCATCATTTCCATACATGGTATCTGTATCATACTCATCTGTATCATACTCTTCTGTATCATACTCTTCATCATCATTTCCATTCCGGATATCATCCAGATCTTTGTCTGTCATGATAACGGTATCTGTCATACCACCGATTGGAGGGATCACTACAAAATCCCCATCCGGATCGACCAGTGAATGCTTCAGATCCTGAATCAGAGCCCCTGTACTTTCATATCTTCTCTCTGAACTTTTCTGCGTACATTTCAGAATGATCTGCTCCAGACTGTACGGAATATCCGGTACGAGTTCTGACGGCGGTGTAATCTCCTGCTGCAGATGCTTCATTGCAACTTCTACCGTTGTCTCCCCGTCAAATGGAACCTGACCGGTTACCATTTCGAATAAAGTTATACCAATTGAATAAATATCACTTCTCTGATCACTGAATCCGCCTCTTGCCTGCTCCGGCGACGTATAATGAACCGATCCCATCGCATTCGTACTTACCGTATTGGACGTTATGGCCTTCGCAATTCCAAAATCCGTAACTTTTACCTTTCCGTCCTTGGAAATAATAATATTCTGTGGTTTGATATCGCGATGGATAATTCCCGATGCATGTGCTGCGCCGATACCGCTGCACATCTGAATCGCAATACTGATCGTCTCTTTATGAGAAAGTCTTCCCTTTCTCTCTATATATTCTTTTAATGTAATTCCTTCTACGAGTTCCATAACCATATAGTTAAGGCCACGGTCCTCCCCTACATCATATACATTTACAATATTCGGATGTATCAGTCCGGCTGCTGCCTGTGCCTCCGAACGAAATTTTCTCACGAAATTTTCATCCTCTTTATACTGTTTCTTTAATACCTTAATCGCTACATATCGGTTCAGCATCTGATCCCGGCCTTTATAGACATCTGCCATTCCGCCGGCACCGATCTTACTAAGTACAGCATATCTCTTGCCTAGTACGATTCCATCTTTTACCATACACTCACCTCATCAGCAAGTGGCTCTGCTACGATAACCCCTATATTATCTCTCCCGCCATTGCTATTTGCTTTTTCTATCAACATCTGAACAGCTTCCACTACGTCTCTGGAACCTTTGACAATATTGAACATGTCTTCATCCTCTACCATATTACTGAGGCCATCTGTACACATCAATATCATATCACCCTTTTTCAGACGATATTCATAAATGTCCGGTTCCACATCTTCTTTTACACCAATTGCCCGTGTAATGATGTTCTTATCCGGATGGTTTCTTGCTTCTTCTGCTTTGATTCCACCAAGTCTTACCATCTCTTCTACCAGCGAGTGATCTTTGGAAAGCTGACGGATCTTATCGTTGATCAGGTAAAGTCTGCTGTCTCCCACATTGGCAAAGTACAATGTATTGCCAACAACAGTTGCCGCTACCAGTGTCGTTCCCATACCTTCCAGTTTTATATCTCTTGAAGCTGCCTCGATTAATTTATGATTTGCAATACTGACTACGCTCCTTAGGATCTCCTCGGGTTTATCCATCGGTGTCTTCTTCAGTTCATCTTTTAATACATTTACCGTATAACTGGACGCGAAATCTCCCGCCTTATGTCCGCCCATTCCGTCGGCGACCGTAAGGAGATTTGGAAATGGTCCAATCGGTCTGTCTGTCACATATACATAGTCCTGATTGACCTCACGTCTTCTTCCTACATCAGTCATTGCATAAATTTTCATCTGTCTCTCCCTCGCTTTTGGCTGCGTGTCTGCGACGCAACTGTCCACAGGCTCCGTCAATATCAGAGCCTCTTTCCCTTCTTATAGTAACATTAATTCCGTTTTTTTCAAGTTTATTTTTAAATTCCATGGCATTTTTGCGGTCCGGCTTTTTGAAATCTCTTTCCTTGATCGGGTTCACCGGAATCAGATTAAGATGACAATTTCGCCCTTTTAAAATCGTCGTAAGTTCCCGGATATCGTCCGGCTGGTCATTCACTCCGGCTACCAGACTGTACTCGAAAGTAATCCTTCTTCCTGTCTTGTCAAAATAATAATCGCAGGCATCCAGTACTTCCGACAGATCGTATTTATTCGCTACCGGCATCAGTTTCTTACGTTTTTCCTGACTGGAACCGTGAAGTGAAAGTGCCAGTGTGATCTGAAGTCCTTCCTCCGCAAGCCGTCTCATATTCGGAACGATTCCACAGGTAGACGCCGTAATATTTCTCTGACTGATATTCAGTCCGTGCTCATCACTCAACATATGGATAAACTTTACAAAATTATCATAATTATCGAGCGGTTCTCCGGTTCCCATCACAACAACATTCGAAACACGTTCTCCGGTAATCTTCTGGATGTGATAGATCTGCCTTAACATCTCAGACGGCTCCAGGCTTCTTACCAGTCCACCGATTGTCGAAGCGCAGAATCTGCACCCCATACGACAGCCCACCTGCGAAGAGATACATACGGAATTACCGTAATTATATTTCATCAGAACACTTTCTACCATATTACCGTCTTCCAGTTCGAATAAGAACTTCTCCGTCGGATCTTCTTTTGATATCTGATGATCGATCATCTTCACTTTGCGGATCTCATAATTTTTTTTCAGTTTCTCACGTAAGGCTTTTGACAGATTCGTCATTTCATCAAAATCATCTGCCAGCTTTACATGAAGCCATTCATAGATCTGTTTGCTCCGGAATGCCTTCTCTCCGATTACAAGCATCTCTTCTTTTAATTCATCATAATTATAGGAACATATATCTTTCTTACTCATGGTTCACCCTTTTTATTATTGCTATGTAGAATCCATCTCCTGCATCTTTACCCGGAATCATCTGTTTGTCTTTCACCAGTTCAAATTCCGGATATTCTTTCAGGAACCATTCTACATTCCCCTCATTCTCTTCTCTGTGTATGGTACAGGTACTATACAGAAGCTTCCCGTCCGGTTTTACATAATCCTTTACCACCGACAGGATCTTCCTCTGTAATTCCACCAAGTCAGCTTCCGTCTTTTCATTCATCTTATAACGCAGATCCGGTTTCTTTCCAAGTACACCAAGTCCGGAACACGGAAGATCTGCGATTACAATATCTGCACTCTTTTTCTTATCCGGATCATACACGGTTGCATCCTGGCATACTGCCTCAATATTGGTAAGGCCGCTTCTTTCGATGTTGTCCCGGATCAGATCGACTTTATATTCAGTCAAATCTCTTGCTTCCACATGGCCGGTTCCGTTCAGAAGTTCTGCGATATGTATGGATTTTCCACCCGGTGCGGCACACACATCCAGTATCTGGTCTCCTTCTTTCACTTCTGACCATAATGCTACCTGCATAGAACTTAAATCCTGCACCTGATAAAGTCCTTCGCAGAAGCTTGGAAGTGCGGACAGGTGATCATATCCTGACAGATATAATGCACACGGAATCTCCGGCACTTCACCAACCGTTACACCTTCTTTTTTCAGGATTCCGACCAGATCTTCTTTTTTGATCTTATGTTCATTAAACCGGACTGTTAATGGCTTTTCTTCCAGAAATGCACTTCCGATTGTCTTTACTGTCTCTTCGTCGTATACGTTCAGCCATTGTTTGACCAGCCATTCC
This sequence comes from Dorea longicatena, assembly GCF_025150085.1. NCBI lineage: Bacteria > Bacillati > Bacillota > Clostridia > Lachnospirales > Lachnospiraceae > Dorea > Dorea longicatena. Next base: position 2,106,547 of record NZ_CP102280.1, read on the forward strand.
GGCAGCGAATACTTCACGGAAAGGTAAGACACCTTATCCTTCTCATCCGGATAGTTAATCTTGTCAAGATTCCTGCTGATATTGCGGAGCACTCCGTTGACGAATCCTTTCAGATTCACGAATCCTCTTTTGCCTGCAAGCTTCACCGCTTCATTACAGATTGCCGAATCCGGTACGCTGTCCATATATTTCATCTGATACACCGAACTTCTTAAGATCGTTCGTATCAACTGTTTCATCTTATTTACTTTTACCTTTGAAAACAGATTAATGATATAGTCGATCTCAATCATGCGTTCCAGGGTTCCATTTACCACTCTTGTGATAAATGCACGTTCTCGTTTGTCCAGATACTGATATTTATCCAGAACATTCTTTATAACAATATGGCTGTACTCACCGTCTCTCGTGATCTGAAGCAGCATGTCCAGCACTAATTCTCTTTCATTTACAGACGCCTGCATACGTCCCCTCCTCTTCCCATAGATATACAATCAGGGAAGCGGTTTATATCCCCTTCCCTTTCGTTAATTAATCGTTTCTTCGATTTCCAGTCAGAAGCAGTATACGCAGAAGCTGCAGAATTGCAGATGCTGCTCCGGCTACATAAGTAAGCGCTGCCGCTGTCAGCACCTTTCTGGTATCTCTGACTTCATCCTCATACAACATGCCTGTATTACCAAGGATCTTTAATGCTCTGTGCGACGCATCAAATTCCACCGGTAATGTCACAATCTGGAATAACACTGCAAGTGAAAATGCAAGGATTCCAAGATTGATGAACAGTGAAGAGGTCGTACTGCTGTTGAAGAAAAATCCAAGGATAATTAACGGCCACGCGATCGAACTTCCGAAATTCGCCACCGGCACCAGGCTGCTTCTTAACTTCAGCGGCACATATCCCGTCGCATGCTGTACTGCATGCCCGCATTCATGCGCTGCTACGCCAAGTGCTGCTACTGATGTAGAATTATACGTTGCATCCGAAAGTCTCAGCGTCTTTGTTCTTGGATCATAATGGTCAGTGAGATTGCCGGAAATATGCTCGATCCGCACATCATACAGTCCTTCCCTGTGAAGGATCTGCTCTGCAGCATCTCTTCCTGTCATACCGGAATGATTCCTTACTCTGGAATATCTGCTGAATGTGGAATTCATCTTCGCAGATGCAATCAGGCAGATCACGACACCAATCAGCACTAATATATACGTTGGATCAAAATACATTGGATAATACATAATTATCAGCCTCCTTGCTCTCTATGACCTGCATTATATATGAAAATTTCCCCAAATAGCAGGTTTTCATACATTTTTAACAATTCTTAATCATTTGTGAAGAAAGTTCACATCCTGTTTCGATCTGATAACCTCGTAAGAAAGCGTCCGCTTCCATTCTCTTCTTTCCAGGGATCTGAAGTACCAGTACTTTCAGAAGTCCGTCTCCTGTCTGTACAGAAAATCCGTCTTTTTCCACTTTCACGATTGTTCCCGGGGTTGCATCGGTATTCTCATCCAGAACTTTTGCTTCCCAGATTTTCATGACTTTACCATTCCAGTCTGTGTAAGCACTCGGCCATGGATTCAGACCCCGGATCAGACATTCGATTGCCTTCGCAGACTTGCTCCAATCGATATCTCCGAGCTTTTTGTCCAGCATTTTCGCATATGCTGTCGGGCTTTCTCCCTGTGTTTCCCACGTTGCAGTCTTATCTTCCAGTGCCTTTAATGTCTCAACACAGAGCTTTGCACCTGCTTTAGCAAGCTTGTCATGAAGGCTTCCGCCTGTCTCATCTTCTGCCAGTGGCACTTCTGTCTTCATGATCATATCTCCCGTATCCAGGCCTTCATTCATCTGCATCGTCGTTACACCGGACACTTTATCCCCGTTGATAACTGCCCACTGAATCGGAGCCGCACCACGGTAACTTGGCAATAAGGACGCATGTACATTGATGCATCCGTATGGTGTCATCTCAAGAATTTCTTTTGGAAGGATCTGTCCGAATGCGATAACGACCATGATATCTGCATTATATTTGCGAAGTTCTTCTACGGCCTGCGCTTCTCTGATCTTCACCGGCTGAAAGACTGGGATTCCATGTGCCAGTGCTGCTTCTTTGACCGGTGTATACTGCATCTTGCCGCCACGTCCCTTCGGCTTATCCGGCTGTGTGACTGCAAGTACGACTTCATGTCCGGCTTCGATCAGTGCTTCCAGTGTTCCGACCGAAAAGTCCGGTGTTCCCATGAATATTACTTTCATGCTATTCTTCCTCCTCATAGTTCACGTCATGTACTTCACCCTCTACCAGTCTGGTATATAACTTACCATCCAGATGGTCGATCTCATGACAGAATGCTCTTGCAAGGAGACCTTCTCCTTCCAGGATCACTTCTTCCATATCTTCATTCAATGCTTTTACTTTCGCATAATTCGGTCTTGTCACGATTCCTGCTTTTCCAGGAAGGCTTAAGCATCCTTCTTCGCCTGTCTGTTCTCCGGATGTCTCCAGGATCACCGGATTGATCAGGACGATCGGTCCTTCTCCGATATCAATGACTACGATACGCTTCAGGATCCCAACCTGTGGTGCCGCAAGCCCTACGCCCATTGCTTCATACATGGTATCTAACATGTCGTTGATCAGTACTTTTGTGCGAAGCGTCATCTTCGTTACTTCTTTACATTCTTTATTCAGAACTTCATCCCCAAATTCTCTGATTGTTCTAAGTGCCATCTCTTTTGTCTCCTTTATCTTTTAAAAAATATTCATCGGATTAAAGTCAAACTGTATCCTCATGTTCGCAAATCCTCTGTTGATCTCGATATAGCGTTCCATATGGTTCTTGATCCGCACAAGCACCTGATATTCCTCACTTTTCAGATATATGACTTTCCGGTAAACGTCATTGACTTTTCCAACCGACGGACTTGCCGGTCCGATTACCTGCACTTCTCCGTCTGCGCTTACCCGGATTGCATATTTCTTCAGATATTCTGCTGCCGTTGTAAGCTTATTTTCATCAGATCCGGTCATCAGGACTGCCATCAGCTGTGATGCCGGCGGATATCCCATCAGATCCCGGTAATTCATCTCTTTTTCATAGAAGCCTTCGTAATCCTGTCTCGCTGCCATCCGGATACTGTAATGATCCGGACTGTAAGTCTGTATTATTACCTCCCCCGGACGTCTGCCTCGTCCCGCACGGCCCGCCGCCTGTGTCAGGAGTTGGAATGTACGTTCTCCGGAACGGTAATCATCCGAATACAGCGACATATCTGCCGCCAGAACACCGACCAGCGTCACATTTGGAAAATCATGTCCTTTTACGATCATCTGTGTCCCGATCATGATATCTGCTTCTTCATCTGCGAATTTCGCCAGGATTTTCTCATGTCCGCCTTTGTTCTTCGTGGTATCCATGTCCATCCGAAGAACCCTTGCCTGTGGGAATTCCCGCTTCACCAGATCTTCAATCTGCTGTGTTCCCGCCCGGAAACCTCCGATATACGGAGACCCGCACACCGGACAATTCTTAACAGTCTGTGTCTCATACCCACAGTAATGACAGACCATTTTTCCGCCCCGGTGTACCGACAGTGATACATCACAGTGAGGACATTTTACTACATATCCACAGGCTCTGCAAGAAACAAAGCCTGCGTATCCTCTCCGGTTCAGGAATAACATTATCTGTTCCTTCTTCTCCAGCCGGTCCTGCATCAGTACTTTTAACCGGTCACTTAAGATAGAACGGTTCCCATGCTTTAATTCTTCCCGCATATCTGCCACATATACTTCCGGGAGTGCCTGCTTCCCGGTGCGGTTCCTAAGCCTCAGCATCTGATATCTGCCACACTCACACGCATAAAATGCTTCCAGAGACGGAGTTGCCGAACCAAGTACTACACTTGCGCCCTCCATCCGTGCTCTTTCGATTGCCGTCTCTCTTGCATGAAATCTCGGTACCTGTTCACTCTTATAAGTCGGTTCATGCTCTTCGTCAATGACGATCAGTCCCAGTCGTTCGAACGGTGTGAACAGAGCCGATCTCGGACCAATCATGATATCGACTTCACCTTTTTTCACACGTTCCATCTGATCATAACGCTCTCCCTGTGACATCCTGGAATTCAGGATAGACACCCGTCCGCCAAATCTTGTGTAGAACCGCATCACAGTCTGATAGGTCAGTGCTATCTCCGGAATCAGTACGATTGCCTGTCTGCCCTCACTTAGAACTTTATCGATCATTTCCATATATACTTCTGTCTTGCCGCTTCCTGTCACCCCGTATAACAGATAAGTCTTACGGATTCCCTGCTCATAATCCTTCGAAAATGTCCGGATTGCCGCCTGCTGTTCTTCTGTATAAATGATTTCTTTTTGTTCTTTCTGCTGATAAATCACAGGGTTACGGTATACTTGTTCCGATTCCAGTGCCAGAACCTTCTGCTCTTCCAGTGCCCTTACCACACTTCTCGTCAGATTCAGCTTATGGATCAGAAAATCATAATCCTGTTCCGGCTGATCCAGAAGTGCCGCCAGAAGTCTGGCTCTTGCTTTCTGATTCTTGTGCAGATACAGTTCCAGCTTTTCTTTTCCCTCTGCTTCCGGCAAAAGAAGCCGTACCTTCTGCTTTTCCTTTGCTTTTTCTTTCTTCTTGATCGGAAGTACCGTCTTCAGTGCCTGGATCATCGTTCCCCCGTAAGATTCCTTCATCCAGGCCGCCAGTGCAACAAGTTTACTTTCAATCGCCACACTTTCTTCGGCAATTTTTAAGACCTCTTTCATCTTCTCCGGTGCATACTCCGCACGTTCGGAGAATCCGGTTACATAGCCTTTGATTTCTTTATTTCCCATGCCGAACGGAACTACAACTTCCATTCCAACCTTAAGCATCCCCTCCAGATGAGAGGGGATGCGGTATTGAAAGACTTTATCTAATTTTTCATGCGTAATATCAACGATAATATCAGCGTACATTTATTTCTTTAATTCCTCTAATACTTCCTTGATCAGAACACGTTCGTCCATATCGTGTTTCACACCCTTGATTTCCTGATATGTCTCATGTCCCTTTCCTGCCAGAATGATGACATCTCCAGGCTGGCCGTGTTCGATCGCATACTTGATTGCTTCTTTTCTGTCACAGATCGTGATGTATTTTCCATCTGTCTTCTTCATTCCTACTACAATGTCATCGATGATCGCCTGTGGTTCTTCAAATCTCGGGTTATCAGATGTGATGATCGTAAAGTCGGATAATTTACCGGATACTTCACCCATCTCGTAACGTCTGGTCTTAGATCTGTTACCGCCGCAACCGAATACGGTCACGATTCTTTCCGGATGATAATCTCTTAATGTATCCAGAAGACTTTCGAGTGCCATGGCATTGTGTGCATAGTCGATCATCAATGTAAAGTCATCAGATACTTTGATCATCTCGATACGGCCTTTGACTCTTGCAACCTTCAGCGCCTTCTTAATATCTTCTACCGGCACACCGAAATGTCTGCATACGGCAATTGCTGTCAGTGAGTTATATACACTGAAGTCTCCGGGAATGTCGATCTCTACATCAAAGTCCATAAGTCCCGCTACATGATACTGTACTCCAAGGTATCCAGGTCTTGAGATGTGCTTTACATCCGTTGCACGAATATCTGCTTTTTCAGAAAATCCAAATGTTTCCACTTTGCATGTTGCGTCTTTGAATATATCTTCGAACCATTTATCATCTACATTACCGATTCCGATCTTACACTGCTTGAATAACAGACTCTTACAATATTTATATTCATTGAAATCTTTGTGCTCATTCGGTCCGATATGATCTTCTCCAAGGTTCGTAAAGATTCCGATCTCAAATGGAATTCCTGCGGTACGATCCAGTTTCAGCCCCTGTGAAGAAACTTCCATAACTACACATTCGCAGCCTTCTTCTACCATCTCTGAAAAATATTTCTGAATGGTATAAGATTCCGGCGTTGTATTATTTGCCGGGATACTCTTATCTCCGATGATTGCCTCAATCGTACCGATCAGTCCGACTTTGATGCCGACTTCTTCCAGAATGGATTTCACCATATAGGTTGTCGTTGTCTTTCCTTTTGTTCCTGTGATACCGATGACTTTCAGCTTCTCTGCCGGATATCCGAAATATGCTGCCGAAGTTAATGCCAGTGCGTAACGGGTATTCTCTACCTTAATGACTGTCAATCCTTCCGGTGCTTCTACATCTTTTTCTACGATCACAGCCGCTGCTCCTTTTTCCGCAACCTGCTGTACATAAGCATGTCCGTCGGAAACCGCTCCGCTGATGCATACGAACACACTTCCTTCTGTCACTTTACGGGAATCGTTGATCAGTTCTGTGACTTCAATCTGGTCGTCTCCCTGTACTACTTCATATTCTAAACGTTCCAGTAACTGGGTTAATTTCATCTGATTGCCTCCTATTTTCCTACAATATCATAAGTATACCATCATTTTTCCATGCAGCAAAGGAAAAATTATGTTATAGTAATAGTTAGAATATTTTGAAAAAATAAGAAAAGGGGAATGTAACTTATGAAAGCTTATGAAAGATTACTGAAATATGTCGTTGTCCGTACACCAAGTGACGAAAACAGCGAAACTGTACCATCTTCTGTATGCCAGTTCGATCTTGCAAGACTTCTGGAAGCGGAAATGAAAGATCTTGGACTGACGGATGTTGTTCTGGATGACCAGTGTTATCTGTATGGCAAGCTTCCGGCTACCGCAGGTCTGGAGGACAAACCGGCGATTGGATTCATCGCACATATGGACACTGTATCTGATTACTGTGACCATGATATCAAACCAATCGCTACTGAAAATTATGACGGTGGCGAGCTTAAGCTTGGAACAAGTGATACTGTATTAAGTCCTAAGAACTTCCCACATCTGGAAAGTCTTAAGGGACGTACACTGATCACCTCCGATGGAACAACGGTTCTCGGTGCAGACGACAAAGCCGGAATTGCTGAGATCTTAACTATGATCGAACGTGTACAGGAAGAAAAGATTCCTCACGGACCTCTGTGCGTTGCATTTACACCGGATGAAGAGATCGGTACCGGTGCTTCTCACTTCAACGTAGAACAGTTTGGTGCAGACTATGGATACACACTGGACGGTGATACCGAAGGTGAGATCCAGTACGAGAACTTCAATGCTTGTAAGGCTGATTTTGTGATCAAAGGATTCAACGTGCATCCTGGCTCTTCCAAAGATACCATGATCAATGCAAGTCTTGTAGCTATGGAAATCAACAACGCACTTCCATCTATGGAAACACCTCGCGGAACAGAAGACTATGAAGGATTTTATCATCTGGTAAGTATGTCCGGAGAAGTTGCGGAAGCTGAACTTCATTATATCGTAAGAGACCATGACAAAGATCTCTTTGAAGCGAAGAAAAAAACTTTAAAATTAATCGAGAAAGACATGAATGAAAAATGGGGCGAAGGTACTGTAACACTTACCATTTCTGAACAGTACCGTAACATGGCTGAGATTATCTCCACCTGTATGCATCTGATTGACAATGCGAAAAAAGCATGTGAAAATGCAGATGTGACACCACTTGTACTTCCGATCCGCGGCGGTACAGACGGCTGTCAGTTAAGCTTCAAGGGCCTGCCTTGCCCGAATCTCGGAACAGGCGGACATGCTTATCACGGACCTTATGAACATATTACTGTAGAGGGTATGGATAAGAGTGTGGATGTGGTTACAGAGCTTGTAAAATTATATGCAGAATAAATATTCTCTTTTCAATGTAAGAAGACCAGCCGGTAATTGGCTGGTCTTCTTATTTTTATATTTGTTTTAAAAAGTCCATGGGCCGTTTCCGGAGCCTTTTACTGGATAGAAGATTTTTTCAAAAATCTTTTCCAAGGAACCGCTTATTCCACGTTAAAACGCGCACCGGTAACTGCATATGGAAGCAACATCCGGAATATCGGTCTCCTTATCAGATCACTGATTTCGATATTATTCAGTAAGCGGTTCAGTATTAAAAAAATCCGTTTCGGCAAACAAGTTCTGGTATCTGAAGGATATTACAAATAGAAAAAGTGTATGGTCTTTCACATTTGACCATACACTTCTTTATTTTACAGTTCAATATCCGGAATTTCTTCCTTGAATCCCTCTCCCACAACTTCATTGGATTCTACGATGATTGTAAATGCTTTCGGGTCGATGGTATGCACCATCTTTTTAATAGTATACATTTGCTTATTATTACATGCACACATTACGACGTCTTTGTTTTTCTTAGAGTAGCTTCCCATTCCTTTCAGAATTGTGGAACCTCTTCCTGAGTAGGCATCTATCTGTTCTGCGATCTCGGCACCTTTATCGGTTACGATCAGGGTCATCTTTCCTTCGTCAATACCATACATGATTCTGTCCATTACCATTGCCATCAGATAAGTAACGATGACACCGTAGATCAGGCCGTCCACATCCTTGAATACCAGTACTGTTCCAAGGATGATCGTACAGATATCAAGAACAAATGTAATGATTCCAAGTGTAATGTGTGGTTTTACTTTCTTGATCGCTACGCTGATGAAGTCCTGTCCGCCTGTTGAAGAACCTCTCATGAAGATCATAGCGTATCCGATTCCACATAACACACCCATGCACAGAGCGGCCAGCAGTCTGCTGCCGTTATAGACTGGGAACAGTGGTGCTACGTAATCCATCAATAATGACGAAATGATCATCGATTTCATAGATTTTAAGAAAAATTCTTTTCCTAAAAATTTATAACAGAAGATTGCAACAGGTACGTTCAGAATAATGGTTCCGGCACCGACCGGCAATCCGAATATGTGATACAGAATGATCGCGATACCGGAAAATCCGGCTACCGGGAAATCTGCATTCAGCGCAAAGTTATAGATACCAACTGCGATGATCATACCTGCTACGATATCCACAAGGATATCAATGAATAATTCTTTCCAATTTACATTTTTCATTTCCATTCCTCCTAGATTTATTTTTACATTTTCCGCGGACATACATCTCACGACTAACGTCGTTCGATGATTGTCCGCTTTCTTCATTTATGGACAAACAAAGAAAGCAGCCACAAATTATATGTAAATATAATTCGCAACTGCTCTTATATTCATAACTATAGCAAATTTCATTATGGTTGTCAAGGATTTTTCCTTTACCATCCCTTTTTTACAATCCCATCCCCATATTTTCCTTCTAATTTCTTCAACGCCTCTTTCAGATTTTTCTTTTTCTTCCTCGTCTCTTCGGATTCGAACTTCATATCGAACAGACTCAACTGCTCCGGTTCGCTTTCTTCCGATAACTTGGACGTCCGGATTCCAAGAAGTCTGATAGGTTCCCCGCTCCACAATTCGCGGAACAGTTCGATAGATGCCTGATAAATATCCTGATCCTGGTTCGTCTGTCTCTCCATCTGCTTCTGATGAGACATCTGATTAAAAGTGTGGTACTTAATTTCTACGCTCACCATTCCGGCTTTTTGTCCGGCTTTTCTCAACCGTCGTCCCACACTTACAGCCAGATCTTTCAATACCGGCAATGCCTCTGCTTCTGTTATCAGATCTTTGGGAAGTGTCGTGGAATTGCCGACTCCTTTTGCCTCTGCACGGACACTTTCCACTTCCGAATCATCCAGCCCGTTGGCAAATTCCCATAGCTTTCTTCCATGGCTTTTCAAATGCAGTTCCAAAATTGCCGGATCCGTATTCGCCAGATCTCCGATCGTATAGATTTCAAGCTTCTTCATCGTCTCTACACTGGAACGGCCTGCCATGAATAATTCTCCGATCGGCAGCGGCCACATTTTCGCCGGGACTTCTTCTGGGAATAAGGTATGCACTTTATTTGGTTTTTCAAAGTCAGATGCCATCTTTGCCAGGACTTTTCTGGAAGATATCCCCACATTCACCGTGAATCCGAACCTTTTATACACCTCATCTTTGATTTCAGACGCACCTTCCACCGGAGATGTGAACCGGTCCGCAATCTCCGTAAAATCCATATAACATTCATCCACACTGACCTGTTCTATATGTGTCGTGTAAGTACGTAAAAATTCCATCAGCTTTCTGCTATATTCACGGTACATCTGATGATCCGGCAGATAGGTCTTAAGATTCGGACACTTACGAAAGGCATTCGCAACAGGTTCCCCCGTACGAATGCCATATTTTTTTGCCGAAATGGATTTTGCCAGTACGATACCGTGGCGGGACTTCTGGTCTCCGCCAATGATCGCAGGTATCGTCCGGATATCCACCCCGGCTCCGTTTTTCAATTGTTCTACTGCTGTCCAGCTAAGATAAGCTGAATTGACATCTATGTGAAATATTATTCGCACACGCTCTGACTCCTTGCCACAAGCTTACCGTCTTCTACGTCTATGATGATCGTATCCTGTGCTCCAACGTCACCTTGCAGCATCAGTTTTGCTGCCAGTGTATCGACATGTTTCTGGAGGAATCTCTTCAGTGGTCTTGCACCATAGTTCGGATCGTATCCTCCGTCTACGACATATTTCTTCGCATCTTCGGTCAGGAAGATTGAAATCTCACGATCAGCCAGACGTTTGTTGACATCAGCTACTAATAAGTCAATAATGTCATAAATATTGTCTTTCGTCAATGGTTTGAACATGATCGTCTCATCCAGACGGTTCAGGAACTCTGGTCTGAAGTGTGCTCTTAAGTCTTCCATTACCGCATTCTGGCTTTCCTGGCTGATGTTGCCATTTTCGTCCATACCATCCAGCAGATACTGAGATCCAATATTGGATGTCATGATCAGGATCGTATTCTTAAAGTCCACGGTACGTCCCTGTGAATCGGTGATACGTCCGTCATCTAATACCTGTAACAAGATATTGAATACATCCGGATGTGCCTTTTCTACCTCATCAAACAGTACAACCGAATAAGGTCTTCTTCTGACTGCCTCGGTAAGCTGACCGCCTTCATCGTATCCAACATATCCCGGAGGCGCTCCGATCAGACGTGACACAGAATATTTCTCCATATACTCACTCATATCGATACGTACCATGTTGTTCTCATCGTCGAACAGATTCTCTGCCAGTGCTTTGGCAAGCTCTGTCTTACCTACACCGGTAGGTCCAAGGAACAGGAACGAACCGATTGGTTTGGTCGGGTCTTTGATTCCTGCTTTGGAACGGATGATGGCTTCTGTTACCAGTTCTACCGCTTCATCCTGTCCAATGACTCTCTTATGCAGTTCATCACCTAAATGTAAAGTCTTGCTTCGTTCGCTTTCATTTAACTTGGCAACCGGAATTCCTGTCCAGCGGGATACGATTCTTCCGATCTCTTCGTCATTAACACTTTCGTGTACGAGAGACAGATCTTCGTCTTTTACCTTTGCTTCTTCCTCTTCTAACTGTTTCTGAAGCTGTGGCAGTTTGCCATACTGAAGTTCTGCTGCCTTCTCCAGATCATAGGAATGCTGTGCTCTTTCGATGTCTTTATTGACCTGCTCAATCTCTTCACGTAGTTTCTGTACACGTTCGACACCGACTTTTTCATTGTCCCACTGTGCTTTCTTACCGGCAAATTCATCTCTAAGCTCTGCCAGTTCCTGCTGTAAGTGTTCCAGACGTTCTTTACTTAACCGGTCATCTTCTTTCTTAAGAGCCGTCTCTTCAATCTCCATCTGCATGATCTTACGGTTCAGCTCATCCATCTCTGCCGGCATAGAATCCAGTTCTGTCTTAACCAATGCACACGCCTCATCTACAAGGTCGATAGCCTTATCCGGAAGAAAACGGTCGGAAATGTAACGGTCAGATAATGTTGCGGCTGCTACCAGGGCACCATCTGTGATCTTCACACCATGGAATACTTCATAACGTTCTTTCAATCCACGAAGGATAGAAATGGTATCTTCAACGGTGGGTTCTTCTACCATAACCGGCTGGAAACGTCTCTCAAGTGCGGCATCCTTTTCAATATACTGACGGTATTCATCCAGTGTCGTTGCACCGATACAGTGGAGTTCACCTCTTGCCAGCATAGGTTTTAACATATTGCCGGCATCCATGGCTCCGTCTGTCTTACCTGCTCCGACAATGGTGTGTAACTCATCGATGAACAGAATGATCCTTCCGTCACTGTTCTTGACTTCTTCGAGTACTGCTTTCAGACGTTCCTCGAATTCACCACGATATTTGGCACCTGCTACCAGAGCACCCATATCCAAGGAGAAGATTGTCTTCTCTTTCAGTCCTTCCGGTACATCACCGCGTACAATACGCTGTGCAAGACCTTCTACAACTGCTGTCTTACCTACACCAGGTTCACCAATCAGGACCGGGTTGTTCTTCGTCTTACGGGAAAGGATTCTGACCACATTACGGATCTCGGAATCACGTCCGATAACCGGATCCATCTTCTGTTCTCTTGCTCTTTCTACCAGATCGGTACCATATTTATTCAATGTATCATAGGTATCTTCCGGGTTATCGCTGGTCACTCTCTGATTACCTCTGACGGTTGATAATGCCTGTAAAAATCCTTCTCTCGAAATTCCCACTTCACGGAAAAGTGCCTTCATATCTTTACTTGCATATTTCATCATTGCCAGGAAAAGATGTTCTACAGATACATATTCATCTCCCATAGCTTTTGCTTCGTCTTCACCGTGTACCAGTGCATTGTTCAGATCCTGTCCGACATACTGCTGTCCGCCCTGGACTTTCGGACGTTTCTGAATGGCTTCTTCTACTCTGTTAATGATGAGGTTCTTATCAAGCCCCATCTTTTCCATCAGTTTCGCGATCAGGCTATCATCCTGTGTCAGCAACGCATAGAGCAGATGCTCCTGTGCAATCTCTTGGTTGCCATAGTCCATTGCAATACGTTCACAGTTCTGAACAGCCTGCAGTGATTTCTGTGTAAATTTATTTATATTCATATAGACAACCTCCTTTTCACTCTTGTTCTATTTGCAATATAACATTACATCGTTTTGTTAGCACTGTCAACCCCCGAGTGCTAATTTTGTTGTATTTTTTTGCCACAGAAGGATTGCTCCCACCGTGGCAACGTTTCTTACCTTATTTAATTATCCCTCAATGGAAATATAATTTTTCTTTTCTTCCACTGGTTTTGCTTCCTCTTTCGGAACACTGAAGGAGAGGATTCCGTTCTCGTATTTCGGATGTACATCCTCTACGGTTACGTATTTTCCTACATAGAAACTTCTGCTCATGCTGCCTGCATAACGCTCTTTTCTGATGTAGTTACCTTTCTTGTCTTCCTCATCTTTGTCCAGTCCTTTGGCTGCGCTGATGGTAAGCACTCCATCATTCAGCTCCATCTGAATTTCATCTTTCTTAAATCCCGGAAGATCCATATCTACTTCATAACCTTTCTCGGTTTCTTTTACATCTGTCTTCATTAAATTCTTTGCATGTTTTCCATACAGTTCTTTGTCTACATCCGGAAATGCAGGTAATCTGAAATCGTTCATAAAATCATCAAATAAGTTTTCTCCCAAAATACTAGGCATCATCATAAGTCATTTCTCCTTCCAAATGTTTAAAATGTATTGTTAGCATCATCGGATAATTCCTGGATGTTGTTTGCTGGAACTTCTGGAGTTTCGATTCGGAATCATATCTTTGATTCTTTATCTCTCTTCATTTGTTCTATTTGTACTATAACACACTTTGTTAGCACTGTCTAGAGGTGAGTGCTAATTTTTTGTTTTTTTTTTGCAACACTTGTTTTTACAGGGTTTGCAACACTTTTCAATGTTATACTCCAAAATGTAAGATTTACGCTCGCAAATACTGCATCTATAAAATAATAATTTTTCTGTTGAGAAATTTAATATCTAAAAAACTATGGAATCAGAAATAATCATGTTCAAAAAATGTTACTCCAACTAGTAAATTTTACAGATACACAACTCCGTGGTATCTGGAACTGTCTACAAACTACCTACAATGAATTCCTCAGCAAATCCTATCGAAAAAAAGGAAAAAAGCCTACCATTATCCGTAGAATACTCCACAGATAATAATAGGCTTGACTCACTCATTAACAGTTACCTGCATTACCGTTACAGCCATGCTTATCTTCACCACAATGATGTTCTCCGCAGGAATGCTCGTGTTCATGATGGGTGCAATGCACTTCCGGATTATAGTTCAGGTTTCCGGCTATATAATTTTCTGTCTACAAAATTTCCTTTTCTTTTTGACATTATATTGCCGATAACAAGCTTAAGCTGCTTTTTGCCGTCACTCAGCCATTTATCAACTCTATTCTTATTCGTAAGGTCAAATACCGGTGTCCATGTATCCAGCATAATCACACTATAGTAGGCATCAAAGTTCTGCCCATTATGAGCCATAATCTTCTTCGCCATACTGCCAGCCTCACCTGTCGTTGTTCCATAGCTGGCAAGGAAAAATGTATATCCACAATTTTCAATTCTGAGCTTTCCCAGATATTCTGCAACAATCCGTGGAAGACGCCAGAAATAAGTCGGTACCACCATTCCAAATATTTTTTCATTGGAGAAACAATACTTATCCTCACAGATGCAGTCTACGATAGACATACATTTTTCATCTGTTTTCTCCGCAATCTGTTCTGCAATATATTTCCCGTTTCCTGTTGCACTGAAATACAAAATCATTTTCTGTGAGCCTCCCTTTCGACACTGCTAAGCAAAAAGCAAACCGCCTGTAATGCTTCCTCTTTGCTTAATTGCTCCTTCGCCAAAAAACATTTTTCCATATCCATGTCTTTCATAATTGCAATCCAGCAATAATCCATCAGATCATAAATGTCATCAAAATAATCATAAAATGTTGACCTTGGATATGTCCTTTAACCGTGCAGGATCATGCATTAATCGAAAAAGCCCAAAAGACTATACATTCAAATTATGACGAAAAAGATCAAAATCATACTGTAGGATCCGCCATACTATGTGAAAGTGGGAACATCTATGTCGGTGTTAATGACAGGAAACCAGGAAAAATCAAAGCAAAATATCTGCTGCCTTTTGCTTATAATACGGAAAATTAGAAGCAATTATACGATATTAATACGTTTTCCCACCAATACCGCCGCAACCGGCATCACCACTACACAGGCGATCGCACCAAATATCATTGATACACAATTCTGGAACAATATTTTCGAATTTAATAATGTTTCCAGTGTATAATCCTGCATCTTCAGATAAGAAAATAATAATAGTGATTCTCCAAGATACGCAAATAACAATGTATTCACCGTTGTCCCGATTACTTCTCTTCCGATCTGCATTCCACTTTCTACAAGTTCTGTCAGTTTCATCTCCGGTTTGTGAATACTGACCTCGTAAACGGAAGTGGTAACCGTAAGTGCCATATCTAACACAGCACCTAACGTGCTGAGTATGATCACAGCTGTCGCAACATTTCTCATATTAATATCCAGATTCATATTGTAATATAATACATCATCTTCCGCAGCCTGTATTTCATTCAGTCCTCCTGCCTCACTTCTCCACACCACCATATAGATAAAGAAGAACAAGACCGCCATTGTAATCAATACGGCTGTAAATGCACTCTTCGTCTTTTCATTGGTACCATTTTGATAAAATAATGTGACACATGAAATGATGATTCCTACTCCGACCGTAACCAGAAGTACCGGTGCTCCCGCTGCCATCAGCCAGATAGCCAGGCTAAGCAGCAGCATATTTCCAACCAGTGATATCAATGATATCACACCTCTGTCCCCGCCAATAATCATGATCAAAAATAACAGGATGAATCCCAGTATCATCAACATATCTTCTTCACCTTTCTTATCGTTAATTTCATTATCACAGATGTGATCAGGATAGATACTGGTATTGCCAGTACAATTCCAATACTCTCTATGAAGAATCTGCATAATTCACACGGAATATGTAATTTGATGATCGTCATAAACCGGACACTGTTATTCATCCTGATCACACACATCGGAATCAGGCCACAGCCAAACACGAATAACAATACATTGATCATCGTTCCCATAATATCATATCCAATCTCTCTTCCGGACCGGAATAACTCCCGGAATGTAACTTCTGGCCGCTTCGTAACAATTTCACTCAAAGCTGCCGCAATTGCCACTGCAACATCCATGATTGCTCCAAGTCCGGATAACAGGATCTCCGCATGAAAAATCTCATCCGGATTATCAATGCTTCCCAAATATTCCATCGTAGAATAATCCAGTTCTGCGGTATGACTGATCACTACCTCAAATATTCCCATGATCATTGCCAGTATACATAGTGTTGACAATAAGGCCGCCCATGTTTTCCTGTGAAGTCCATTTAATCCGATCAATGTAGCAATTGCAAAGAAGAGTACCATTTTATTACAGATTGCTACAACATCCGCATCATCACCGCTTTTTAAAAATCCTACTGAAAATATCACAATATTGATTCCAACCGTTATAATCGTGAGCACGCCTTTCTTTCCTGCGATTGTCATCAGTGCAAATATTAAAAGTCCAAGCAAAACAACAAGTTCTGTATCTCTTTTTACGCTCTGTATACTGGATCCCACATTACTTTCAGACCCGTTCAGCAATACTTTATCCCCTTTGTGATATTTCTGTTTTAACATTCCTGTATAGGTATATTCGTTAGAAAAATCAACGATTTTCCCCTTATTCGTTCCATTTAATATCACACCCCGGATTTTTTGCTTATATTTGATTTCCTGTGTTCCGCGGGTGCTTTTATTCTCTCCTGCTATGCTTGTCTCTACTTTTGTAAGTTTTGCAATTGGTGTCTGATACAGCCATGCATCATTCATGACAAATATAACTGCAATCAGATATATCAGACCAAATACTCCATATAATTTTGCTCTTTTGCTTTTCTTTACATATTCCGTTATCTTCGTTGCAACCTGTTTCATTCTTATCATCTTTTCATTTTTTATTTTACCTGCATCTCTGAATTCACAAGGTGACAGTATAATGTATCGTCTCCAGGTTCCTTATACGTTTTAAATGTTCCCTTTACCTCTATCTCTGTCTCATCTTTGGGATATTCATCCGAATATACATGTAACACATCTCCCTAGACAAACTCCAGTCCCTGTGAACAGCAGGCCAGTGCATCTTTTATAATGCTATAATGATAGTATGTTCCAGTTTTTTCGTTTTGTCCAGTATAATATAAGCCATCGATGCAAAGTGTCTTTCCAATATATTTATCTGGTTCTACCATCAGCTGATAAAAAGCAGCATAGACCATATCTTTATTCATATTTGTAAGGTCATAATCAACATCACTGCCTGGTGTCTGTTGCCCTCCCTGTCCCTTCGATTCCTGGCTTTTCTCTTCCTGCTGTTTTTTCGTTTCTTTACGTTTTGTATTCTGAGTTTCTTTTTTTCTGTCTTTTCCTTTACGATTTTATCCACGGAAGAGCCTGTAGTAATCTTCTTGCTTTCTTTTTTTACACATCCAGCTATATTTATCATACAAAAGAGCATACAAACGCCAAGAATAATCCATTTTTTTCTTCTCATATCATCTTCTCCCCATCATCCGTCCTGCTACACAACTGATAAAGAATGCTGCCATATCTGCAGCCACGATAGTCGAGCCAACCGGTGTTCCGGCAAGTATGGATAACAAAATTCCTATAACCGCACAGATAACGGACAATATCACCGAGCACAAAGTTACACAAAAAAAGTCTTAAACACACGCACAGACAGGACAGTCTTCTCCTGTGCATTTATGATTTTCTTCTTTGACAATATAGAAAAGAGAAGCCAATGTCACGAATATAAAGATGATGCTAAACCATGCTGCAAGATGTTTTCTTTTTTCCGTAGTCATATCCTTCTCCTTTCTCATTAACGTTCTTATTTTGGTTTAAGTGTTTTTTCTACACTCATTACAGATTCCATAGAAGACAGTACGTTTGGGATCTAATTGAAAATCATGATGTTCTGTCATGTGTCTGCTCAGGCATTCAATCTCATCACATTGAATATGAATCAGTTTTCCACATTTTTCACACTTGCAATGATAGCAGCTCTCATAATCAGATGTCTCACTCTCTCCTATGTACTCAAAGCAGGCACTGTTTGTACCTTCTACCACATATTTCTCAACCAAACCATCTTTTACCATCTTTTCCAGCTGCCGGTATATTGTTGTCGTTCCGACTGCAATTTCACGGTCTTTGAAGTATTCTCTGATTTCCTGTACAGTAACATGCTGTCCCTGCACGGATTGCAGAAAAGTATGTTACTCAGTCATCTGTTTTATCTTATATCTGGCTTTTGCCATTTTGACCTCTCCTTTTCAATTTGGAAATCATTTTTAAATTATCTTCATTAGCCCCGGATACTTTTCTGTCCCCACAGATCTATCTGCACTCCATAATAACCGCTTCACATCTGCCATATCCAAGCTGTGAACTGTTCAGACACAACGTGTAATTGCTGGCCTTTCCCCACTTCTGCCCGGTATAAAAGTTATAATTTGTCATGCGCCTTTTATCTGTATCTGCTATCAGCTTTACAGCCTCCTGCTCACTGACATGATATAACCTGCTGATACGCTGTATCTTTTCCGGCATATCTCCATGAATAAACACATTCAGCACATCATCCCTGTCTTTCAGTATAAAATCTGCATTTCTTCCTATAATAACGCAAGATTCCTTATCCGCAAGTTCCAGAATCACCTTCCTCTGTGCTTCATATACCATATCTTCCAAAGATTTTCCCGTGATATCCCGTCCGGCAAATGCATAGGCAAACAGTCCTTTCTTTGGCGATAATTCGGCACTTTCCTGAATATAATCCGGTGACAGTCCTGATTCTTCCGCTATCTGATTGATGATATTTTTATCGTAATAAGCAATTCCCAGCTTCTTTGCCACTTCCTCGCCGATGAAACGTCCGCCGCTTCCAAATTCTCTGCTGATCGTAATGATTCGTTTTACCATTCCTGTTTCCTCCTTACTTTAAAACCTTGTTTTTTCTGATTCTCTTTAAGAATACATATCCCACCAGACATGCAATCACTTCCGTGATCGGGAATGCCCACCAGATTAATGCAACTCCCATCTGACCATTTCTGGCAAATATAGAAAAAATTCCAGCCAGTGGTAAGATAATTACAAGCTGTCTCAGAAGTGAGATAACCAGTGATTCCATACCACTGTTCACTGCCTGATAGATTCCCTGATAAGCAACATTAATTCCTGCAAACAAGAAACTTAAAGAAATGACTCTCATTGCACTGATAAAATATGCTCTCGACTGTCCGGCATTAAACAGCGTCGCAAATGCCCCTGGGAAAATCTCTGTGATTGCAATACCCAGAATCATCAATGCAACCGTATAGATCAGACCATATTTGATTCCATCCTGGATTCTCTTCTTGCTTCTCATTCCATAAGCAAATGCAATGATCGGTGTGATTGCATCTCTGAGTCCAAATGCGAGGAACAGCACAAACTGTTGAACCTTATAGAATAATCCATAAGCTGTCTGTGCAGATGGATTGAATTTCAGAATCAGATTCATTACATATACCATAATAGACATCAATGCCTGTGCAATGATGGCCGGAAGGCCAATCGCATAGATTTCTTTTATAATGCCTGCATCCGGCTTCATGTATTTCACATCATGCTCAAATTCTTTATTCAGCTTTATCTGGAAAACAAGCAGTAAAACTGCAGATGCTATCTGACCAATTACTGTCGCATAAGCTGCACCTTTTACTCCCATTTCCGGAACCGGACCGATACCATAGATCATAATTGGATCAAGAATGATATTTACAACAGCTCCGACTACCTGTCCGATTGTGGAATAAAGAGATCGTCCTGTCGCCTGGAGTAATTTTTCAAATAGTGAAAAGAAAATGATTCCAAAAGAAATCACACAGCATATCCTCAGATAACTGACTCCCATTTCAAGTACTTCTGCATCTGTGGTCTGAGATGAAATATAAGCTTTCGCTCCAAAAATTCCAAATAACAGACATACCACATAAATAATCACACCAAGGAACAGACTGTTTCCTGCTACCTTTGCTGCTTTCTTACTGTTTCCCTGTCCCAGTGTTCTTGCAAGAAGTGCATTAGTTCCTACACCGGTTCCGATTCCCACTGCAACCATCAGCATCTGCACCGGAAATACTAAAGTCAGTGCATTTAGTGCCGCTTCACTGCCCGTTTTCATATTTCCCACAAACGCACTGTCTACAATGTTATAAACCGCCTGTAATGCCATAGATAAAATCATGGGGATTCCCATCTGGATCATCAGCTTATTTACCGGCATGTCTTTCATCTTGTTACTTTCTTCCATTTTGTTTTCATTCCTCCCTTTTCTGCACAAAAAATGCAGCTCTGTCGTATAAGTTGGACTTACGCTGACAGGCTACACACTTTTTCATGACAAATATTATGTTTTAACAAATAAAAAACGAGCAGCAGGTAAACTGGATTTACGCTTACTCGCTACTCGTTTGTGACTATTATATTTCCTGTTTTTCCAAAAGTCAAATAAATTTTTTCTGGTATTTTCCCCGAAAAATTATTGTAAAACCTTTGAACTCACATCCGTCTCAAACATCGGAAGATAACGAAGTTGATACGATTTATTTTCCATGTATCACGCTCCTTACATTCTTAAATACACTTTCATGAGAAAGTCTTTCCTCAGTTGCTGCCGCCTGCCTGTCTGCTTCATCAAGTTTCATTTCTACATTGTTAGTAAGACTTGCATACTCTTCTAAACTTAAAACTACCATAGAACCATAACCATTCTTCGTTAAATACACAGGATTCCCACTATTTACAATTGTCTCAATTTCAGGAAATTTGTTTCTTAAATCAGAAACTGGTCGAATTTGAATCATTTCTTCCTTTCATTTTTATTATCTATATTTTATCATAATCACAATAATATTTTTATTTTTTACTTATTTTCTTCTCCTGCTTTCCAAGATAAATATAAAATCCAACATTCAGCACAATTCCCACCATCGTCGATACCGGCGCCGCAAGACCAATCTTCGTAAGGCTCGCATCCGGTTGGATACTCATGACATATGCAAATGGAAGACGTACCAGCAAGGTCTGGATCAATCCCTGTGTCATTACCCAGACCGTCTTATTATTACCATTGAAGTATCCGACCATACTGAACAGGATCGCTGTCACGATTGTCTCCAGTGCAAATCCTTTCAGATATGCATAGCCTTTCTGGATAACGGCTGCATCTGTCGTAAAGAATCCTGCGAGCATATCGCCTTTTAACATCACCAGTAAGAATACCATGCATCCCACAACCAGGCCGACACCGATTCCGGTGAACATGGATTTCTTCGCACGTTTCGTCTTTCCTGCTCCGATGTTCTGGGATACGAAAGATGCCATCGACTGCATCAGCGCACTTGGTACCAGCATCGCAAAGTTGACGATCTTGCATGCAACACCGTAACCTGAAGAAGCTTCCAGACCAAGCCGGTTTACGAATGCACAAAGTGCCAGGAAGGACATCTGTGTCAAAAACTCCTGCAGTGCAAGCGGCAGCCCAATCTTCAGAAATTTCTTACACTGGCTGTTCAGGCTGAAATCTTTTCTGGTAATCTTAAATGGAAGTTTCTTTTTGATCAGAAGGATTACGGCAAATACTACGCTGAGTGCCTGTGCTGTAACCGTTGCGATCGCCGCACCTGCTGCATCCATGTGAAGTCCTGCCACCAGTACCAGATCTCCGATCACGTTCACGATACATGCAACAAATACAAATAGTAACGGAGATTTACTATCTCCCAATCCACGGAAAATTGCGGATAAAAGGTTGTATGCGACGATAAAGAAGATACCGCCTCCGCAGATACGCACATATACTGATGTCAGATCAACTGCTTCTTTTGGAGCCTGCATCAGTACTGAGATCGGATGTGCAAATCCTACCATAACGATAAATAAGCAGGCTGCAATCATAGTAAATACAACTGCCGAGCCGCCAATAACCGAACCTATCTGATCCGGTCTCTTTTCGCCCAGATACCTTGCTATCAAAACCGTGATTCCCATCGCAAACTGAATCACTACGAAAGTGACAAGATTCAATACCTGGCTTCCTGTGGACACTGCCGAAAGTCCTGATGTCGAACCAAATCTTCCGACCACCAGAAGATCCACTGCTCCATATGCCGCCTGAAGAATCAGTGCTCCCAGCACCGGCATCATAAATGCAATCAGTTTCTTAAGAATGCTTCCCTGTGTAAAATCTGCCTTATCGTTCATCGTAGTGTTTCCTCCTTTCACACATGATCTGATAGAATTTTTCGATCGTCTGTATCATGCATTCTGCATCTTCGTCCGGTATTTCTTCCATATATGGAAGCAGGCTGTCAAAATATTGTTCGTCATATTTCTGTGACAATTCTGAGCCTTTTTTCGTAACAGTAATGTATGTGACACGTCCATCCTCTTCGGAAGCAATCTTCTGAAGATATCCTTTTTCTTCCATTTCTTTGACCGTTCTTGTAACACCCGGTCTTGGAAGCTCCATTGCATCGCTGAGATCCGATACTTTTACCTGTATGCCCTTTCTTTCCAATGACTGAATCACATCCAGATACTGAATAAAGGATGCTCTGACACCTTCCGGCAGCGGCGGGAGCATATCCCGGGTCCGTTTTGCCTGATAGCATGCGTCGAACATCCTTTTTATGATTTCACTTGTCATATTTTGTCCTCCTTATATAATCATCATACAATTATTGCTTACCATTCTCTTGATATTGCAATGCATTCATAAAATTCTGTTAATAAACAGTAATCCAAATAATTACCTCTGTTAATTACCATTGATAATTATATGCAGATTTCAAAATTTGTCAAGAACTTATTTCATTGTTACACATTTGCATGGCGATTAAAGGCGGGGAAAATAACTTTTCCCCGCCTCTATGCATTTATATCAGTATTATCCTACATGGCGTTCAAATCTCTGGAATCCAAGAATCTTCTCAATCCGTTCCATCGCATCATCCGGAATCTCCAGATCAACAGCTTTGAGGTTATTCTCAAGCTGCGACGGCTTGCTTGCCCCTGCGATCACGCAGCTGATCTCCGGGTGTTTCAGAATCCATGCCAGTGACAGGATTGCTACATTTGTTCCCAGATCATCTGCCACTTTGGAAAGTTCATCCACAATTGCAAGATTTTCATCCGTCAGCAGATTATTGATCTGTTTGTCTGCCTGATGTGTTGCACGGGATCCTTCCGGATATGGCTGTCCTTTTTTATATTTACCGGTCAGAAGTCCCTGCGACAACGGTGAAAATGAAGTGATACCGATTCCGTATTTTCTGCAAGTTCCCATGATCTCATGCTCAATATAGCGGTCTACCATATTGTACTGTGGCTGGATCACTGTGATTGGATATAAACCACGCTTATCAATGATCTTCTGTGCTTCTTCAATTCTTGCACTTCCCCATTCTTCACTTACACCGTAATACAGCACCTTTCCCTGAGCAACCAGATCACTCATCGCACGAAGTGTCTCTTCCAGATCTGTGTTCTCATCATAGCGATGGCAATAATACAGATCCAGATAATCTAAGTTCATATTTTTCAGAGACTGCTCACAGTTTTCCATAATGTGCTTTCTGGAAA
This sequence comes from Dorea longicatena, assembly GCF_025150085.1. NCBI lineage: Bacteria > Bacillati > Bacillota > Clostridia > Lachnospirales > Lachnospiraceae > Dorea > Dorea longicatena. The sequence goes on from NZ_CP102280.1 coordinate 2,130,319, forward strand.
GTCCTCTATCATTCACGCCATCTCCTGTCGGGAAATAGACCTTGCTTGAGATCACCAGATCTTTTCTCGGGAATTCTTTTAACACTTCTCCGAAGAACCTTTCAGCTGCTCCTCCTGAATATGCATCTGCACAGTCGAAGAAATTAATTCCATTCTCATAGGCAAGTTTTACAACTTCTTTTGCCACATCTTCCTCGGAACTTTCTTTCAGATCTGTCATCCAGCTTCCAAGTGCAATCTCACTGACTTTGATTCCTGCTTTTCCTACGTTACGATATTTCATGTGTATATCCTCCTTTAAGTAAATTGGTTAAACGTTTTCATATTATACAGAGTTCCACGCTCCATAATCTCATATGGAAGGATCCTGTCTGTAAGCGGCATTCCCTGATCTATATATCTGATCAGCATTCCAGCTGCCTGTCTTCCCATCTCATACGCATCCTGTCTGACCGCAGTAAGTTTCGGATTCAGATATTTCGAAATGTAAATATCATCAAATCCCATGATCTTAATGTCTTCCGGAATTTTTTCCCAAGTTCTTTGCTTGGCGATATCGAGATATCTGCTGTAATATACGCCGGCTGTCTGCAGCCTTTTCCGGCAATATATGCCGCTACATCCTTCATTGCAGAAAATTTATCGATCAGAACACTTCCCATATTCTCCCTTTTCTTTATCTTTCTGTCCATAAAAACCACCGGAACCGTTATGTTTTCCAGAAGTTTTTCACTTGTTGCAGGATTGAAACTGACGTATATAATACCGTCCACCATCTTTGCTTTTAATGCATCCAAAAACTTTTCTTCCTGTATATAGTTATTATCAGTACTTCCAAATAATACGGTATAACCATGCAGAAAGGCCTCATCCTGAGCACCTTTTGCCCTCTCTGGAAATGCATTGTCAATTATATTCCGTATTTTTCCAGATCTACCCTTCCGTTTATCACTTCGACTCCATCCGCCCGAAGAAGTTCTGCCTGCACATTCTGGCCTCCAAATGCAAATGCTCCGGCCAGTTCTCCTTTTGCATTAACTACACGGAAGCATGGAATATGTTCCGGATCCGGATTCTTATGCAATGCATTGCCCACGGCTCTTGCCATCCTGGGTTCTCCTGCCATCTCTGCAATCTTCCCATAAGTTGCCACATGTCCTTTTGGAATACGCTTCACTGCTTCATAGATTCTCTTTGTCGGACTGTCCGTAACCAGATCATAGCTTTCTGCGATCATTCTTTTGATCTCTTCTTCCGGAATGGTCCCATCCAGAATGATCGTATTCCAGTGTTCTTTATTCAGATGATATCCGGCCGTCACTGACTCATACGCCGAGCGCCAGAAGTCTCTCCACTCCGGATTCACTTTGACATTCAGATTGATATAGCCTTCCCGTTCATATATCCACAGAAATGTTTTTTTACTTCCTTTAATCCGCACCAGCTGCCAGTTCGGATCACGAAATGGCTTTTCTTCATATACATTATAAAATGACATTCCGTATGCTAATGCTTCCTCTCTTGTCATCATATACTTCTTATCCCTCCTGATTTCTGCTTTCAGATTAACAGAAATCAGCATTTCTGTAAACGGTAATGCTCTGGCATTTATGCATATGAATTATTCCTGTAAGGATGACTTCATCATCTCCGTAACACTTTTCTCCGGTGCAGCACAGATAATAATGTAATAGAATGCCTTCCCCTGCCAATATCAGTACTTTTTCAGAAGTTCCTCACATATTCCAATATATTTTTCTGTATAAATACTGCCCTTTTCCCAGATAAAATCAAAATCATGCTGCATTTTAAAATCTGAAAGCCTGATTTCTTTCAATGTTCCGTTCTTAAGTTCATCCGCTACCGCAATTTTGTACATAAATGAAATTCCACAATCTCTTTTTAAAAGCCCGATAATTGTATGCATATTTTCCACTTCTGTATAGTGAAGAAAATCTTTTATCCCCATTCCCCTTGCAAGAAGTAACTCTTCTAAAATATTCCTTGTCCCGGATCCCGGTTCACGTACAAGCAGGCGCTCCTTCACCAGTTCCTGCATCGTTTCCGGAGATTTTACTTCAAATATGTGATCTCTGGCACAAACTGCTATATATTCTTCAGTACTGTAATTTTTATGTTCATAATTTTCCTTCGGATAATTCCCCTCTACAAGTGCCAGATTAATAATTCCTTCATCCAGCAATGTTAATAGCTGTGTTGTATTTCCATAATGTATGTGTACATTCATCTCCGGATGACCGATCAGAAAATCTGCTATTTTATCTACAATTGCATATTCTCCGATCGTCATTGTAACCCCTATAGAAAGAGATTCCATCTTATGGGATTCATTTCTTATCTCATTCATAATTGCCAGCTGATCATTTTTCATTGTCATCAGACGTTTTCTGAGTATCTCCCCTGCAGGCGTCAGATACAGTTGTTTATTACAATAAGAAAACAATCTGGTATTATATTCCTTTTCAAGGAAACGAATATGTTGCGAAACCGCCGGCTGTGTAATATGTAATCTTTTTGCTGCCTCTGTAAAGTTCATCGTCTCACATACCGTAAGAAATGTATCTGTTCTAAAATCCAGCATAATTTTCTTCCCTTCATTGTCAATTTGATTTTCACAAATGATTTTTATTAATTCTCTTTCATATCTGTCAATAATTTTTTATTATCGTTCAATAATATTATATAATTTTTTATTATCGTTTACCAGTGTTATAATCTCTAATTGGAAACCTGTATGAACTAACAAAAAAATGAGAAAGAGGAAAAAACATGAATTTTTTGAAAAAAAACCTAAACGGTATACTGGTTTGTTTTGTGATTGCCGTACCTTCCTGGCTTCTTGGAAAGACATTCCCAGTTGTTGGCGGCCCTGTCATCGCAATCCTTGCCGGAATGCTGATCACTTTAGTGTGGACGAACAAAGGAAAAGCCGAATCAGGAATCAAATGGACTTCTAAGATTATTCTGCAGACAGCAGTTGTCCTGCTTGGATTCGGAATGAACCTTGGCGTCATCTTACAGACCGGAAAACAGTCACTCCCGATCATCGTATGTACCATCAGTACTTCCTTGATCATCGCATGGCTGCTCCGTAAAATTATCAAAGTACCTTCTAACACTTCCATCCTGGTTGGTGTCGGTTCTTCCATCTGCGGAGGATCTGCGATCGCTGCCACCGCACCGGTCATTGATGCAGATGATACCGAAGTTGCACAGGCAATTTCCGTTATCTTCTTCTTCAACGTCATTGCAGCCGTACTTTTCCCGGTACTTGGAAGCGCACTTGGTTTTGACACAACAGGCGGTGGATCTTTCGGATTATTCGCAGGAACTGCGATCAATGATACCTCTTCCGTAACGGCTGCCGCCTCTACCTGGGACAGTATGTGGAACCTTGGAAGCGAGACACTGAATACTGCTGTTACGGTAAAGCTTACACGTACACTGGCAATTATTCCGATCACACTGGTATTATCCCTGATCCGTGCAAGATCTGCCTCAAAAGCCGGAACTGCTGATTCTTCCGCAAACAAATTCAGCCTGAAGAGAGCATTTCCTATGTTCATCTTATACTTCATCATTGCAGCTATCATCACAACAGTATGTATGAGTATGGGTGTCAGCGCTGACGTATTTGCTCCGTTAAAAGAATTATCGAAGTTCTTTATCATTATGGCTATGGCCGCAATCGGGCTTAACAGTAATGTTGTGAAGCTTATTAAATCCGGAGGAAAACCACTTCTGCTGGGTGCCTGCTGTTGGGTTGGAATTACAATTGTGAGCCTTGGAATGCAGCATGTAATGGGGATCTGGTAATTTTTTTCTACTTAATTCACTAAGCTGGCTACCCGGACTGGAATAAAAGCCGGAAAATCAAGGCTTCTGCCATAACTTTCCGGCTACACATAAAGGTTACCATCCTTTTATTGTCATTTTTCAGACCAGCGATATAATCCCCGGCTTCTCTTTACCTGTTCTGTGCAATCGCGGCATCTACCACATGTTCCAGCAAAATTGAAGTCGTCACTCCGCCGACGCCTCTTGGGACCGGTGTGATTGCCTCCACAATCTTCTCTGCTTCTTCAAAATTCACATCTCCGCAGAGCTTTCCTTCTTCATTCACATTGATTCCTACATCAATCACGATCTGTCCTTCTCGCAGATAGCTTCCATCGATCACTCCTGCTTTTCCGGCCGCTACAACTACGATATCTGCTTCCTTTACTACAGATGGCATGTCCACCGTCCTGGTATGGCAGACGGTTACGGTCGCATTCTTCTTGATCAGCATCATCGCTGCAGGTTTTCCGACTACAAGACTTCTTCCGATAACTACCACTTTCTTACCGGTACAGTCAATTCCATAATGATCCAGTACCTTCATGCAGGCACTCGGCGTACACGGTGCATATCCCATATCTTTTCCCATGAACACACCTGCCATGGAAAGATCGGTAATTCCGTCTACATCCTTTTCTACGGCCAGTGCATTCACGATCTTGTCTTCATTCAGATGCTTCGGAAGCGGTCTGAATAACAGAACTCCGTGGATTTTTTCACTTTTATTTACCTGGTCGATCGTCTTTAATACCTCTTCTTCTTCTACATCTGCAGGAAGAAGGAATTTCTCATATGCTACTCCCAGTGTCTCACAGCGTTTTGTTGCGCCTCTTTCGTATGCGATGTCATCTTCTCTTTCACCGATACGGATAATTCCAAGTGTCGGTGTAATATTCTGTGCTTTTAAAGTTTCTACTTTTGCTTTGATTTCTTCATTGATAGAAGCATTTACTTCTTTTCCTAATAGTAATTTTGCCATTTTTCCTGCTGCTTTCCTTTTATTTTGTATTTTCTCCGGACATTTCCGGTTTATCCGTCTTTATCTCACTGGATTTTACCGGATACGGCTGTTTACTTCCGCAAATATCCGGTCTGCTTTTGCTTCGTATTCTTCCCGCAGGGAATCTGCCAGATGATTGAGCTCTTCTGCTTTTCTTCTGTCTTTCATTGATTTTGTATTAATATATACATTCAGTGAAGCCCCCTGCATTGCGGATTTTAAAAGTGTTGCTCCGACTCCCGCATCACTTAATGCAATCCGGCTTCCTTTTGCAGCGAATACTTCTACCAGATCAATGCCTCTGGCACAGGTCTTCATAATCTCAATCGGAACACTACATGCCGTATTCAGCGCCTCTTCCATAATCTCTTCCTTTTTGGCAAGCTCTTCCGGCGTAGACTTCGGAAGTCCATATGCCTTACTGAGCGGCTCGAATGCTTCCGCATCCTTATCCATCAGTTCTAAAAATTCTTTTGCAATCTCATCTGCCTGTTTTTTGCATTCGATGATCTCTTCTTCTACATCTGCATAGGTCTTCTTTCCTACAGTCAGACTTCCGACCATATTACCAAGTGCGATCCCGATGGCTCCGGCTAACGCTGATGCCCCGCCGCCGCCCGGAACAGCTGCTTTACTTGCAAGGACTTCTATGAAATCTTCACAGGTCTGGGATTTAAAGTTTCTATTTGGATTTTCCATGTTGTACCTCATTTCTAAAAATCATGGGTACATTATACACTGTGAACTCTTTTACTGCAATACACTAAATTTGGGAGGGAAAATTAAAAAATTCTCCCTCCCAACTCAAAAGCTTCTTTCCAAACACATACCCTGCCGCCGACAGCTTCTTTCAAATACATGACAATTTAAAGTATTTCATTTTTCTTATCCAGGATTGCTCCGCCTGCACTGCACGCCGGGCAGATACAATATTTACCGCCGTTCGCTTTAGATGCCTTTCCGAAATCCCTAAAGCAAAAGATTTTTCATATCACTCCACTTTAAGGATTTCATTCATTTTTATATTCCCAGGACAATCTTGATCAGCAATAACGCCAACACCAGCAGGATGATCGGCTTAATGATCTTTACGCCGTTCTTCACAACCATATGTGCGCCAAGATAATGTCCGGCAATACTGAATACCGACGCCGAAAGTCCCAGCACCCAAAGAATCTTTCCTGCAAGAATAAATGTGATCAATGCCGATATATTCGATGTCAGATTGACGACCTTCACATTACCGGTTGCCTTCTCCATATCAAGCTTTCCTAATTTGGTAAATGCAAGCAGTAAAAATGTTCCGGTTCCCGGTCCGTAGAATCCATCATAGATGCCGATCACAAAAGAACATGCTGCCATGATCAGATACTGTTTTTTTCTGGTAAATCCTTCCGGTATCACCGGTTTCAGATCCTTGTCCCGCAATACACAGAATGCAACAACAGGAAGCACAAATACCAGTACCGTCTTAAGTACTTTGTCACTGATGATCAGCGCCAGGTTCGCCCCCGCAATTGAACCCACAAATGCACAGGCTACCGTACCCGGGACTAAAAATATGTCAACACATTTGCTCTTCACCAAGTGCCATGTCGACACCGCTGTTCCAGTCGCTGATGATAATTTATTTGTCGCAATCGCATGGTGTACCGGAATCCCTGCGAACATATATGCCGGTAATGAGATCAATCCGCCACCTCCGGCAATCGCATCGACAAATCCGGCAAGAAATACCATTGGACACACGATAAGGAATTCATGTAAATTCATATGTTTCTCTCCTTCATACTCTCAAATCCATAAATTAATCTATCGCATCCATATATTCATGTCAAGTTTTCAGGAGATAATTCTTATTCTGCTCTGCTTTCGGATACACGGCGATTTACATTCTTCACCAGATCCAGTACGGTATTGAGCACATAGTCTTCACCAAGCGAAGTATCGATACACATCTGATAATTACCTGAAAAGCAGATCTACATTATAAATTCTACTTCAATATCCTTATTTCCAGGAATCCTGTACTGTTCTTCCACGTCAGAGCCCCAGCTGTCGATTCCGCCTACACCACGGACCGCTCCATAGATACAAAGTACCGTTCTTCTTTCCGGCGGCAGTTCTTCCTGATGCGTTGCATTCTCAAGCTCTTCTGCAGTATAAGGAAGACATGAAAATGCAAACGTGGAATGATTGATCTCACTGCCCGCCCGGAATGTAAGTCCACTTTGTTCTATATGACGATTCCGGTTATCCAAAACCGTACTTCTCTGCACTGTCACCCACTCGGTATCCATATGCATGCCACATTCCTGCGGAACCAGATACGGTGTAACCGGAAGACCCTCTACTTCATAAATTCCGTGAATACCCCCGGCTTTTCTATCCGGATATGTCTCACCCGATAATCCTTCATAAACGAATCCGTCTGCCTTTGTCGGCATGACAAAGCGCATACCGAATGCAGGGAGCTCCGGCATTCCCTCTTTCCCGTAATAGTGCGCTCTTACTCTGACATTTCCATCAGCAAATACCAGATATGATACCTTTACCTGTGTTGACGGAACAGTTAATGTCTCATATGTAAATATAACTTCCACACGTTCCGCAGTTTCTTTATCCGAATATTTATTATTTACCGGTGCGCTCGGTTTTTCTATCTTGATTCCGTCTATCCGTACCTGGATATCCACACATTTCTGGAACATATCGGCAGTTATCCACATACCGGCTCTAAACGGGAATCCATTTCCACGATCATTGTCTGTGGTTGCTCTCCAGAATGTCGGCTTCGGTGTGCGATACAGCCATTCCTTTCCATGCTTTACCATGGATTCCAGACCGCCTGTCTGATAAGAAAAGATCAGATGAAAGTCTTCTCCGTGTACTCCAAGTGTTACATCTCCATACACAATTCCTAATTTTCCTCTATCTGCGTAATCCATAGTAATGTCTCACCTCCTGCATTGCCGGCTTTTCCGTTCTGTCCGCAAATAAAATTCCATTTCCCGAAAATTCATAATCCGATGGCCTGTCATCAAAATCACCACCATAACGCAATACATCACGTCCTGTCACTTCATCCTTCACGAACAGTGCCTGATCGATATAATCCCAGATGAAGCCTCCCTGATAATCCTCATACTGATCCAGTAATCTGATATAAGATTCCATTCCTCCCAGAGAATTTCCCATATCATGCATATATTCACATAAGATAAATGGTTTCTTCGGATTATTTTCCAGATATTCTTTTATCTTCTCCGGCGAAGCATACATCTGGCTCTCCATATCAGAAATTAAATCCTCATAAGGCCGGTTCTCTGCCACGCCCTCGTAATGCACAAGTCTGTCCGGATCTTTTTCTTTATAGTAACGGTTCATCTCCACCAGGATATCACCGGCATACGATTCATTTCCAAGTGACCAGAAGAGTACCGACACATGATTCTTAAATGATTCAAAGTTCGATACTGCCCTGTCTAATGTACATCCTCTCCAGCATCCGATACTTCCCGGAACATTCCACGACGGTTCAATCACACCTTGTTTCAGCCACGATCCATGTGTCTCCAGATTTGTCTCTGCCATCAGATAGATCCCCGCCTGATCACATCTGTAATACCATGAAATATGATCCGGATAATGACAGGTTCTGACTGCATTGATATGATTGCGTCTGATACATTCGATATCCCATTTCTCATCAGTTTCGGTAATACATCTTCCGCTTCTGGCATTCCATTCATGCCGGTTTACACCATTGATGATCAGACGTTTTCCATTCAGCAACATCTTTCTGCCTTTTAATTCTATCTTACGGAATCCAATCTGATATGGAACCACTTCTACTGTCTCGCCTTTTTCATTCTGAACTTCTATCAGAAGCTCATACAGATACGGATCTTCATTGCTCCATGCATGTACGGATTCTTCTAATTCATAACGGAACTGGATCTCATTGTTCACTGATCCTTCTACCGGAAGATTCTTCTGGATCACCGGGTTGTTCAGATTCTCCGTTTCATCCAGTAATACATGATTTTCATCACTATGGATATCTCGCAAAGAAACTTTTATTTTACCCTGGATATTATTTTCTTTCTTTTTCTGTGATAATCGGATATCCAGCTCCAGTTCTGCCTTTCCATCTTCCGGATGATACTTCGGACGGATCCACAGATCTTCAACATGAACCGCCGGTATTCCGTACAGGTTCACATCTCTGAAAATACCAAAAAACCGGAAGAAATCCTGGTCTTCCAGAAATGCCGCCGTACTGCGCTTATGTACTTCCACTGCCAGCAGATTATCTTTATCTTTTACATATGGTGTAATATCAAATTCCGAAACCGTAAAGCTGTCTTCTGCATACCCCACGAACTCTCCGTTCACCCATACATAGAATGCCTGTTCCACACCTTCAAAACTTAAGATGATCCTCTTTCCTCTCAGTCCGTCATTCAGATCAAACTTCCGGATATAAGAACCTACCGGATTATATTCGGCCTGGCTGAACATACCTTTCCCTTTTTCTTTTCCATATCCTGCCGGTCTTCTGTAAATATGTCCTTCCCACGGATACATCGTATTGATATAATGAATCTTATCGTATCCCGCCAGTTCTATATGCTGTGGCACTTTCATTTCATCAAAATTTTTACAGTTAAACCATTTCTGATAAAAATCGGCCGGACGTTCCAATGCATTCACTGAATAGTGGAACTTCCAGATTCCATTTAACGATTGTTTTAACCGCTGATCCTGCTTCTTATAATCTTCTTTATTCTCATAAAACTTATGATCACTGTGTGCATCCAGACGATTCACACGAAATACCTGCGGATCATCCAACCATCTGATGTCTGCTTTCATTTGCCTTTTGCACCTCCATTTATTTTTCTTTCTCATCTATCAGTAAACTTTTTCCAATGCAGGGGATTTAATACCCGAGTGCTTCATTTCTGTTCATCCAGAAATGAATCCCCGTCGTGGAATCCATCCATCTGTCCTCGTTAAAATCTTTGACCTCCACCCACTGTCCTTTTCTGTATACAAAATTCTCATCGACCAGCGACCAGGCTTCTTCGAATTCTTCCGTTTCATCAAAATTTTTTATCGAAAGTACCTTTGCCTTGCTGCACCGGCAAGAAGGACGTGTTGCCGAAGTCCGTTTAGCATCTGCCGGGATCAGAAGCTGTACCACTCTGTCATTCACACATTTCTTATAGCCAAGGATCGGTCCGGTCTCCGGACAGTGCATGCGGAACCACTGCGTTGCTTCGTCTGACTGAATGTCATCCAGCTTCGCGTGCTCCAATACAGCCCCGTAAAGGTTGGCTCCTTTGATGTTGCATTCCCGCATATCACATCCACGGAATGCTGCCGTCTTCATATTTGCATTCTGAAAATTTGCACCATGCAGGGAATTGCCGTCGAATAATGCATTTTCCACACTGCAGTTTTCAAAATTCACACGTTCCAGATTTACATTTTGAAAGGAACTCAATGTGAAGTCCATATTATGCAGATTCATTCCGTTTAGATCCATGTCTTTGAATTCACATTCACGAAATACCGGATGCTCTCCCGCATCTCGCGATTTCATAGCTTTCAGAAGTGTCTCTTTCGTTATCTCTTTCATAGCATTACACCCCTTCACTCCCGTATTATCTATACAATTTGCTTTTTTTACTGATAGTTTTATTATACCGCAATTCTTAACAAAAGAAATCCCCAAAATACCATATCATCCGGTATTTTGAGGATTTTATTTTCATATTAACAAATGCAATATAATGATTTTTCAGCTGTCCGCAGATTCCTAGTTCAGGAAATCTTCATCATCAAAATAGTTGATTCTCATAGCAACCTTTACATCTTTCAATGTCTCTGCTGCTTTCGCCTCAGCTACCCTGCTTCCTTCTTTCAGGATTTCGAATACTTCCGGAAGCTTCTGCTCCCATTCTTTTCTTCTTGCACGGATTGGTGCCAGCTCTTCCTGAAGAACCTTGTTCAGGAATTTCTTCACTTTGACATCACCCAGACCTCCACGCTGATAGTGTGCTTTCAGTTCATCCAGATTCTTATATTCCGGCCAGAATTCTTCGAAATATTCATCCTTGCAGAATGCATCCAGATAAATGAATACCGGATTGCCTTCTACCTGTCCAGGATCTTCCACGCGCAGGTGGTTCGGATCTGTGAACATGGACATTACTTTCTTCTTAACAACATCTTCTTCATCAGAAAGATAGATACAGTTTCCAAGTGATTTGCTCATCTTGGCCTTTCCATCGATACCCGGAAGTCTTAAGCATGACTTGTTAGATGGGAGTACGATCTCAGGCTCAGTCAGAGTCTCTCCATATACACTGTTAAACTTGTGAACAATCTCTTTACACTGCTCGATCATAGGCATCTGATCTTCTCCAACCGGAACTGTTGTCGCGCGGAATGCCGTGATATCTGCAGCCTGACTGATCGGATAGCAGAAGAAACCAACCGGGATACTTGCCTCAAAGTTTCTCTGCTGGATCTCAGCTTTTACCGTAGGATTTCTCTGTACTCTGGATACGGTTACCAGATTCATATAATAGAATGTTAACTCTGTCAGTTCCGGAACCATGGACTGAATAAAAATGTGACATTTCTCAGGATCGATTCCGCATGCCAGATAATCCAATGCTACGTTCATAATATTCTGACGTACCTTCTCCGGATGTTCGGCATTATCAGTCAATGCCTGCGCATCTGCGATCATAATATAAATCTCGTCATATTCTCCTGAATTCTGTAATTTTACACGTTCTTTCAAAGAACCTACATAATGACCAACGTGAAGACGTCCTGTCGGTCGGTCACCAGTTAAAATAATCTTGCTCATCTTACTTATCTCCTTAGCATATATTTCAATAACCTGTATGGGTATACAAATTCATTGTCTCTAATTATTTTATTATAATTCTTTCCAAAGTGAGCGTCAATACAGAAAAAATGCATCATTTTACCTTTCCTGAATTTTTATCTAAATCCTTTTGGATAAAATGATGCATAACAATTTATAAATTATGCTGCCCCTCTGCTTCCGTTCTTACACGCAGCTTCGAATTCTTTCAATTTTCTTTTTGCCTCATTGCTTAGATTCTTTGGTACATCTATCTGAACAGTCACATACTGATCTCCATATCTTCCTGCATCCTTCATAGACACGATTCCTTTACCTTTTAACCGAATCTTTGTTCCGGACTGTGTTCCCGGATTAATCTTGCACACTACCCTTCCGGTAAGCGTCTGTACAACTGCTTCACCACCTAATACTGCTGTAGTAAACGGAATCATGACAGTTGAATATACATCCATATCTTTTCGCTCAAATCCTGGTCGTTTACCAACTCTCACTTTCAGCAACAGATCTCCTGCCTTGCCTCCTGAAAGTCCAGGCATTCCTTTGCCACGCAGACGGATACTTTTTCCGTCACTGATGCCGGCAGGGATATGCACTTTCAGTGATTTTCCTGCTGCATTACTGCCCTGTGCGTCTGACAGCCGGATGACTTTATCTCCTCCAAATGCAGCCTCGTCAAATGTCACATCTATCTCAGCGGTCACATCGGAACCATCCTGACGGAAATTTCCTTCTCCGCCGAATCCATGATTTCCAAATCCATTTCCGAATCCGCTGCTTTCATAACTTCTTCCGGACGTACGTGTCCTTCCTGATCCACTATTTCCAAATCCGCCAAATCCATGGAACCCGCTTCCGCTGCCTTCCGAGAATCCGCCGCCAAATATATTCTTCAGGATATCGTCCATATCGCCGCCTTCGAAATGATATTCATGGAAGCTTCCATTCGGTCCGGTATAACTGTAAGTACCGCCGCCAGGTCCGTTTCCATAGCCATATGCTCCACTGCCGCCTGCACTGCCATCAAAAGCTGCATGGCCAAACTGATCATATAATTTCTTTTTCTCCGGATTACTCAGCACATTATAGGCTTCTGTCGCTTCCTTGAACTTTTCTTCTGCCTGTGCATTTCCGGCATTGGTATCCGGGTGGTATTTCTTGGCCAGTTTACGATATGCTCTTTTTATTGTACTCTTGTCCGCACTCCTGCTGATTCCAAGAACATCATAATAATCTCTTTTTGCCGCCATAGTTCTCCCTCCCGTCATTTATTCTATATTATTTTCTATTATCTTCATCTATGTGAACAGGATTTCGTGGAATATGTGAGCTTCTTACGTTATCCTGATTATTTTCTCTTTATGATATTGTACCCCACAGGCTTAACACCTGTGGGGTACGTTTACTCTTTTGCCATACAGGCTATACCGTCACTTATCGTTTCCCGCATCTGCCTGTCATTAACCTTCGATTGAAATGTAATGTTTCTTCTCTTCTACCGGTTTTGCTTCTGCTTTCGGAACACTGAAGGAAAGGATTCCACTTTCATATTTCGGATGTACATCCTCTACGGTTACATGTTTTCCTACATAGAAGCTTCTGCTCATGCTGCCTGCATAACGCTCTTTTCTAATGTAGTTACCTTTCTTGTCTTCCTCATCTTTGTCCAGTCCTTTGGCTGCACTGACGGTAAGTACGCCGTCTTTCAGTTCCATCTGGATCTCATCTTTCTTAAATCCCGGCAAGTCAATGTCTATCTCATATGCATTTTCTGTCTCTTTTACATCTGTCTTCATTAAGTTCTTTGCGTGTTTTCCATACAGTTCTTTGTCAACATTCGGGAATGTTGGGAATGAAAAATCGTTCATAAAGTCATCAAATAAGTTTTCTCCAAAAATACTAGGCATCATCATAAGTCATATCTCCTTCCAAATGATAAAAATTTATAATTAGCACGATCGGAGAATTCCGAGGTGTTGTTTGCTGGAACTTCGGGATTCCGGATGTTTGAATCTTGTATGAATGCTGTCGGCTTCATATCTTTGATTCTTTATCTCTCTTCCTTTGTTCTATCTGTACTATAGCACGCATTATTAGCACTGTCAATAGGTGAGTGCTAATTTTTTCAAAAAATTTGTGTACCCTTAAAATGAAAAATCTACTTCCATATTTCATCCACAACATATTCCAGGCTCCGGGTATGCAGCACTTTTTCTCCTGCCATTCCAGTAAAAATATAATCTAGCGCGGCAGTACCCATCATTGATAGTTTCTTATAATCGCATAGTTACGAAAAAGGCAAGTATCTTTTTTTGTGATACTTGCCTTTCTGAAATATTAATTTTATCAACCAGATATTCTCCATCTGCTTTACTGTCTATTCATAATTTTCTCTATTTCTTCTCATCCAACAACATCACACCTTACGCCGGATTCTTATCAATCGCACCAACAATCGGATGTGGTACATAACACTCTTCCAGATATGCAATGCCTTCTGCTGTCAGTCGAACGTTCAATGCACCTGCCGCATCATCCAGATACTGCATCTTCGTTGCACCGATGATCGGCGAAGTAACACCTTTTGCCCACTGCCATGCGATTGCGATCTGCGACATCTTACACTGATACTTTTCTGCAAGTTCGTGTACGCGGGTGACAATCTTCATATCTGCGTCTTCCATACGGTCATATTTGCCAACCGCAACTCTGTCCGTTCTTCCTCTTAAAGATTCGGATTTCCATGTCGGTCTTGCAAGGTGTCCTGCTACAAGCGGGCTATATGGCATCAGTGAGACATTCATCTGTTTACAGATAGGAATCAATTCTCTTTCATCTTCACGGTACAGTAGATTATAATGATTCTCCATTACAGACTTGCAAATGCATAGAAAAAAGCGGATCATCTACCGACAATCCACTTTCTCTCTTTCTTTACATTTCTTTACATACATCAATCCATCCACATGCCCCGGCAACGTCTTCCAGTTCTGCAATCGTAAGTCTAACTGCACTGTGGTCATTACCAGCTGCAGGATATACCGTCTCAAAACGTTTCAGAGACTCATCTAGATAAACTTTAATTCCATCTTTAATTCCAAATGGACACACACCGCCCGGGGCATGTCCGATATATTCTTCTACTTCATCGAATGGAATCATCTTCGCCTTCACATGAAACTGATCCTTATATTTACGATTATCAACCTTCGCCGTTCCCTCTGTCAAGATCAGGATTGGTTCTCCATCAACCAGAAATGACATCGTCTTTGCGATCATTCCCTGCTCTACACCGAGAGCTTCTGCTGCAAGCTGTACCGTCGCACTTGATTCTTCCAGTTCAATCACGTGATCTGCATAACCTTTTTCTTCCAGATATTTCTTTGCTCTTTCTAATGACATGATCCATATCTTCCTTCCTGCATCTATACTTTCTTTTTATTATACTACTTCTATACTGCTTCTTCATTCCTTTTTATATCGGTTAATTCACTCCACAACTCATGTTTCAGCAGGATAGCAGCTATCAATGCTGTCAGGAAATCAGAAACAGCCTGTGCTGCCAACACACCATGATATCCGATCATATGCGAAGCAATAACGATCACAATTCCATAGATCACACCCTGACGGCTGACTGATAACAAGAATGCTCCCATTGCTTTTCCCGCCGACTGGAATACACAGGTCGTAACCAGAACGACTGCCATAAACATCATTCCTGCTTGCTGAAGACGTAACATCAGCACACCCGAATCTACAATCTCCTGTGTCTTCATGAATACACGGATCAAGGGTCTTGCACCGGCGGATAAGATTACTGCCAGTATAACTGCCAGACCACATTCGAATTTATAACAGAATGCGAGAATCTCTTTCAGACGTTTCTTATTCCTTGCCCCATAATTATAACCAACCAACGGTTGACATCCGAACGCAAATCCAACCAGAATCAACGCCGCGATCATATTTACTTTCATCACGATTCCCATCGCCGCAACTTTATTGTTTCCATATACAAGCAGACTCCTGTTTGTAACAGTAACTGCAAAGCTCTGCATAAAGTTCGTGATCGATGCAGGAATTCCGATTGCCAGGATCTGTCTGAATTCTTGCATGTTAATATGCATATGTCCCGGATCAATCGACAGCTTTTTACTCTTTTTCAAATATATCCACACATAATAAGCGTCCGTCGCAATATACCCGATGATTGTTGCAATCGCGGCTCCGCCGGCTCCCATACCCAGTACCGAAATAAAAATAGGATCTAATATAATATTCACTACTGCACCAAGGACGGAACCTTCCATGGATGCTTTCGAAAATCCTTCTGACCTGAGCTGGTTGTTCGGTGTAAATGATACAATAATAAATACAGAACCCAGCACCAGATATGTATAGTACTGTGATGCATATTTGTAAGTATTTGCATCCGCTCCTAATAAATGCAGCATCGGTGCACGGAAGATCAGAAGTAATACTGTTACGATTACTCCGCAGATAATTGCTCCATAAAAACAGAAGGAACTGATGCGTTTTGCATCCTCATCTTTCCTCTGTCCGAATAATCTTGCGATCATGGAACTTCCACCCAGTCCGAAGATATCTCCAAGTGCGATCATAGCCGTGAACATCGGTGCTCCAAGTGACACACCTGCTACCAGATTCGTATTTCCCGTTCTTGCAATGAAGAATGTATCTACCATATTATAGACCAGTGAAATGACCATACTGAATACCAGCGGTAATGCCATATTAAAATATGCCTTATGTACCGGTGCTTTTTCAAAAAGTTCGTTTTCCATATATCTGTAAACCTCCACTATGATTTTATCTGAAATATTCCATTTCTTAATTATTGTTTTTTGAACTGTATCGGTTATTTTACAACAAACTTTCTGTTTTGTCACAGGAATATTTCCATATTTTATTGTATATTTTTTCATATATATCTGTATATTTCCAGCTGACCGCAGAACCCGATATCCACATTTTCATTTCTTATCCAGCTTATTATCTGTAGAATTTCTTACCGGCATCTTCTTTTGCAGCTTCTTTCAAGCGACCAACGGCAAAAAAAGCCTTGGATCCGGCACAATAATCCACCGGATTCAAAGCTTCTTATAATCTTTTATTTTTTCTGATTAATTTTCTTCTGCGATACGATCAGTCCCAGCAGAATTAACAGAGCTCCCGTCACAGATACGAACGTCATCTTCTCATGCAGTATCACCACAGATAGCACAACCGTCACATCCCATGACACCCCTTGCCACATCAGAACCGGAATCAGGAATAACATTCCGTAAAAATAGATTCTCCTGGTCACCGCTGCCGTCGGATAATCCCATTCACCGATTTTCTTGATGATTGCGGAATAGAAGCCCCAGGAAATCATAGCCGTAAATGCCAACATATCTCCCTTCATAAAAAAGGGTAGCAAAAAAGCGGGTGATGGGAATCGAACCCACGTATCCAGCTTGGAAGGCTGGTGTTCTACCATTGAACTACACCCGCATCAACAATGCTCATTTATAATAGCATGATGTTTTCTAAAATGCAAGCACTTTTTAAATTTTTTTAATTTTTTTGACACTTAACTCAATTTCACATCTACAAGACCTGCCACTACTAATTCTCCTATTTGCAATATTTTTTCAAAGTGCTACAATATGTAACCGAAAAAATATTACATCAAAGAAGGTATATGATATGTTCCAATATTATCTGATTCATTATTTTAACTTTAAGAATGCCGGAGGCTTCATGCTTGTCTCCCTGCTCTGCCTGATCGCAGTGCTTGCGATCGTTATTCTGGCAGCCAAGCTTAAGAAACACTATAAACTTAATACACAGGATCTGACGCCAAAACAGATCCGGAAGCTGAACCATATCCACAAAGTAAAAGAAATCTCGCTTATTGAAAGCTTTTATGAGATGGTATTTTCCAGTACTTCGGTACTGTTGTTCCTGTCTCTTTATTATATTATCGATGAGCGGATCCCACAGGCTGCCTTTTACTGGCAGAAATACCAGAACATTATCTTACTTTTATTTCTGGTATTTTCTGTATTTATGACAAACTGGTTCGATATCCTGTTCGTTCCGTTAACTGCAATTCCGACCAGACAAAAGGCGTCCGTGCGGCTGATCTCTGCCTTTTATATTATTCTGATCTTATTATATATCAAGTTCATCTACCATGATTCGAACTATGATTCACTGATCATGTATTTTATCACACTGGCAGTCGGCCGTTTCCTGTACTTTGATTCTACACTTGAAGATATCAAAGAAACACTGCAAGGTGTCGCAAGAAATCTGCCGCTTCTGGTACTGATGGGAAGTTATTCCGCCATCGTATGCTGGTATGGATTCCACTGTGGATTCCTGTTGACTTCCAACGGTGTGATCCTTAGTACGCTACTGGCGCATCTTTTTATGGATGTATCGATTTTTGTGCTGGATAAAACGCAGTTGGTGAAATTATTTATTTAACCTACTTTTTCAATATAAGCAGGTTACAAATTATAACGCACATTATTTCCATAATTACAATACTTCCTGCAATCGCTCCTACCGGATAATGAAAGGTAAAATAAGAAAGCTGTTTTCTCATATAAACGTTGATTCCTTTTAGTATGATTGATCCAACTGACGCTACAAGGCCTGCGATAAGCAGTACATAATAGCTGCCTTCCAGTAATAACAGCTTTCTTTCCTGCCGGCGTGTCATTCCAATCTTTCTCATAATCTCCAGTTCTTTTTTCCTGCCCACAATTCCTGTAAACATAGTATTAAAATAATTAACCAGTCCGACACACAATAATATTACACTGATACTTCCGAACATAATTCTGTTTCCCCGGATGTAGTCTGCATTTTTCTGCATAAGATCTGATCTTGCAATGTAAAAAATGCCTGCTTCTCCTTCTCCGTCCAGGCTTGTCTGTGTATTGCTTTTCCGCCGCTGATTTTCTGCCGAAAGAATCTTCTGGATTTCATACATGATCTTTTTTTCTTTCTTTTTCTCTACGTTTAATTCCATGCAAAATGTCTTTCTCTTCGTAGGTAAACGGTTAAATCCTTTTTCACTGACCAGATAATAGATATCTCCTTCTGCACCATGCCAGGTCTGGTGGATCTCCGGGAAGTCATCTGCCTGATTATCCAGATAGCCGCTTAACGTATATTCTGTAGACGGCGTTTCTGCTTTTATTATCTCATCTTCCTTGTCTCTTTCTTTGTCCGTCATGGAATTCCACCGGATACACGTTTCTTTATTCTTTAAAGGAGATAAACATACCGTTTCTCCCACTGCTTTTTCTGCCTGTCTTCCCTGCTTTTGTGACAACTTATGATCATGGATGATCATTACCCCTGTTCCGTTTTCCAGACTGTCCATATCAACTTTTAACTTGTTTTTCTCTACATAAGTTTTTAATGCTTTTAATTCATTTTCACTGACAATCTGAACAGTATCGGCATCCAGTCCTTCGATCATCTTTGCCCCGGATTCATAATCAGTACTGCTTTCTTCTGCATATTCCACATTTTTTCCCAGATAAGTATCCTTTTCCAGTGGACGTACTCCATCTCTGGATATACTGGAAAGCATATAGGCTCCTTCGGTTATATAAGATTTCTTTTTCTTCACACCGTCAAGATTCCACAAGCGGTTCCGCACCTTTTCGGATATCGGTGAAAATTCATCATATTCATTGTCATATAAGAGTTCGAAACTATCTCCTTCTGATTTCAGTGGATCTTGATCCGGCGACTGTGTCTGATATTCTGTCCCGCTTCCCTCTTTTTGTGCAAACTCACTGAATTCCCCTGCGATCAGGAAATCCGGTCTCTGATTAATGATATTCGCATAATCACTTCCATCTGTGATCACCATGACAATCAGGAACATTTCTATTCCGAGGAACAATGAACTAACTGTAATGACAAATCCCTGCCTGTATCTTGTGACGTTCTTCCATGCCATAAAGCACAGTTCCTGTGTTTCGCTTCTTTTTTTCTTGTTTAAGACTGCTCCTTTATCTGCATGACCTGCTTTTCCATGCTGTTGTTTCTTGCTTCCCTTCTGCTCCGTGTAATGCATTCCCTCTATACAGGTTCTGTTTACAGTCTGCCAGATCACCTGTTCCGATGCACCCAAGATTACCAACAACGTGAAGACTACCGCTAACAACAAGATTTCCACCCGAAAGATCTGCAGTTCTTCTGCGCCTCCATATCCATTCAGATACTGTCTGCCCAATAGTTGCGGTATCAGATATCGCAATAACACAACCGACAAACCTATACCTGCAATACCTCCCGGCACTATCGTCCGCATGATCTGCCGGATATAGATCTTACGGAGCTGCTTTTTCGTTGTACCGATCGTATGGAGCAGCGCCATCTGACGGATATCGCCTGCCATGGAGATCTGCATCACATTGTAGACAAGCAAAAACATTCCACAGATAATCACAACTGCCTCCACTGCTGCCATCCCGTAACTTCCTGTCACCTCTTTTACAGCCCGATTCTTCGCTGTATCTGTCGCAATGATCTGTTGGGAATTGTCTTTCATCGGCACATCTTCATATAATTTTTCTTCTGTATCTTTCCAGTCCATGTCATTCGCCGGACAGATCAGAATATCCGAACCATCTTTAATATCATAACCCCAGTCCTTCAGTTTCTTTTCTGACACATATCCGATTGCTTTGCTTCTTCCATTATCTTCTGTATAAGCACTGTACCAGCCTGATAATTTGAACTCTTCTTTTTCTGTCTGAAAAAAGCTGATCGATATATCAAGTGCTATCTTCATCCCTCTTTTCGGATTATCAATTCCAAGCTTTTTTAATGTCTTTACCGGAAGCATGATTTCCTGCTGCTTTTTGGGATAGGTTCCATGGACACCGGTATAGGCGGGCTTCATCATCTTTTCCCATGCAGTCTGATCCAGCACTTGTATGGAACAGATAGATTCTTTCTTTCCGGATTCTGTGGCTTCACCCATTTTCATTCTTCTTCCGATTTCTCTTACATATCCTAAGGAACGTGCTTTTTCATATTGCTGCTTTGTTCCCTCTTCTATGTAAGTGGATGCCGTTGTTCCATCCATCCGAATATTTTTCGTATATTCTGCATTTATTTTTCCGTAAGCCGTTCCAAAGACAAATGTCAGTGTAAGAATACATAAAACGACTGCTCCCATAAGAATCCGGTTTCTGCTTTTATTACATTTTCTGATAGCTTCCGAAAGCAGCCGGATCACGTTCGTATTATTGTTCGGTGTAAATCCATTCATTTCATTACACCTCCGCATTGTATAATTTCCCGTCTTCTACGCGCAGAATACGGTCTGCCATCTGTGCGATCGCTTCCTGATGGGTCACAACAATCACCGTCTGGTGGAATCTTGCTGCACAAGTCTTCAACAATGAAATTACTTCCATACTTGTGACAGAGTCCAGATTTCCTGTTGGCTCGTCACACAAAAGTACTGCCGGCTTTACCATTAACGCCCTTGCAATTGCCACTCGTTGTTGTTGTCCGCCGGACAGTTCTTCCGGGAGATTCTCTAACTTTTCTCCAATCTTTAACGTTCTGACAATATCTTCCAGCAATTTTTCATCAATCTCTGCACCGTCCAGTCTGAGCGGAAGTACGATATTCTCATATACATTGATAACAGGGATCAGATTATACTGTTGAAATACGAATCCGATATTCCTTCTCCTGAATATCGTGCGTTCATCTTCCGTCATATCTTTCAGACTGTTGCCGCGTATCCAGACGCCACCTGCAGTGGGTTCATCCAGGCCGCCCAGGATCTGAAGTAATGTCGTCTTCCCGCTTCCTGATGTACCGATGATTGCCAGGAATTCCCCTTCTTCTACGGACAGACTCACTCCGTCCAGCGCATGGACTTCGTAATTATCTGTCACATAATATTTCTTTAATCCTGCTGCTTTTATCATTTCCATAAGATTTTTTCTCCTTGCTTATAATTGTGTCCGTTTCGTATCGGAACTTTCACTTGTCTCATACAGCATACAGGACAAATCTAACAAACTTCTAACAGACTGGAAGATTTATCTCGATCATCAGACCTTTTTCCGAATATCTGTTTTTTGCAATCATAAATCCGCCATGAAGGCCGATAATTTTTCTCGCCAGATAAAGTCCGATTCCATAACCTTTCTGTGTGGTCACGTTCTTTCCTCTGTAGAATCTCTGGAAAATCTTATGCTCTTCTCCCTTTTCAATTCCAAGCCCATTATCTTTTACAGTAATCTTTGCATGCATTTCATTCTTCTGGATTCTCATTTCTATGATTCCGCCAGGCCGGCTGTATTTCACGGCATTATCCAGAACATTATCGATTGCTTCCCCAATCCAGTTGGCATCATGCGGACAGTTGACTTCTTGCGGCAGCTCTATCCTAAATGCAATCCGTTTTTCTTCTGCCTGCTTTTGAATTCTTCCAAGACAGTTTCTCACGGTCTTTAACAGATCTGTCTCTTCTTTCCGTATCTGAATCATGTTCTGCTCAAGTCTGGACATCTTCACGAATCCTTCTGTCAGGAATTCCAGTTGTTGTTCTCCGGATCTCATTGCATTTAGATAGTTATCCACATTTTCATCCGTCTTCGTCCTGGTTTTACTCCATTCTTCCTCTAATAATTCCTGATATGTCCTGATATTGGCAAGGGGTGTCCGCATCTGGTGTGCAATCTCTGAAATCAGCTTCTGGATCTCATCTTTACTCTTCTCCGCAGCTTCTGTCCGTCCATTTAACATTTCCTGGATCCTTACCAGTCTGGATTCCAGTCTTGCATATAATGTCTCTTCTCCTGCTTTTGTTTCCCGGATCTTTTCCTCTCGCAATATCTTTTCCATACATTCTGCCAATAACTTAAGTTCTTTCTGTCTGCATTTTCCCTGATAAACATATATGGCAGTTCCACCCAGAATTACTCCTGCCGTTACTGCCACTACGATTATTATGATATTCATTCTTTTCTCTTCCTTTTTGTATCTGCCATTACTTTTTCAGACGCACTCCAGCTTGTATCCCAATCCAAATACATTTTTCAGATATATCGGTGATCCTGCATCTGTTTCTATCTTTTTCCGCAGCCGGTTGATCGTAACACTGACGGTATTATCCACTACAAACTGGCCATCCAGTCCCCATACATATTCCAGGATATTTTCTTTCGTCAGTACATTTCCCTGATTGTACATCAGATATTCCAGTAACTGATATTCTCTGGCTGTAAGGATAATTTCCTTTTCGTTCTTGTATACTTGCTTCTTATCAGGAAATAATATTATTTCTCCGCATGCCAGTTGTTTTTCTCTGTTGTTCCGTCCGATCACTGCCTCTATGCGCTTTAGAAGCACTTTCATGGAAAATGGTTTTACCACATAATCGTCTGCTCCTGTGTCAAATGCTGTCAACATATCCGTTTCTTCGTCTCTTGCTGTCAGGAAAATGGCCGGTATCTCTGCCTTTTCCCGGATCTTTTTGTAACATGCAAGTCCATTGCCGTCCGGAAGTCCAATGTCAATGAGAAGAAGGCTCTCACTGCCTGTAATTGTAGTAAGAGCCTCTTGTTTTGTGTATGCGGATACGGTCTGATAGCCTGCGTTTTGCAGTGCTGTTTTGAGTGCCTGATGTAATAATGTGTCGTCTTCTATAATTCCGATCGTCATATATTTTCTCTCCGATCACTACGTTCTTTCCATATATTTTTCCGTGTGTTTATTCATCCATATCAGTACACCAACACAGATAATGATTGAGATGATCGATCCTGCCGGTGCCGCACAGCCCATCGGAAATAATGTATCCGGAAAATGCGTTGCCGCATAATAAGACAATGGGATTCTCGCACATATGATAGATATGGAATTGTGGATAAATGATACGATAGACAAGCCATATGCATAAAAATATCCACTTAAACAGAAATGCACTCCTGCAAATACGCAGTCCCATGCATAACTTCTTAAATACTGTCCTCCAAGTATCTGTACTGCCCCGTCATTCGTGAATAGTCCAACAAACGGAACAGATACAAACTGCACAATCGTTGCCGCAACTAATCCATATCCTACTGTCATACATAATACATACCGCAATGTCAGGCGTGCACGGTCATGCTTGCCTGCACCAATATTCTGCGATGCCAATGCCGATATCGTTGACAACATAGAAGACGGTACCAGGAACAGGATCCCTATGATCTTTTCCACAATACCTACCGCCGCCGCATCATTTAATCCACGCTGGTTGGCAAATATTGTGATTGCAATAAACGATATCTGGATAAATCCATCCTGCAGTGCAACCGGCACACCGACTTTCAATATGTTTTTCATCGTATGTCTCTTCGGACGAAGATCCGATTTTCTTAATTTGATCCCTGTGCCCTTTTTTATGACCACGGTAAGTGAAACAATGACACTGACTGCCTGTGCGATGGTCGTTCCAAGTGCTGCTCCGGCCGCATCCAGTCCCATGACTCCGATGAACAGATAATCCAGACCGATATTCGCTGCGCATGCTACTGCAATAAAGTACATCGGACTTTTGGAATCACCGATTCCACGGAAGATTGCACTGATAATATTATAAGCTGTAATAAAAGGAATCCCGATAAAGCAGATTGTCAGATAACGGATCGTTCCTTCTACTGCCTCGGCCGGTGTCGACATCACACTGACGATCGGTCTGACTGCCGCCAGTAATACGATCATAAGTATGATCGCAATTCCCATGAACATCGTTGCCGTGTTTCCAATTGTCTCCGATGCTTTCTTATAATCTTTTGCACCGATGCAGCGCCCGATCATAACCGTCGCTCCCATCGCAAGCCCTACGATCATAACTGTCAGCATATGCATGATCTGGCTTCCGATCGATACCGCCGTCGTACTGCTGACCCCGCCAAACTGACCGACAATAAATAAATCTGCCATACCATATAACGTCTGTAAAAAGTACGATAACAGATATGGCAGTGAAAAATAAATGACTGTCTTAAATACACTTCCTGTTGTTAAATCTTTCTCCATATTGTAACATCCTTGTCTTTAGAAATACTCATTTCATAATTTTATTCCTATTAACCTGGTAAATCAACTTTTCAGGAAGATTTTTTTGAAAGAGAGTGATTACTTTTATGATACTAAACCGCAAGGAGCCCCATCGTCCGCAATATGAATATCGTCACAAACAACGTAAATATCGAAAGCACCGATGAGAACACAACCAGCTGCCCGGCAAGCTGTCCATCCGCTCCCGCCTGCTGCGCCATGATATAGCTGGATACTGCAACCGGCGTCTGATATGCCAGCCCCCCGGACAACAGGTCCGCATCCCGGTAACCCATCATAACCACCATCGGAATCATGATAAGCGGCAAGATTACCAGCTTGATCGTCAATACCACAAATGCTGTTTTTAAGTTTCCTTTTATTTTTGAAAAGTCCAGATCACCACCCAGAATCATAAACGCAATCGGTGTTGATAATTTGGCCAGATCCTGAACCGTTGTATCGACAGCTGTCGGAAGTCTGATCCCAAGAAGTGAAAATATAATCCCTAATACCGAAGATATGATCAGTGGATTCTTTATAATATCCAGAATAATCTTTTTCCAGTCATTTTCCCTTTTTTCACCGAAGATTGACAGCGCGACTACTGCAAGGAAATTATACATCGGTACCAGGATGGCACTTAAAATTGCCGCTGTCGTCGTACTTTTCGGTCCATACATATTCTGTACGACTGCAACTCCGAAGATCACATAATTGCTCCGGAAAATTCCCTGGATAACTACACCCTGCTGATTTTCCTGTGTTACGATCCTTGGAACGATCAGACACAACAATACGAACAGTATCAGAAGTCCCCCTGCTGCCCAGATGCACAGCCTGATCCTGCTATGTATCTCAGAACCGATATCACTCTGGTAGACATTGTAGAATAACATACATGGTAAAAATATCTTAAACACAATGGCATTTGCCTGTTTTGTAAGCTTTCCGTCCGCCAGAGATGTATAATTGACCAGAAAATATCCTAATACCATAAGAAAAAATACCGGTGCAATTACATTAAACGATACAATTATATTATCCAAATTTTCTCACTTCTCTCATTCTTAATAAATGCTGTATTTTCCTTTGGAATCTACAGCATTATACTTTTTATTTCTGTATATTTTCCAGATATTTACACATGAAATACGTACTCATCCAGACGCTCGAATGCTTCTTTTACTCTGCCAAGCGGTAATGCAAGATTCATACGGATTCCATATTTCTGGTGGAACGGTCTTCCGTCCTGCCATGCAACGCCTATGTCCCATCCTGCTTTTAACAGCTCATCCAGTGACTTATAATTTTCCTCGCACCAGTCTTCGCAGTCCAGGAACAACATATAAGTTCCCTGCGGCTTACTTACTTCAATTCCTCTGTAGTAGTCACGGATATGATTCACTGCATAATCAACATTTTCAGATAATACCTGGCAAAGCTCATTGACCCAGGTATATCCTTCTGCCTCGTAAGCCCCGATCAGCGCATGCATAGATAATACATTCATTGTATTATAATGTGATTTTCTTGATTTTGCCTCCACCCGGTCACGCAGCATTTTGTTGAAGATTATATGATAACTTCCTACCAGACCTGCCAGGTTAAATGTCTTACTCGGTGCATACAATGCAATCGTACGGTTTCTTGCATCCGGACTGATCGACTGTGTCGGAATGTGCTGGCTGCCTTTTAAGATCAGATCTGACCAGATCTCATCTGCGATCACTACACATTCATTGTTCTTATATACTTCCATCGCCTCTTCAATCTCTCGGCGCTCCCATACACGTCCGGTCGGATTATGCGGACTACAGAAGATTGCTACATGAATGTTATTTGCCTTTAACTTGGCATCCATGTCTTCATAATCCATCCGCCAGATTCCTTTTTCGTCTTTTTTGAGCGGACTGTGTACAATCTTGTATCCATTCTCTGTGATGCATTTGGTGAATCCGATGTAAGTCGGGCTGTGAAGAAGTACGGCATCTCCCGGTGCGGCAAAAGCTGTCAGAGCAGAGATTACTCCGCCTAATACTCCGTTCTCATATCCGATATATTCCGGCATCAGTCCTTCTACATTATTGCGGATCTTATGCCAGCGTATGATCGAATCATAATACTCTTCCACCGGATTGAAATATCCATATGCCGGATGTGCTGCCCTGTCCATGATCGCTTTTGGAATCGTTGGGACAGTTTCAAAGTTCATGTCTGCCACCCACATCGGGATCACATCAAATCCGTCTTTTGGCGGTTCCGGTGCAAATCCCGGATTCTTTCCAAGTCCGTCTACTGCAATCGCATCTTTTCCATGCCTGTCTATAATCTTTGTAAAATCATATCTCATATCTTTCTCTCCTGTTTCCCGAAAACGATCTTCCACCGGCGCCTGCCGTCTGATCGCTATTTTTTTGAAAATACCCACATCGCTTTTATCTGGTCTTTGATATTGGCAAATACCCATGTTGCTTTCGAATTCTTTATGCTGAACGGATCATTCACTTTCACATTGCCATTCTCATAACCTGTCAGTACGATAAAATGTCCAATCTTGGTAAAATCTCCCGGACCGACACTGCATATGATCGGATGTCCCTGCGAAAGTTCTAAAGCTACCTGCTCTTCTGACAAAAGACCTGCAGTACTGTTAAGATTCCAGTTTGCTCCGGCTTCATCCATGAATCTCCAGTAGGTGTTATTCTCTTCGTCCACATAACCATGTTCCGTTCCGTAAGCAGCTACCTTTGCCGGAGTGATCGACGCATCCTGATTCAGTCCGGCTGCTACCATCGCCATACAGGTCGGTCCGCATCCACTTGCCGCTACTATACTGGTTCCGTATGGAGCATATCCCCATCGTTCATCCCACTGTAAAAGTTCCGGTATCCCTCCCTGCGAAAGATCTTTTCCTATCGTATCTGCATACGGCTTATCTTTTTTCTTTTCATAATCGGCCACAAAATCTACTGTTTCCACATTTTTATCCAACAGTTCGATCACATTTTTCGGATATCCGTGTTCCGTTGCCTGCTTTCGTATACGTTCCAATTTCTGTTCGGCAGTTTCCGGCTTTGACTTTACTTTTGCCGCCTCTTTTTTATCCTGCTTTTCTTTTCTAAGCTCTTCTGCTTTCTGTTTTTCTTCTACACGTTCACGGTGCAGACAATAGCCAGCAAAAGCAGCAGTTATTACTGCTGCTATCACACCGACTACTGTTATACGCCTTAATATCTGATTTCTTCTTGCACCTTTTGAAAGAGAAGTTCTTGGTCGTTGTTCTACGTTATTAGTCTCCTTCATCTGTCAATTCAGTCCTCTTAATAATAATCTATTTTCTCGACATCGTTCTTAATTATACAACAGCATTCCAGCGGATACAACTTATCATTTCCTTAATATTGATTCTGACTTTTCGTATTTGTGTCGTTTTTTTATATAATTATGACTTTTTTCAATTTTTTTCATTTTTTACTTGCTTTTTACATTTTATCATGATATCATACTACTTGTCTTAAGGACACGTCAAATAACGGGGTGTGGCTCAGCTTGGCTAGAGCGCCTGGTTTGGGACCAGGAGGTCGCAGGTTCGAATCCTGTCACCCCGATTTATAATGTATTATGCGGGTGTAGTTCAATGGTAGAACACCAGCCTTCCAAGCTGGATACGTGGGTTCGATTCCCATCACCCGCTTTTTTCATGCTCTATTTTAGATTTATCTGGCGGCTTCTTTCGAACCGCATGGCGACAAACAACGAACCCTGTCATCTTCCGGGTGTCTTCACTAACTTTATGTGAAGACACCTGAAAGATGACAGGGTTCGTTATTTGTCCAGATTGTTCCTTGAGCCCTAATCTATTTTCTTTTTCAAAAATGCAAATACAGAACCGAGCAAAATATAGATATCTGCCAGATTGGCGGTTATATTGCCCAGTATTTTGTGACTGGATTTAATACCGATATAATCCACTACCTTTCCTCTGACAACACGGTCATAAGTATTGCTTAAAGCTCCTGCGCTTAAGAATGTCAGGGCTATCTTACTAAGCATATGCCCTTCCCTAAAAGCTTCTATAATTGTCAGAAGTCCGATCGCTGCTGTCGTCATCACCGACGCTTTCTTTACTTTTTCCGGTTCGGAATCCATAGAGTTAAATGCAAATCCTTTATTATATACTTTTCTGATCAGAATCCCTGTCCCACAGAGACTTTTTTCTTCCGTCTCGCTTACATTCTCTTCTATGTACTGTTTTACAGCCATATCAAGAGCGAACAGTGTTCCGACCGCACCGGGTATGCGTGTACGCATTTATACTTCTCCCTGGATCTTTACGATCTCTTCTTCCTGTTTTTCTATCTCTTCGTCACGTTTTTCTATCTCTTCGCAGAGCGTTACATAATCCATGTCTGACACTTCTCCACTCTGGAATTTTTCATATACCATACGTCCGATATCTGCAAGATCTCTTTCATTCGCTCTCTTTAACGAACGAACATTGCTTTTAATCTTCTGGATTTCCAGAGTATCTCCTGTCTTCTTTGTGATGTCACTAGCAACATCTGAAACCATTCTGCCGAATTCTTCAAAAAAATCTGCCATTAGTATCCTCTCCTTATCTCGTTCTTCTTTACAGCTGTCTTAAAATATCCAATGATCGGTACAAATTCATCGTCCCATATCCCCATTGTGTATTCGGATATTCTATTCCCGGAAGCTTTTGTGTTCCCATCACGATAATATTTCTGACCTGACTGGACGACACTCCTCTTGCCCCCGGCTGCTCACTGATCCATTCCATGATCAGGGCACATCCGCCTGCTGCAATCGCTGTTGCGGCGCTCGAACCGGTCCGATTCTTAAATTCCCCGCCAGGTACTGCTCCTGTGACCGCTTCTCCCGGCGCAGCATAATCCGGTTTTATTTTTTCATCTCTAGTATACCCCCTGCCCGAATTAATATCAACTCCATTCTCCCTGCTGTTATAAAAAGCCACAGTCATTGTATTTCTTCCTCCTGAAGGCTCTGTAAATGTAGTGTCGGGATTTGATTCCAGAAAATATACCTCTCCCTCCAGGAATTCTTCCATCGGAAGCCATATGTGAAAATCTCCGGTTGTCTGCATCGCCGGCTTTATATCTATTTTCCATATTCCGGGAACCGCATTCTGAAACCTTATAAATACCAGCTGTGCATCATTATTCCTCTGTAATAATCTGTATTCCACAGTAATCGTTGTCCGTTCAAATGTAAATAAAAAATCAAACAGATACCCCAGACGTATCGGAATCATCCCCGTACGCTCTCCAGACGGCGAAGTAACCGACACCATTACGATATTCGGAAGTGTACTCCATAATTCAACGGCAAAAGACTGTGTCCCTTCTCCTACCCGGATTTCTGCTGTCCTCGTATCCTGTGCATCCGTAAAACGGTTAAAATAGTGATGTCTTCTGGCCGCCTCATTGCCTGTTCCGACTACAACACACCTGTTTCTTACCGTCGCATAAATGTCCAATATATCTGCCAGAATAGAATCTCCGTTATGTCCTCCAAAGCTTGTTCCGAGGGCTACACAGATCACTAACGGCATTCCCTGTTTTCTTGCCAGGTCATTCAGATAGCGGAGTCCCAGCATAATATCATTTTCCTGATAACATACGGCATCCTGTGCTATCGCGAAAAATTCTTTCAGATAATTTTTTGCCGGCTTTAATTTGACCATTGCAATAGAAGCCTCCGGTGCGGCCCCGAGAAACTGTTTTCCAACTTCTGCTCCTCCTGCAGCCGCACTTGCAACAAATGTTCCATGTCCGTCTGTATCCACACTCGGTACTATCTGAAGCGGATCCTCCGATCTAAGTGCTGTATTGATCATTTCTTCCGTATATTCCGTTCCATAATAAAGCCCCTGTGGTGTTCTTCCCGTCTGAATCGTCTGATCCCAGATTCCCACAATCCGTGTCGTCCCGTCCAGATTGCGAAACACACGATTCTGATAATCTATCCCGGTATCTAAAAAGCCGATCATGATCCCATCCCCCATCAGCTGAAGTGTCGGATAGTTCTGCAATGTAATAATTCCTGCTGCATCTAACGGCTGCATATCCAGAAGTGTATAACATTTTGGGATCGTACTGTACCAATATTCTCTGAACGATAATGGAAGCAGAATCCTTCTGTCTACAGATACACTTTTATATCCAAAATCCATCTCCTGAATACACGCATTTTCCGGATTCACTTCCTTAAGTTCCTCATCTCTGTATAATGGAATAATAAAATCCCAGTAATCTTCGGAAATAATCTTTTCTTTACAGTTCTCTTCCAAATCAAAAAAAACCTTTCATATACATTTGTTTTATGTATATGAAAGGTTCCCTGTCATTCATTAATCTTTTATTATGAATTCGTATTCTGGTTCAGCATACGTTCAATAATGTCTACCGACTCTTCAATACCATAACTTGCACTGTTAAAACAGATATCATAGTTCATAGCATCTCCCCATTTCTGACCGGTATAATAATTGTAATATCTTGCATGTTGACGATCCAGCTTTTTAAGCAGACGTACCGCTTTCTTATGATCCAGATCATTGACCTCCATAATACGACGCACACGCTGTTCGAACGGTGCCGTAATAAAAATACTGATATGTGGAATATGGTTATTCGCAAGTATCACATCTGCACATCTACCCATTACAATAAAATCTTCTTCTTTTGCCATTTTGCAGATCAGGTCACTCTGATTGAAGAAGATCGCGTCTTCTCTTGTCAATCCATGATAGCGGTCAAAGTCTTTCAGACGCTCTTTGATCGTCCTTCCGGATCCCTGATATTTGTTCTCGATCAGATCCGTTCCCAGATCCGCCACATCTGTCACAGAATCCTTCTCCGCATCCAGTCTTCTTAATACTTCATTAAAGATTTCTGCATCATAGTAGTTGATTCTAAGTGCATCTGCCAGTGCAAATCCAATATCATTTCCGGCACTTCCCTGCGTTCTTCCGATACAAATAATAAGATGATCGTCTTTTGAAAACTTCTGACGCAGATTCGCTGTATTCAACTTCGCCCTGTTTTCATCCAGAATTTCAACCTTACCGAAACTTGCAGGAAGCTCTGCTATTTCCTTTAATATCTCATCGTATTTTTTCATCAGTCTGGAACGGTCTTCATCCTTTCGGATCGTACGTGCCATGTTACTGATCAATGCCAGCTCACTTCTAAGAAGATGTCCCTGCGGCTTGGTACGCATCAGCATAACCAGATTGTTCACACAGGTACGTTTATCTCCTGTAAAGGTACGGCCCAGAGAAGATCCTACACATTCATATACTTCTCCGTCCAGATCATAGATCCGTTCTGCAATGTCATAATATTTATTCTTATTCTCCTGCATTTTCCGCACCCCCTTCTATAAAAAGAATATCAACATATCGATAATAAATACCGGTATCAAAAATGTCAGTGACCATGCCATATATCCGAAGAACGACGGCATACGCACACCGTTTTCATCCGACATAGATTTTACCATAAAGTTCGGTGCATTTCCTATATATGTATTTGCTCCCATGAATACAGCACCACACGAGATTGCCTCCAGCATCTTAACCGGAACAGCACCAAGCGTTGTTGCCACACCGCCCTTGAATCCAAGTGCTCCTGCTGTTGTAAGGAACACAAGATATGTCGGCGTATTATCAAGAAAACTTGACAGAGCTCCTGTAGCCCAGAACATCTGGAATGGTTTGCTGATTCCAAGCTCCGCTCCATTCGCTTTCAGGATCATAAGTGCCGGCTGCATAGTAATAAAGATTCCGATAAACAGAACCGCAACTTCCTGGATTGCACCCCAGGTAAAGTGGTTACGGATACGGACTTCTTCGTTCGTCGTCTTAAACGATAAGAATGCAGCCAGAAGGATGATCACAACCTCAATTATTGACGGGAATCCAAGTGTAACTTCTCCAAGGATATGAAGTCCTTTTACGGTTCCGTCTGCATTCTGGAATGCGGACATTCCCGGAAGTGTTCCACTTAAGATCACGGCTCCGACGATCATCGCTACATAGATAAGATTATGAAGTCCTACAATTTTAAAATGTGTTCCCGGCTCTCTGATATCCGGTTTTCTTCCTTCTGCAATATCTTTTCTGTATGCTCTTCTGTCCAGGAAATAGAATATCACCAGAAGGATCACCATATTAAAAACCAGAATATGGAATAACTTCATACTCCAGAAAAAAGGTACCCCACGCATGAATCCCATCAGAAGCGGCGGATCTCCGATCGGTGTCAGACATCCTCCCATATTAGAGATCAGGAAGATAAAGAAGATCATGATATGACTCTTTCTCTTTCTCCATGAATTCATCTTAATAAACGGACGTACAAGAAGCATACTTGATCCTGTAGTTCCGATCACACTGGAAAGCAGTGTACCAAAAACAAACAACGCCGTATTAATCCTCGGTGATCCGGCAAATTCACCGTCAATCGTAATGTTACCTGCTACACAGAATAATCCAAACAGTAAAACGATAAATGTCAGATAATCATTTACCACACATTCCAGAACAGTCTCACTCATTGTAAATATTCCATATTTCGCTGTAAAAGGAATAATAAACAAGATTGACCAGAATGCAACTGCCAGCGGCTGATGTTTTTCCCACCAGTCCGGCTTGAACAGCGGCATTACCGCAATACTAAGCAACAGCCCTGCAAAGGGTATGCAGAGCCAGATTGGAATAGCTGATAATTCCCCCATCGCTGTCTTTCCTCCATTCTTCTCCAAGTAAAAAAATTATATAATAGTCTATATGTAAAATGTATTATTGAAGTCTTGGTACTTCCTGACCTCTCAACATAATTACCGGTCCTCCGGTTCCTTCGATATATTCCTTCGTGATGATAACCTCTCCGATATTGTCATCCTTCGGGATTTCATACATGATATCCAGCATGAATTCTTCAATGATCGCACGAAGTGCTCTTGCTCCGGTATCTTTCTTCAATGCCTTCTTCGCAATTGCATGAAGGGCATCGTCATTGAATTCCAGTTTTACCTCATCCAATGCCAGCAGTTTCTGATACTGTTTTAATATTGCATTCTTAGGTTCTTTTAAAATCTCTACCAGCATCTCTTCACTCATACCCTGTAAAGTGAACACGATCGGCAGACGTCCTAAGAACTCAGGAATCATTCCAAATGCACGTAAATCTTCTGTTGTTACTTTCTTCAGTATCTCTTTATCGTTATTATACTTGTCTCTTAAGTCTGCTCCAAAACCAATTGCTGCCTGTTTGGTCAGACGCTCTTTGATGATTCCGTTAAGATCCGGGAACGCTCCGCCGCAGATGAAGAGAATATTTCTTGTATTCACGGTTGTAAGCGGAACCATGGCATTTTTACTGGTTGCGCCGACAGGTACTTCTACATCGCTTCCTTCAAGAAGTTTTAACATTCCCTGCTGTACCGACTCACCGCTTACGTCTCTCTGACTTGAATTCTTCTTCTTTGCGATCTTATCGATCTCATCGATAAAGATGATTCCCTGTTCTGCCTTCTCTACATCATTATCTGCAGCTGCAAGCAGTTTGGAAACCACACTCTCAATATCATCTCCGATATATCCGGCTTCCGTAAGTGAAGTCGCATCTGTGATCGCAAGCGGTACATCCAGAATCTTTGCCAGTGTTTTTACCAGATACGTCTTACCGGAACCTGTAGGTCCGATCATGAGCATATTGGACTTTTCAATCTCAATATCATCCATAGAATCAGTAGCCACACGTTTATAATGATTATAAACAGCTACAGACATAACTTTCTTTGCATATTCCTGACCTACCACATACTCATCCAGTTTTGCCTTGATCTTATGTGGTGCCGGAAGATTCTTTATATCTACTAACGGTTTATATTCTTCGCCCTCTTTTTTCTTTTTGATCTTCTGCTGCTTTGGAATACTCTGTTCCATATCAGCCATATTAAATACCTGTACTCCCGGAATATTCATCAGCTGACTGTAATCAATCGGGCCATTTGACATTGCATCAAAGCTTTTCTGCATACAGTCATTGCAGACACAGATATGATTCGGAAGTTCAATCATTTTTCCTGCAACGCTCTCTGGACGTCTGCAGATAAAGCATACTTTTTCATATCCATCGTCATTATTTTGTTTCTTATTATCTGTATCAGATGTATTCTTTGTTGTCTCAACCTCTACATCTTCTACTTTTTCAATTTCCTGATTATTGTTATCATCCTGATTTGCCATTATTCTCTCCTTCTTAACGTAGTTTACGCATTTCACTCTGACTTTTATCCTGCTTTTATGTTTCCTCCTGATTTACCAGTTCCAGAAATGTCTCTTCTGAAATAATCGGTATTCCCAGCTCATTCGCTTTTTTATTCTTGGATGACGTACTCGTCACATCATTATTGATCAGATAGTTTGTCTTTGATGTGACTGATCCAGTCACTTTTCCACCCAGACTTTCAATCAGCTCTTTTACTTCTCCACGATTGGCAAAATGCTTTACGCTTCCGGTAATTACAAAATTAACGCCTTCAAAAATCTGCTGTTTTGTTACAGTCTCTTTCGGAATGGTCAGCTCATTTAAAAGCCTTCTGAAATTCTCCACATGTTTTGCATCTGCAAAATATCCGACGAACGCTTTTGCCAGAACCTCTCCGACTCCCTGAATCTCATTTAATTCTTCTTCCGAAACCTTCAGAAGAGATTCTACATCATATTTTAATTCTCTGCAAATAACTTTTGCATTGGCAAGTCCGATTCCTGCAATTCCCAGAGAATAAATGACTCTCGGCAGGGTCGTCGTTCTTGCCTTTTCTATACTTTCTGTCAGTTTTTTATATGATTTTTCTCCGAATCCTTCCATCTTTTGAATTTTTTCTTTGTATTGATCCAGATGGAAGATGTCTGCAAATGTATGAATATATCCTCTGGAAATGAATTTTTCCAGTGTTGCTTCTGATAATCCTTCTATATTAAGTGCATCCCTGCTGACAAACAATGCAAATGATTTGACGTGCTTCGCCTGACATTCCGGATTCATACAGTACAATGCTTTTGCGTTGCCGACCTGCCGGATCTTTGTCTCTCCCTGACAGACAGGACATTTACACGGAATATCTTTTACTCCGCTTCTTGTCAGATTCTCTGCAATCTGCGGGATGATCATATTAGCCTTATATACTTCAATCTTGTCACCGATCCCAAGTTCCAGTTCTTCCATAATACTGATATTGTGAACACTTGCACGGCTTACTGTTGTTCCCTCAAGTTCTACCGGATCAAAGATTGCAACCGGATTGATCAGTCCGGTTCTCGACGGACTCCACTCAATCTCTCTTAATACTGTCTCTCTGATCTCATCCTGCCATTTGAACGCAAAAGAATCCCTCGGAAATTTTGCAGTTCTTCCAAGCGACCGTCCATACGCTATATCATCATATGTTAATACAAGTCCGTCCGACGGGAAATCATTTTCACTGATCTTAGACGAAAATTTAGCAACTTCGTCCTCAACAGTATCTCTGGTCACCATATAATACTCCACTGTTGTAAATCCCTGTGACTTCAGCCATTCCATCTGACAGGCTCTGGAATTCTGAAAATCAACTCCGTCTGCCTGCACCAGTGTAAATGCATAGAACATTACATTACGTTTAGCCGTGATCTGGTTATTCAGCTGTCTGACAGAACCGCTGCACAAATTTCTTGGATTCTTGTACCTGGCATCTACATCTTCAATCTCCTGATTGATTTTTTCAAAATCCTTATATCCTATGACTGCTTCTCCTCTTAAGATCAGTTCTCCCTGATATGCAATCTGGACCGGCACATTTTTGAATACTTTCGCATTGTTCGTGATCACTTCTCCGACTTCTCCGTTACCTCTGGTGACCGCCTTATAAAGCTTTCCATCACGATAAGTCAGTACAACCGTCAGACCATCCATCTTCCATGATATCAGAACTTTCTGATCTCCCACAAAGTTCTTAAGTTCTTCTACTTCTTTCGTCTTATCCAGAGAAAGCATCGGGCTTTCATGTCTTTCTTTCGGCAGTTCGCTTACCACTTCATATCCGACATTTACCGTCGGACTGTTTGACAAGGTAATACCAAGCTCATCCTCAAGCTCCTTAAGTTCATCATACAATCTGTCATATTCATAATTACTCATGATCTCCTGTGCTTCCTGATAGTATGCTCTGGAAGCTTTATTCAGAAGGCTGACCAGTTCTTTCATTCTCTCGTTCTTTGACTGTCCCATATAATTCTTTTAACTCCTGTTCTGTTAATCCTCTTACCTCTCCCGGTTTCAGATTACCTAGTTCTACATTCATAATGCGGATTCTCTTCAGTGTTGTCACCTTATAGCCAAGTGCCTCACACATCCTGCGGATCTGTCTGTTAAGGCCCTGCGTCAGAATAATGGAAAATGTGTATTTTCCATTCTTTCTCACTTTACACGGCCTGGTCACCGCATCCAGGTTCTTCTCCCTGTCTCTGATATGTACTCCGCGACTCATTTTTTCTATGAACTCCGGTGTGATTTCTTTATTAACTGTGACCTTATATTCTTTCTCATGGGAGAATCTTGCACGCATCATGCCATTGATCAGATCACCATCATTGGTCATGATCAGAAGTCCTTCCGAATCTTTATCCAGTCTTCCCGCATAGGTCACGCGTAGCGGATAATTCAGGAATCTGATAATATTCTTCTTTTCCCTTTTATCTTCTGTGCAAACAATCCCAGCGGGTTTATATACCGCCAGGACTGTCTTTTTTGTCTTGCTTTTTATCCGTTTTTTCCCCACACAGACTTCCTGTCCGTCTTCAACCTTCATTCCAGGTACGGCATTTTTTCCATCCACCGTTACAACGCCAGATTCTATCAGCCGGTCCGCCTCTCTTCTTGAGCACACACCGGCTTCGCTTAAATATTTATTCAGCCTAATCATTCTGTAACACCCCGCTGATACTGTTATCTTTTACAAAAGTATTTCCATTATATAAAAATAATACACTTGTGATATTATCCTTCTTCATGACCTTTTCAATATCATCATAATAATACCTTGGATCGACAACCACAATTTCCCTGTAATAAGGTATCAGGAACGGAATCAGACTATTGGCATAAGAATCCTTGATGATCAGAAGCCTGTCTGTCGAATCTGCCGTCGTCTTGATGTCAAGGATCGGATAATTTCCGCCAAGAAAAAGTGCATATTTGTCTTTTCCTTTAAGCTTGGAAGTATCATAAAGAGTTGCCGTCTTCTTTTTTTCATTTACATTATTTACTACAGCCTCTGTTGCATTCTTAAGATTGTCGGGTGCATAGATATATATCGGTTCTTCATATCCCGTTTCATATCCGCTCGTCGAAGCCAGTGTTCCGTTAAATGCATTGGTCACCGCATAAGGCTTCATGTCAGAGGTTTTGGATGTATCAAGCTTCATGCTTTTTGAAAGAGCCTGATAACCGTAATACGCGCCAAGTGTTGTCCAGTGATGATCTGTGTGATAATAGATTTCTTCTGATCTGTGTTTTTTTAAAATATCACTGACATCCACCCATGTATAAACAGATCCCAGTGTACTGTGAATTGCTTTAAATTGCTTCTCCTGATTCTCTGTAACTGCATATCCCGGAAGTTTATCCGATTCGATATTAGCCGCATTCGGAACCAGCATCATGTACATTGGTATATCTTTATATTGTTTTTGAAACATTTTCATTGCAGACAGATTTTCTTTCATCTGATCTTCATCCGGTTTTGCAATATCCTCCAGAAGATAATGGTCTTTTCCTTTGAACACGCCATTCGCTTTTCTCTTTCCTGCCAGCAGATCCACCCTGCTTTTTAGCATTACCCAGAAATCTCTTCCCGCGAACTGATCTGATACATAGGATTCGTACTGCTCCATCCATCTTCCGCTTTCTATTCCTGAAATTGTAAGTTCCGGTCTCTGTTCCAGTGCCCGGTTCTCTGTCGCCGAGAATTCCCGGTCACCCGTTGCCAGATTCACAACACAGAAAGCGATCATCATTATGACAAATATCACCGCTGCTAATTTATTTCTATGCACTTCTCTTCTTCTTTCCCATTTTTTTCTTGACTGTCTCATTTTTACTCCTAAAATCTGAAATACAGGAACGGATTATATGTCTCTGTCACTAGATATGCGATACACAAAATGAACAGTACCGCATATACGATTCCATTCAAAAGCGTCGTATTCCACTTCTTCTGACGCAGCATATGCTGATATCTGACATCTGTAAGCGGAGTAGAACCAATGATCAGAATGATCCACAATACCAGATTCGTTGTAAGCAGATACAGGCTTTCCCTGTCTGCCACTCCGTGTGCTCCTGCTCCAAACATCATTCCCAGATATCTGGCCGCCCCTCCAAGTGAAGGACTAAAGAATAATACCCATCCGATCACAACCAGCACAATACTGTAAATATGGCGTACAACCGAAGGGAGTTTATCCAGTACCGGTGACAGGATATATTTTTCAATGATCAGTATGATCCCGTAATACAATCCCCATGCCACGAAATTCCATGCAGCTCCGTGCCATAATCCGGTCAGAAACCATACAACCATTAGATTGAAGATATGCCGGCTCTTCGATACTCTGTTGCCCCCGAGCGGAATGTATACATAATCCCTGAACCAGCTGCTCAGAGAAATATGCCATCTGCGCCAGAATTCAGTAATACTTTTCGCTATGTACGGATAATTAAAATTCATACAGAACTCAAATCCAAACATCTTTCCA
Source organism: Dorea longicatena (assembly GCF_025150085.1). NCBI lineage: Bacteria > Bacillati > Bacillota > Clostridia > Lachnospirales > Lachnospiraceae > Dorea > Dorea longicatena. Next base: position 2,170,057 of record NZ_CP102280.1, read on the forward strand.
AGTCCCACTGCCATATCCGAATAACCACTGAAATCAAAATAAATCTGAAACATATAGGCAAAAGCACCAAGCCATGCACTCAGTACCGACACATTGCCCTTTCCAAGTCCGGTTACTTCCGTAAATATCATACCAGAAGTATTCGCAAGCAATACCTTTTTTGCAAGTCCACGTATAAAATACATGCACCCTTCTCCGAACTTGTCCCATGATGATTCGCGGTTTACAAGCTGCTCTTCAACATCTGCATACTGTACGATCGGTCCTGCGATAAGCTGCGGAAACATTGTTACATATAATGCAAAGTTCAGGATATTCTTCTGAACTTTAACATTTCCCCGATAAACATCTATAATATAAGACAATATCTGGAATGTATAAAATGAGATACCGATCGGCAGTGCCAGCGGATGATATGTAATATGCACCGGCAGCACCGCATTCAGTGAATCCAGCACAAAGCCTTCATATTTGAAAAATCCCAGGATTGCAATGTTCACCACAATATTGAATATAAGGCTTCTTTTTGCCAGCCTTCTGTCCGTCAGATTTCTTGCTATATCAAGTCCACTGAAATAATTGAACAAAATGGATAACAGCATCAGGAAAATATAGACCGGTTCACCCCATGCATAAAAAATCAGACTTGCAAGCAGCAAAACCGGATTGTGGAATCTCTCCGGCAGCAGGTAATACAACACCAACACAGCCGGTAAAAATGTAAATAAAAAAACAATACTGCTAAATAACATCTTTCTAATTCCTCTGCCTTCTAATAAATACTATTCTTAAATGCGGCTTCTATGCGGTCCGCATCTTTTGAAACAGCTAATAATATGTAATACCCCCTGGTTTCATCGATTGCAGAATGAAGAAGCCTGGTCTGTTTTACACCATAGCCCTCAAAACTCTTCTTCTGTGTAGACAAACGCTCCTCTACAGCCTTCTCCACATCTTCTACCTGGCTCTTATCTTTTACTTTTACTACCAGTATCTCATTTACACTCATGACATCATCCGGTATATACAACATTGTTCCGGCATAATCGTTGGCATTCAGACCATAATACTTCTTAAGGTCCTGAGAACTTCCCTTTTTCATGCCTTTCAGAGAAACAGATTTTTCAATATTCTTTTGTATCGTATCTACGGATACGGTATTATCTCCCTCTCCGGAAACCAGCAATACCACATAGGCAATCAGTGCGATCACCATCAGATACTTACATGTATTAATAATATCCAGTCTTCCTTTTCTCATTATAATCCTGCTGCCTCCGCCATATGATCTACCCATTTCGTATAATAAGATGGTGACATATGGATCCCATCATCGGCATAATACTCCTGTTTTACCAGATCTGTATTATCGATGAATGTCACTTTTTCTTTTTTACATAATTTTTTCAGTTTTTGATTGAACTTTGGAACATTGGCAAATAAAGGTCTTGTTTCAATCGCCGACTGCGCCGCCGGAAGAATACAATTGACATAAATCTTCGTATCCGGCAGGGACTCTTTCAGATCCTCTATAACATTTTTATATGCTTTCACAAATCCGGACGCATTTCCATTCTGTGCTTCGATATCATTCATTCCATAGGCAAGAAACAGCACTTCCGGCTTCATCTCTTTGGCTTTTTTTATATGTTCCACAATCTTTTTACTGCTGACTTCCGAAACTTCCGTTCCGCGGTCTGCCTGTACATTCGCCTCATCCAGCACTCCGTACTCATATAAGCCCTGTGTGATCGAATCTCCAAGGATCAGACAATCCGCAAACTTTTCGCTTACGGATCTGTTATCTGCTGCTTCTTCCTTCACACGTTCTTCCTCTTCAAGTTTCTGGATTTTTTTATTTACTTTTCCGACATCCGTACGATCCATCTCACTCAGGATCTTCCTGCCTTTCGTTGTGTCCTGCTTTGGATTATTAAGCCTTACTGCTACAACGATTCCTCCAAGCACAATGATCACTGTTGCCAGAATTACTGCAGTCCTAAGCACATGATCCTTTTCTTTTTCCGGAATCTCTGCCGGCTGTTTAGCTTCCTTCTCCTCAGAATTTTTATTATCTATTTCCAAAAAAATTCCTCTCTTCTACATTTCTTTTTGTTGATAAATATATATTCAACTTATTTTACTGTTTTTTCATTCCCATGTCAATTTATATCAATTTTTGTGCTATAATACAGATTACATTTATTTTTATCCGGAGGTTATTCCTTATGAACGTATACCAGTTATCAGCCAAAAATTGTATGTCCCATCTTCTTTTAAAGGATACTTTTGATACATTTCTCTTTATCGAAGGAGAATTCACTACATTTAACAAATTCACCATAAGCGGTTATCTCCAGGAAGACTTCTTCGACGAAAAACTGGAAGAGACTTACTCCCGCTGGGAAAAGATCCGTGACTTCTGCTTCCAGATCATCCGTGGCAAACGCACTCCTCTGAACTTCAAGATTGTCCTTGCTCTCCCGGACGATCAGATTCCTGCCTTCCTGACAGCCCACGGCCTGACCGCTTACCGCCCGGAAGATATTCAGGGACTCTACCTCAATTTCCACTACGATGGAAGCACCCTCCAATGCATCACCGGCACTTCCCTCAAAACCTTTTCTATGGATAAGTCCATCGAAAGAGAATGGGATACCGAAGTAAAATCCATCTTAAAATCCAAAAATATCGAAGGCGAATACTAGAATACAAACAAAAACCATGCAACTATGGATTTCTCTTTCCACAGCTGCATGGTCTTCTTTACTTCAACTCTCTGCCAGACTTACTTCGTAAGCAGCATCATAATCTCATTACTTCTCTTTACAAACGCTGTCATCTCTTCAGGATTCAATGGCTTATGTGCCAGCATTGCCAGATCATACAACTGTTTGCAGATAATACTTGTATTCTCGCTGCCCTTATGATCAACTACATACTGAACCAGCGGATGATTTGCATTCAGGATCAGTGTACTTATTGTACCCATATCCATTCCGCTCATGCCGTACATCTTCATCATTTCCTGCATACGGCGGTTCTCTTCAGATAATGTCATCATAGAAGCTATATTTTCATCTTTTAATTTTTCGATCTTAACATCCAGTTTCTCGTCACCAAGCTCTTTACGGAAGATTTCTACCAGGCTGTCAGATGTCTTCTGGAATGCTTCTTTTTCCTCTTCGGCAACTTCTTCTTTTGCTCCTGCTGTTACATCTGCATCAATTCTCTGGAACTTGATGTTCTGATTGCGCTGCTCTAACTGTGTAATAAACGGTGAATCAATATTGTGGCCGAGGATTACTGCATCCATGCCCTGTTTCTTAAACATATTGATGTACTGGCTCTGCTGGATCTCATCGGTTACATAGTAGATGATCGTCTTGTCTTCTTCTTTCTTCTCTGTGTTCTGATCATCTGCTTTGTTGTCCTCTGTCTTGGCATTCGGATCTTCTACGGTTCCACCATTTGCCTCGATACAGTCTTTCAGTGTCAGATACTTGTGATCCAGATTCTTGAACAGAACCGCGTCTTTCATCTTGTCACAGAACTTTTCATCTTTCAGGCATCCGAACTTGATGAACGGACTGATGTTATCCCAGTATTTCTCATAGTCTTCTCTCTTTGTCTTGCACATTCCGGAAAGCTTGTCTGCAACCTTCTTGGAAATGTATTCAGAGATCTTATTCACAAATCCGTCATTCTGTAATGCGCTACGTGATACGTTAAGCGGCAGATCCGGACAATCGATGACTCCCTTTAATACCATCAGATATTCCGGAATGACTTCTTTAATATTGTCCGCGATAAATACCTGGTTGTTGTATAACTTAATTGTTCCTTCAATAGAATCATACTCTGTGTTGATTCTTGGGAAGTACAAAATTCCTTTTAAATTAAATGGATAATCCATATTCAGGTGGATCCAGAACAGTGGCTCTTTGTAATCCATGAATACTTTGCGGTAGAAGTTCAGATAATCTTCATCACTGCATTCATTCGGATGCTTTGTCCACAGTGGGTGGATATCACTTAATGAAACTGGACGTTTTTTGATCTTTACTTTTTCTTTGGCAGGTTCTGTCTCTACCATTTCTTTCTCGCCGTTTTCATTCTCTTTTTCTTCCATCTTGGCATCTTCGTGAATATGCTCGATTACTTCATCATCATCTTTCAGATCTGCTTCGTCGATCGTCTCATATTCAGGCTCTGCATTTGCCTTGGAAAGGAAGATTTCTACCGGCATAAATGAACAATATTTCTCCAGAACTTCTCTCATTCTATATTCATTAGCGAACTCCAGGCTGTCCTCATTCAGATACAGGGTCATTGTAGATCCGACTTCCTGTTTGTCGCCTTCTTCCATCTCATACTCAGTTCCGCCGTTGCTTACCCAGTGTACCGGTTTTGCGCCTTCTTTGTAAGAGAGTGTATCGATATGCACCTCATCTGCTACCATAAATGCAGAATAGAATCCAAGACCGAAATGTCCGATCATATCATCTTCTGTTGTCTTATCTTTATATTTTTCAAGGAACTGTGTAGCTCCTGAAAATGCAATCTGTGTAATATATTCTTCTACCTCATCGGCTGTCATTCCAAGACCGTTATCTGTAAATTTCAGAGTTTTTTCTTCTGGATTAACCTCAACTTTGATCGCCGGTTTGTAATCATCCGGTAACTGGTATTCACCCATCATATCCAGCTTCTTCAGTTTTGTGATCGCATCACATCCATTGGAAACCAACTCACGTGCGAAAATATCGTGATCGGAATATACCCATTTTTTAATGATCGGGAAAATGTTTTCACTGCTGATTGACAAACTACCTTTCTTTGCTGCCATTGTAAATCACTCCTATTTCTACTTTTATATTTCTATCATATTAGTGACAAAAGATGCCGTATTGCCGACTGGCCCACATCTTTTTGTTACATTTTTCATCTAACAGATATGATAATACTGCATATTTTAAAAGTCAATAGAAAATTAGCACTCTTTTAAAAAGAGTGCTAACAATTCTATGAAATTTATAAACCATTTATAAACTTTGATATTTTTATGATATTTTCGCCGAATATCCTTATATTAATATTATATGTGCCGTACCATTTTTCCGGCTACTCTATGCTTTTCAATGATTCTACCATGTCAATTTTCTTTAACTTGAAATACATTACCCAGTTTACGAATAATGAAAATCCTATCGTAAATAAAAAGCTGTAGATATAACTCGGAAGATAAATGCTTCGTCCAAACATCGCCGCATCCACTTCCACCGTCTGAATTACGAACAGGTGCAGGACTTTACCGAATATCACACCTACGAAAGCTCCAATTAGCGTCAGCAGGATATTTTCCCGGAATACATATTCCGCTACTTCCACATCATAGAAGCCAAGCACTTTCAAAGTTGCAAGCTCTCTCTGACGCTCTGTAATGTTAATACTGTTCAGATTATAAAGTACTACGAATGCAAGCATTCCCGCCGAAACGATCAGGACTATGATCACCAGATTCAGGCTGGCAAGCATATCATCCAGCTGATCCTTAATATCATGCAGATAAGAGATTGTCAGTACCTGATCTTTCGCAAGGATTTTTTCTCCGGCTTTTTTCACCTGCTCTTCTGAATATCCATCCTTTGCCCGGAACATGATACAGTTATATTCTGCTGTCTTTCCATATACTTTCTTATAATACTGCGGCGTAAAATACATGTAATGTCCCATATAGTTCTCACAGATATACGCAATTTTTACTGTGACACCTTTTGCCATACCGTCCTTAAGATTTATCGTATCACCTTCTTTTACATTCAGAAGTTTTGCCGTCTTCTCACTGACAATTGCACCATTGTCTGTAAGTTTGTATGATTCTTTCGTCTTCCTGTCATGGAAATCTTCATATTTTCCGACAATATCCGGATTGCCAAGTACGCACTGATAAACGCTGCGTTTTTTATTTCCCTTTGATGCCGTCACGCTCTGCATCCTCGCATCCATATAAGTCTGAATATCCGTATCTTCTTTCAGATATTCCTTCAACTCTTCTTTCTCTGTCTTTGTTACATCATCCTTGTAGAAAATATGCCCGTCATACAGTTGGATCTCATCGTACTGAATATCTGCGATCTCATATACCGAATCCTTTACCCCATATCCAACCAGCATCAGTGCCATACAGCCGCCAATTCCAAATATCGTCATAAAGAAACGTTTTTTATAACGCATCAAGTTTCGGATTGTTGATTTCCATGTGAAATTCATTCGTTTCCAAATAAATCCAATTCTTTCCAAGAACACTCTTCTTCCCTTTTTTGGTGCCGGCGGACGCATCAGCACAGCCGGTTCTGCAGCCAGTTCTTTATAGCAGGATGCAAGTGTCGCTCCCATGGTACACACGATCGAAGCGACCGATGCCATCACCGCATAACTCATATGATATGGTACATAAATCTTCGGAATATGCGGATACATAATCTCATATGCATAAATGATAATATACGGCAAGATCTTTTCTCCTGTCAGCACTCCCAGAATACTTCCTCCCGCTGTTGCAAGAAACGCGTATCCCAGATACTTGGAAGCAATAGAAAAATTACTGTATCCCAGTGCTTTCATTGTACCGATCTCAATTCTCTGCTCTTCCACCATACGGGTCATACCGGTCAGACTGATCAGAGCAGCAACTAAGAAGAACATCACAGGAAATACTTTTCCGATTGCACGCATACGGTTTGCATTTTCCCCAAATCCATCATATTCTACCAGTGTACTTCTATTGTATACATACCATTTTGGATTTTTTATCTTCTTAATCTGTTCTTTTGCATCAGCAAGCTTTTTCTCACCTTTTGCGATTTCTTCCTCAGACGTCTCTTTTCCGTCCTCATATTCTTTTCTCGAATCGGCAAGTTTGGCTTCATTTTGAGCAATTTCTGTCTCGCCATTTTGCAATGTCTGTTCCTGTGCTTTCAACTCTGCTTTACCGGCATCTAATTGTTTCTGTCCGGATTCTATACTTGCGGCTGCACTGGTAAGCTTTGCCTCACAGGCGTCCAGCTTCGCTTTTGCCTGGTCAAGCTCGGCTTTCCCATTTGCGAGCTTTTGCTTTGCTGCATCAAGTCCGGCCTTCTGGGTCTGATAATCCTGTTCTTTTGCATCCAGTGTCTTCTTGGTCTCCTGCGCCTGCTGCTCCATTACCTGGATCTTCTGTAATAATTCCTGATTCTGGTTGGGATTCTCCTGATCCGGATCCTGTCCCGAACCGCCTGCTGCCTGTGCTTTTAGTGCCTCAATCGTATTCAGAAGAGTCTGATATCCCGCCCAGCCTTTATCCAGTTCGGCTCTGTATGTAACCAGGCCTTCCTCTCCTGCCTGAATCTTTGCCTGCGCTTCTGCATACTGGGAATCATACGCAGCTTTTCCTTGTTCGTACTGTTTCTTTCCCTGGGAAAGCTCTTTCAGTCCATTTTGATACGTCTTTTTCGCCTGATCCAATTCTTTTTGTTTTGTATCTATCGTCTGCTTTGCTGCTGCAATCTGCGACTTTCCACTCGCAATCTTTTCTTTTGCCTGCGAAACCTGCGTCTCTCCATCCGTAATCTGCTTTTTGGCATCCTCAAGCTTCTGCTTCGATTCCGCTTTGCCATCATCCAGCTTTTTCTGCGCTTTCGCAAGTTTTTCATTTGCCTTATCTTCAAGTTCCGACTTCCGGATCTTTCCTCTTTCTTCTGTGATTGCTTCGATTCTCTTTTGGACGGTCTTTACTTTCTCTTTATATGCCTTCGTATAAGCAGTCAGATCTTTTGCACCTGCCACCTGTACGTACATTTCCGTATACACATCCAGATCAAAGGTTTTCTCCGGAACCACTACGAATCCGCTTATCGTACCGGTTCCAATGGTTGTGCTTCCTCGGCTCAGTGAAATGTAGTATGGGGAATTTCCTTTTCCGACTACTTTTAATTCGTCCGTCTTCAATGTATCTGTCACCTTGTCATCTGTTCCGGACTTTAATTTTATCGTCTCGCCGATTTTATAATTCATCTGGTCATCAACCAGACATTCCCCTGCTTTTTCCGGCATACGTCCTTCCCTTACCGTGATCTTATTCATATCCTCCATCGCTGACATCACATGAAGTACATATTGCTTCTTATTCTTTATATTCAGGAAATCTGCACTGTAGGCACCTTCAGCCTTTCCCACTCCCTTTATGTTTCCGACCGCACTTACATCCTCTTTCGTAATTCCAAGCGTACTGACAGCCTTAATGTCCATCAGATCCGATTCATCAAAATACGCATCTCCCGTAATTCTCATAGATGGTTCCGATGCCCGGATTCCAGAAAAGAACGCAACCCCCAAAGCAACAATAAAAAGAATTGAAATAAAACGGCCAAAATTCCGTCGGATCTCCATGTAAAAATTCTTTCGTGTTATCTTTCTTGCCATCTGTTATCCTCACCTCTTTGTCTTACCATTCTATGGTCTCAACCGAAACCGGCTGTGGATTTTCGATGATCTTATCAACCCGTCCGTTCTTGATCTTGATCACCCGGTCTGCCATCGGTGCTATTGCCGAGTTATGTGTGATCAGTATAACTGTCATACCATTGTTCCGGCATGTATCCTGAAGTAATTTCAAAATGGATTTGCCTGTATTGTAATCAAGCGCTCCCGTTGGTTCATCACAGAGTAATAATTTCGGATTCTTCGCAAGTGCCCTTGCAATCGACACTCTCTGCTGTTCTCCTCCTGATAACTGAGCAGGAAAATTATCCAGACGGTCCCCAAGTCCTACTTCTTCCAATACCTCTTTTGCATCCATCGGATTCTTACATATCTGGAGTGCAAGCTCCACATTCTCCAGTGCCGTCAGATTCGGTATCAGATTATAAAACTGGAACACGAATCCGATATCATCTCTTCTATATGCAGTCAGCTGCTTCGTTGAATACGTAGCAATATCCTGCCCATCTACCAGCACCTGCCCCTCAGATGCCGTATCCATGCCGCCAAGAATATTGAGAACTGTGGTTTTCCCGGCTCCACTCGGACCAACAACAACTGCAAATTCTCCCTTTTTAATCTCAAAATCAATTCCTGCGGCCGCCATGATCTCAACTTCGCCCATCTGATATATCTTCTTAACATCTTTCAAAGTCACAAATTCACTCATGCATACTTCCTCCGTGTGCGTATATTCGTATGTCAATTATACCATCTTTTTCGTGGAAACCACAGGGGCAATTTTCTATTTAATGCATTAAGCGGTTGATACCCGGCCGGAAGAAAAGGAAGAGAGTCCCGCTGCGTGCTGATTCAATCATGGAGTATTTCTAAAGCATAAAAATTGTCCTAAAAGCAGCAGTCAAAAAAACATAACTCGCAAGCTCAGACAATGATTTTTTGACTGCTAACGGCCAATTTTGATGCTTAAGAAATACTAACCATGATCTCATATGCACGCAGCGGGACTCTCTTCCTTTTCTTCCTTACGTTATCGCATACTGTAATGATTCAATAGTGGAAGCGTAACCGGCGTGATACCGAAAGTGTACAAAAAATCCGGAAAATCAAGGCTTCCACCTCAACTTTCCGGCTGCACACAAAGGTTACAACCCTCTATTGAATTCATTATCATTGGCCAAGCACGACATGAGAAAGACTTGGTGCTCTGTTTGTCGCGTATATGGAGTGATGTTTAGAAAAACTTAGGGTGTTCAAATCTCCGTTAAAGGCATGGAACGAATTGTTTGAGCGAAACGAGTTATGAGTGGAATGCCTTTGCTTTTAGGAGATTTGGACATCCTTAGATTTTCTTACATCACGGAATCTTAGTAGCAAACAGAGCACCAAGTTTTTCTCATGGACTGAGAGGCCGCGATAATTAATTAAATAAAAAATTACTTCAACATCTCCCGCAATTTCTGATTCACCATTCCAGGATTTGCCTTTCCTTTCATGGCTTTCATAGTCTGTCCGACCAATGCGCCGAGTGCTTTTTCTTTGCCGCCTTTGTAATCGGCAATGGCTTTTGGATTCTTCGCAATGACTTCTTTTAACACTTCTTCCAGTGCGCCTTCATCATTGACTGTCTTTAATCCGTGTTCTTCTACATAACTTTCCGGATCTACATCTTTTTCAAATACCTGTTCGAACACTTCTTTGGCAACGGAACTGTTGATGGTTCCTGCTTCTGTAAGCCCGATCAGTTTTGCAAGATTTGCCGGTGAGAAGCTGATATCTTCCGGTTCCATGCCGTGTTCTTTTAACAGACGCATGGTTTCTACCATCAGCCAGTTGGATACTTTCTTCGGTTTTCCACAAATTACTGTTGTCTCTTCAAAGATATCCGCCATATGCTTGGACTCTGTGAGAATTTCTGCATCGTACTGTGGAATATCGAACTCTTTCTTATAACGTTCCAGTTTTTCATCACGGAATTCCGGCTGTTTTGCTTTGATCTTTTCAATCCACTCATCGTCGATCACGATCGGTACAAGATCCGGTTCCGGGAAATAACGATAATCCTGGGCATCTTCTTTGGAACGCATTGCGTGAGATGATTCTTTATTGTCATCCCATCTTCTGGTCTCCTGGATAACAGCTTTTCCTTCTTCGATAAGTTCGATCTGACGCTCTCTTTCTCCTTCAATGGCTCTTGCGATTGCCTTGAATGAGTTCAGGTTCTTCATCTCTGTTCTGGTTCCGAATTCCTGTGTGCCGACTTCTCTTACCGATAAGTTCACGTCCGCTCTCATCGAACCTTCCTGAAGCTTGCAGTCTGATGCTCCCAGATACTGGATGATCGTTCTTAATTTTTCCAGATAAGCGATAACTTCTTCTGATGAACGCATATCCGGCTCGGATACGATCTCTACAAGCGGCACACCACTTCGGTTAAAATCTACCAGAGATGTATCATCCCATTCATCATGAACCAGCTTTCCGGCATCTTCTTCCATATGCATCTCATGGATGCGAACTTTCTTCTTTGTATCACCAACTGTGATCTCTACATAGCCATTTCTTGCGATTGGCTGATAGAGCTGTGAGATCTGATAGTTCTGCGGGTTATCCGGATAAAAATAGTTCTTACGGTCGAATTTGCACACTCTTGTAATATCACAATGTGTTGCAAGGCCGATTCCCATTGCATATTCTACAACTTGTTTATTTAATACCGGAAGTGATCCAGGCATACCGGTACAAACCGGGCATGTATGTGTATTCGGTGCTCCTCCGAATGCCGTGCTGCATCCGCAGAAGATTTTTGTCTTTGTTGCAAGTTCTACATGGACCTCAAGTCCAATGACTGTCTCATACTGTTTTGCCATGACTATCTGTCCTCCTTTGCAAGTTCTGGTGCTTCATATGCCTTCGTCTGTTCAAATGTATATGCGGTCTGAATGATTTTGTTTTCTTCGAAACAATTTCCGATCAACTGCATACCTACCGGAAGTCCTTTGGAATCTTTTCCTACCGGAATTGTGATTCCCGGAAGACCTGCCAGGTTGACAGAAATTGTGTAAATGTCTCCCAGATACATCTTGATCGGATCACTTAAGCTCTTTCCAAGTTCCGGTGCTGTCGTCGGAGCCGCCGGAGCTACGATCACATCATATTTTTCAAACGCTTTATCAAATGCTTTCTTAATTAACGCTTTTGTTTTCAATGCTTTCAGATAGTATGCGTCATAATATCCGGAGCTCAGAACGAATGAACCAAGCATGATTCTTCTCTTTACTTCCGGTCCGAAACCTTCAGAACGGGATTTCTTATACATATTGTGAAGGCCTTCATATTCTTCTGTACGGTAACCATATTTCACACCATCGAATCTGGCAAGGTTGGAGCTTGCCTCAGCGGATGCAATGACATAATATGCAGGGATCGCATATTTTACAAGACTTAAGTCAAATTCTTCTACAACCGCACCTTTTTCTTCCAGTACTTTCACTGCCTGTAAAATATTTTCTTTCACCTCAGCGTCCAGTCCATCTCCAAAATAATCTTTCGGGATACCGATTCTCATGCCTTTTACATCATCTACCAGTGCAGATGTGAAATCATAGCTTTCGCGTTTGATCGATGTACTGTCCTTTGGATCATAGGATGCAATCGTCTCTAAGATTGTTGCACAGTCCGTCACATCTTTCGCAACCGGCCCAATCTGATCCAGTGAAGAACCATAAGCGATCAGTCCGTAACGGGATACCGTTCCATATGTTGGTTTGATTCCGACTACACCACAGAACGAACTTGGCTGCCGGATAGATCCGCCTGTATCGGATCCAAGTGCATATGGTGCTTCTTCTGCTGCAACCGCTGCACAGCTTCCTCCCGAAGATCCCCCCGGAACATGCTCTAAATTCCACGGGTTCTTTGTCGGTCCGAAATAAGAAGTCTCTGTCGTACTTCCCATGGCAAATTCATCCATGTTCGTCTTTCCTAAGATAACTGCTCCTGCTGCTTCCAGATTCTTAACTGCCTCTGCGGTAAACATCGGTTGGAAGTTGCCGAGAATCTTCGAACTACAGGTTGTCAGCATTCCTTTCGTACACATGTTATCTTTGATCGCCACCGGTACACCTGCAAGCGGTCCTGTAAGTGTTCCATCATCAATCAATGTCTGCACTTCTTCTGCACGCTTTAATGCACCCTCTTTATCAAGTGTTACAAAACTATTTACATCTTTTTCTACTTTTTCAATCTGTGCAATGGAGGCTTTCACGGCTTCCACAACAGATATTTCTTTTGCTTTGATCTTCTTTCCAAGCTCTACTGCTGTAAGACTTGTAATATCCATAACCGTTTTCCTCCTATCCGATCGTCTTTGGTACTTTGAAGCTCTGGTCTTTTTCCAACGGTGCATTCGCCAGTGTCTCCGCACTGCCGTCTCCATTTGTCACGACATCTTCCCGGAATACATTCTTCACCGGAAATACATGTGACATTGGCTCGATTCCATCCGTATCCAGTTCATTTAAAGTATCTATATAATCTAACATTTTTTCCATATCTGCTTTGGCATCTTCTTTTTCCTGACCGGATAATTCCAGTTTTGCAAGAATACCAACGTATTCTATGGTCTCATCTGATATTTTGTTTGCCATCTTTCTGCTCCTTCTTTCCTGATGTTATCAATTCCCCTATACTTTATATTCAGTAAACTTATCTGTTATAAAAGCCATAATAATCTGTTGATGCAATCTGTTCTGACGGTGTAAGCCTTATTTTCAAGTCTTCTGACACTTCCATTGTTGCATTTTCCGGAATTACCAGATAATGGAATGTCTCTCCGTCTATTCCATCTTCCGACAGACACTGGCTCCATGAATTTATTTCTTCCTGTTCGTCCGAATAAATAATTACATCCACATTTCCAGCCCCTGATACACGGCTGAGATCATATATTCCCGGTTCGAGATTTCTTCCAGCCGTCAACGTTTTCTGACCTGTGATATCCACTGATTCTGTGAGCGGATTACTCTGTCCGGCCGTTTCCATTGCCTCTACATCCTGTGCATTATCGGTATGCAGTTTTACTGTTGTCCTACAATTTAATGTAAGATGCGCTCCTTTATAAAGACGGATATCCTTAATCTTGTCTTTCTTGCCCTCGGTATATTCATACAGATAGATGCTGTTCTCAGGATCATCGATCTGCACGGTGTCATAGTCATCTTGCGGTGTCACTGTATAGATTCCCTCCGGGATCTCCACACCTGCCACATAATTGCCGGAAGCAAGTTCATAGTCTGCACTTTCTCCTTCTTTCGGGATTTCCCAAGTCACATACTGATAATGATCATAGTCTGTTTCATCCGTATCATTTGTCTTTTGATCTCCCGTATCCTGAAATACACCTTGAACTGCATCTCCAACTGCATATTCTATATCGTACTTATGTTCCTCATAGAGATTACCCAAAACTGCAATCACGATAATTGCCAAAATCACTATTTTCAATGGTCTTCTCCGGTTTGTAATATCCGGAGTCTGCACATGCTTTCTCCGTTTTTTCCCGGTCATATCAGACTCATTCATACGGTAGCCTTGTTTTCCGTAATCTCTTTTTTTATGATTTGTCTCTTTGTGATTTATTTCCCTGTGATCTGCTTTCCTGTCCGGTCTGTGTTTTTCTTTCTCCTCATGTACATGTGTAAGCGGCATTCCGTCACAATCACTCCGGTTGATCCGGTAATTCTTATCCGATTTGCTGTTATCAAGCCCACATTCCGTACAGATTCCTCTACTGTTTAACTTTCCTCCGCATAAACTACATCTTTTTCCAAACATATGATTTCCCTCTCATGATATGTTATCACCGGTATCATATCTATGATACCTTACTTCCCGCTATGGTTCCAGTCTGCTTAAATCTCTTGGGAATAATGTAGTCTCTCTTACGTTGTCTTCTCCTAACAACTGCATCGTCAGACGTTCCAGTCCGATTCCAAGTCCTCCGTGTGGCGGCATTCCGTGCTTAAATGTCGCAAGATACTGTTCCATTCCTTCTTCTGTCATTCCCCTTGCCGCAATCTTGTCTGTCAGCATCTTATAGTCATGAATACGCTGTCCGCCTGTCGTGATCTCCAGTCCTCTGAACAACAGGTCAAAGCTTAATGTATATCTTGAATCTTCCGGATCATCCATAGCATAGAATGGACGCTTCTTGGATGGATAATGTGTAACAAATACAAAATCACTTCCCCACTCTTCTTTCGCATAACGTCCGATCAGTACTTCTTCTTCCGGCTCAAGGTCGAATGGATTTCTCATCTTATGGTTGTATTTCTCTGCAACAATTTCTTTGATATCTGCAAATTTCACTGCCGGGATCTGACTCACATCAGGGAGTTCAACACCCAATACTTTTAACTCTCTTGCATAATCTTTTTTCAGCAATTCCATCGCATACTGGAGGAATCCTGTCTCCATTGCCATGATGTCTTCAAATCCATCAATATATCCCATTTCAAAATCAAGACTGGTATATTCGTTCAGGTGACGCTTTGTGTTATGTTTCTCTGCCCTGAATACCGGAGCTGTCTCAAATACTCTGTCAAATACGCCGACCATCATCTGCTTATAGAACTGTGGACTCTGCGCCAGCACTGCCGGTCTGTGGAAATATTCCAGTTTGAAAATGTTGGCTCCCCCCTCGGCTCCTTTCGCTCCGATCTTCGGTGTATGGATCTCTGTAAATTCCTGACTGTAGAGGAAATCTCTGAATGCTCTTGTAAGTCCTTCCTGGATTCTGAATTTGGCACGCTCCCGGATATTTCTAAGGGAAATGGAACGGTAGTTTAATTTCGCTTCCAGAGATGTATTCAATTTCCATTTTGAAATTGCAAGCGGCATCATCTCGTCTTCCGGCTCACTTAAGATTTTTACGCTCTCCATACGGATTTCAATTCCATTTGGTGCTTTTTCATTCTCTTCTACGACGCCTTCTACTTCGACTGTTGCTGCTTCTTTGATGTCTTTCAGTTCGAAATCAGCACTGCCTTCTTCATAGACACACTGAAGCAGACCTTCTCTTTTTCTTAAGATCACAAATGCAACAGTTCCCATGTCACGGATCGTATGCACTGCTCCGTTGACTTTTACCTTTGCTCCTGCTTCTGCCTGTTCCAGTAATTCACTGATTTCTTTTGTCTCTTTTGGCTTTACACCTGTTAAATACTCCATGTTCTTTTCCTCCTTTTCTTCCCGGGACGAATAACGGTTATAAACATAAAAATCCGCCCTGGAATACATACTTGTATCCCGGGACGGATATCATCATCGTTATCCGCGGTACCACCCGCATTGAATCTCAAAGCTGTATAGTGCTTTCTAAGATTCCTCTTTTCGTGCGTAACGTGCAGTCTACGTACCAACCTACTTTTCATTCAGCTTTACCATATTTACTTGTTCAGCTGGTCTGCTCCAGAGTGTTCCCTATTGTCCTCATTCCCCAAGCAGTGCTCTCAGTCGGTGACACCACATTCCTGTCAGGTTCCAGAGTCCAGAGTCTCTTTCATCGCTTTACTATACTAAAATTTGTTTTAAATGTTAGCACATGTTTTTTCAGATTGCAAGAGGGTATTCTGAATTTTATGTAAAATGTCTTCCTGGCTTTTCATTTATGACTTGTTATGGTATTATTTACTAAATTAGTGCAACTCTATTTTTGAATGTAACCCTATCATTCCACGCAAGGAGGATATATTATGACTCAGAAAAAGAAGTATTACTTTTGTTTTGCACTTGCCATATCCATCTGTATGACCGTGCTGATTCAGGTATTTCAGTTGTATTCTTTACCGATACTTGGTATATTGGAGCTTTTTATGCTCGTGAATGTATGTATGATCGCAGTGAATATATTTAACCGCAAGTGTTTGAATCATGTTGGAACGCTGATTATTACAGGAAGTTTGTTTCTTTTCCTACTTGCGCGGAATACATTTTTATTTTTGTTTTCTTTTTCTATTTAGTTCATCATCGTGGCTTACCCCGGTCCATGAGAAAGACTTGGTATTATGTTTGTTGCTGGATGTCACGATGCAGAAGTTCTAAGGCAGTCCGCCTTCCCTAAGAACGAAAGGGTCTCCGCTCAAAACTCACCCCTACGGGGTTCAAACAGTTCGCTCCGTCCCTTTAACGGGAAGTCAAACTGCCTAAGAACTTCTACACATCGCGCCAAAATACGCATCAAACACAATACCAAGTCTTTCTCATGTCGTGATTGGCCAATGATAATGAATTCAATAGATGGATTGTAACCGTTGTGTAGCCGGAAAGTTGTGGTGAAACCATTGATTTTCCGGCTTTTTCGTACACTTCCGGTATCACAAAGGTTACGGTTCCTCTGTTTAATTATTATGGCATGCGAAACCTCAGGAATAAAACTACAAGGTCCCAGCCTGTGCATACGGACTCATGGTTGGAAATTCTTAAGTAAAAAAGTTGACCGTTTGCTCACAAAAATCCACTGTCTGAGACGAATGTCGAGTTTGGATTTTTTGTGAGCTCGTTTTTAGGTCAACTTTTTTGCTTTAGAATTTCCCCATGTTGGAGTCAGCACAGGCTGGGACCTTGTAGTTTTATTCTGGTCGGTGACAGCCGCCATGATGCATTAAATAGAAATCAATTCTAAAATCCGGAACTCCTCTGCCTCTTTCCCTATCTGACACAACAAGCACCGCATTCCCGCATCCGTGATCTTACCATCCAGTGTCATAGTTACTTTCTGATTCCCATTTTCTGTCATCAGATTCATAGCATCAATCTGGATTCCATTTAACTTTGTCATGTTCACGAACAGGTTCAGATCACTTGTCTCTTTTGGGCAGGTAAATCCAATCTTTACCTGTGTATGTTCGGTCTCAGCTGTCAGTCCTGCTGCCGCCAGAGCTGCCGTCATAACTTTTTCCTGCATCTCTGGTAATAATTCATATTCATATTTTCTGCAAAGGCTCATTAAGTGTCTCAGGAATGTTTTATATTCTTCCTGAATCTCCGGATCCACATCCGTGGCTCTTTTTTCAATGATTTCAAGTTCTCTTTCGAGAACAAATACATCTCCTCCGGTCTGAGCTTTTACTTCTGCTACATGTTTCCCACACTCCATGCGTTTCAGAAACAGTGGTTTCATCTGTGTATCCACCGCATCAATACCTGCACGTACTTCTTCCAATGTCATAACTTTTTTCCTCTCTTACTATCAACATATACGATCGGCATACCAGAATATCTTCTATAATAAAGCTCTCTGTCTGTCCAGTTCTGCTCTGATCTTTCTTATATCTGCTTCGCCGTATTCTGCCTGTACAGCGGCTGCCACTCCGGCCGAATGTCCGGTGGCAAAACAGGTTCCCATAACCCTTACTGCCGCAAATGCTGCTTCATCTGCAGATATCATCCTTCCGGCCGCATACAGATTCCCGATATTATCTGACTGCAAAGCCCCAAGTGGTATATCGAACCAGCTTCCTTCTTTCACATCCATATATGTTGCCATCTTATCTGTATCTTTGTGGATCTCCGGCTTCCATCCGCCTCTTGCCACACCATCTTCACATTTTTTTCTGTTCAGTACATCTTCCGCTTTTATCATCGACTTTCCTTTGATCCTTCTTGTCTCACGGAAACCGATAGACGGACCGATCATCGTCAGTTCACATTGCTCCATCCCCTTAAGATATCTGCGGAATGCCTCTACATAATACAACACCTGCCTTCTGGTGTCCAGTTCCATCTTCGTAAGTTCCTGACTGCTAAGCCCGGTCGGCATAACACTTGGAAGTAATACTGCTACCTGATTCGATCCTTCTCTTTTAAGAATAAATCCTTTTTCTCGCGTGAGATGCTGGATTCCTGCTTTTTTTGCCTTGATCACGGCCTGTTCTACAGCTTCCGGAGTCAGATCACAGGATATATCAACGCCACTTAACCGAAATGGAAGAGTTGCAGCCTGTACATTTCCCTCTTCATCCCGCCAGACGTATTCTCAATGATATGATACAGAGCAGTTAAAATACAGCATGTTAAAATACAGTTCTTTGCAGACAGGAACTCTGAAACTAGGCATGTTATGGGTTGGAGGTTATCTGAATCTTCCACAGCTGATCACGGATTATCATGACCGACATCCACTTGTCACCTGCCATCTTGATGTAGAAGGAAGCAAAACACTGTTTCATATGCTTAAAGCAAGAGATCTGCATGCAATCTTCATCATCGGTTCTGAAAAACAGCTGCGAAACCAGTCAGTCTGATATTGTAATACAGCTTGTCTCCAACAATCTGGCCATTGGATTTTCTTCAAACTCAATTGCAGTCCGGTTAAAGAATCCGGGATGTAAGATCGTGCCGCTTGAAGTTACTTTATCAAGACCGATCTACTATGTAACACACAAAGATATGCTGAATTATCCGACCGTTCATTCCTTTACAGACTTTATAAAAGACAGATTTCAGCCAGATAAACCAATACCGTAAAATGACTTGCGGATTTCTCTCTTCACCAGTTATAATAAACAGGAGAGAATCTATCTTTGGGGGATTATTATGATAAAAACATTGTTCAAACACATTTCAAAATACTACAAGGACACTTTTGTCCTGGCCATCGCAGGTGTTGCTGTCGGCGTCCTTGTCGGACTCGTTGATGCAGCATTCGGGCTGGGACTTAATGCCTGTACCGCTATCCGGACGAAATACTTCTGGTATCTGATCTGGTTCCTGCCTCTTGGCGGCGTCTTCATCTGGTTCATCTACCACCAGTTTGGCAAATCTGTCGCCAATGGTATGAAGATGGTCTTTCACGTCGGCCTTGGTAAAAACACCAAACTTCCAATCCGTATGGTGCCACTATCCGTCATCGGAACCTGGACAACACACCTGTTTGGAGGAAGTGCCGGACGAGAAGGTGTTGCTGTTCAGATTGGTGCGGCTGTTTCTAATAATATAGGACGTCTGGTTGATAAGACCATCGATATTGAGAACAGCCGTAAAATGTTCCTGATCACCGGTATGGCCGCCGGATTTTCTGGACTTTTCTGTACTCCGCTTGCTGCAATCTTTTTTGCATTGGAAGTACTGGTTGCCGGAAAACTTGAATATCATGCTTTGATTCCAGCAACGGTAGCCTCCATCAGCGCTGCATTTACATCCAGAGCACTCGGGCTTCGGAAATTCCATATTAATATACTGGAAACCTTGAATTACCACCCTTCTACCTACAATGCCGTTTTACTCTTAAAACTGGCTGCGATGGGACTGGTCTTTGGTATCGTTGGTTCTTTATTTGCTCTGATTCTTCGGTATCTGCGTTTAAAATTCGCTTTCCGTTTTTCTTCGCCTGTAAAAAAGGTTCTGATTATGGGATCTGTTGTCGCAATTCTTATGATGATCTTTCATCAGGGAAGATACTCCGGAACAGGCTCTAACCTGGTTGCTCTGTGCTTTGACGGTATTACAGACGATATATATGCTTATGACTGGATTCTTAAGATGGCTCTTACGATTCTGACACTTTCCTCCGGATTCATCGGCGGTGAAGTTGCACCTCTGTTTTCCATCGGTTCCTGCTTAGGATATGTACTTGGACCGGTATTCGGATTTGATCCGATGTTCGGTGCAGCTCTTGGATTCGCTTCCGTGTTCTGCAGTGGATCAAATACTTTGCTTGCAGCTATCCTGGTCGGCGTGGAAAGTTTCGGATATAATATGCTCCCATTCTTTTCGGTTGTATGTTTTGTATCGTTTATCTTTAACTTTAATAATTCGATCTTTACAGCACAGAGAGTTGCATTTACGCATCCTGTACGGCATCAGCGGTTGAAACAGCGGATTGCACCAAAGGGGAATTAACGTATTAGCATATACATAATAGTTCCTGCAAGTAGCAATGTATCTTACATACTTTGTATCTACAGGACTTACCACTGGCAGCTCTTTACGAATGCATGACAATAAAAAATAAGTGTACATCCTTCCACCGAAGAATTGTACACTTATTTTTATTTTCTTATTTCAATCTTAATTTCTTATAACACAACTTCCGTGTCTTCCAGAACCTGCCTCAGACTCCTATGCCATGATTGGTTTCAGTGCCTCAGCAAGCTTGTCCTTCTCAGCCTGTGCCTCAGCAAGATCATTACCAAGTGTTGTGTAGTAAATCTTAATCTTAGGCTCTGTTCCTGAAGGACGTACGATAACTGTCTCATTGTTCTCAAGCTTGTAAACTAATACATTTGCTGCCGGAAGTCCTGTTTCTTCTGTCTTAGTATAATCTGTTACTTCTGTTACCTTGTATCCAGCGATCTCTGCCGGTGCATTCTCACGCAGGTTCTGCATGATTCCAGACATCTTGTCCATTCCACTGAGTCCAGGGAATTCAAAGCTGTCGATCTTGTTGAGGTAACGTCCGTACTCTGCATAGATCTCTTCCAGTCTCTGTTTCAGAGAGCTGCCGATACTTCTGTAGTAAGCTGCCATCTCACAGATCAGCATAGATGCGATAACGGCATCTTTGTCACGTACATATGGTCCTGCAAGGTATCCGTAGCTTTCCTCAAATCCAAAGATGAATCTGTCTACTTCGCCTGCTGCCTCTAACTGTGCGATCTGGTCTCCGATCCATTTGAATCCTGTCAGTACGTTTCTTAATTCTACTCCGTAATGAGCTGCTACTGCATCAGCAAGTGGTGTAGATACGAGAGATTTGACTGCTACTGCTTTTTCAGGCATTGTACCTTTCTCGATACGTCCTGCACATATGTAATCCAGAAGAAGTACTCCGACTTCGTTACCGCTTACTAATTCATAAGATCCATCCGGGCACTTCATAGCGATACCTACACGGTCTGCATCTGGGTCAGTTGCAAGCATAAGGTCTGCATCTGACTCTTTTGCAAGGTTCAGTCCAAGCTCCAGTGCCTCAAAGATCTCTGGGTTTGGATAGCTGCATGTTGTAAAGTATCCATTTGGATATTCCTGCTCCGGAACGATTGTGATATCTGTGATTCCGATATCTTTTAATACCTGTGTTACAGGAACAAGACCTGATCCATTTAATGGGCTGTATACCAGTTTTAATCCGGCTGTCTTACACAGTCCCGGACGAACCTGACGGGATTCGATCGCATCATAGAGTGCTCTCTTGCAGTCATCTCCTACAAATCTGATCAGTCCTTCTTCTACACCTTCTGCAAATGACATATATTTTGCTCCGGTCAGAACGTCTGTCTTCTGGATCTCTTCGTATACGATTGCAGCCGCATCGTCTGTCATCTGACATCCGTCCGGTCCGTATGCTTTATATCCGTTGTATTTTGCCGGGTTATGAGAAGCTGTTACCATAACACCTGCATTACAGTTATAATAACGTGTTGCAAATGAAAGTGCCGGTACAGGCATCAGTGCATCGTAGATTCTTACTTTGATCCCATTTGCTGCAAGTACACCTGCTGCTGTCTTGGCAAATACATCACTCTTTAAACGGCTGTCATAACTGATTGCTACAGTCTGTGTTCCGCCCTGTGTCTTTACCCAGTTAGCCAGTCCCTGTGTTGCCTGACGTACTACATAAATATTCATACGGTTCGTTCCTGCTCCGAGCACTCCGCGAAGTCCGGCTGTTCCGAATTTCAGTGCTACCGCAAAACGTTCCTTGATCTCATCATCGTTACCCTCAATTTTTGACAATTCCGGCTTCAGATCTGCATCTTCAAGATCTGCCGCAAGCCAGCGTTTGTATTCTTCCTGATACATTTTTTATCACTCCTACTTATTTCTTTTCCGGGCTTTTTGTATATTTTCACAACAAACCTATTAATAATATACCATTTTTTATACTTTCAGGCAATAAATGTACTGTAAATTATGTGAAAACTTTTCGTCATTTTTCTCAAAAATCAGAAAAAGGCGGAGGGCACATTTTCTGTGCTGTTTCCGTCTTTTTTCTGAAATTCCAAATTCTTTCTATTGATATGTTTTATTTATCTACCGACATCATATTTTCTACGATTGAACTTCCGACCTCATATACCATATTGGAATCTTTAAGCTGTACATAACGGTTATCACCATTTACATTTCCAACATAGACAGTACACGTTTTCTTATCCCCTGAAGTACTATCCTTATAAGTTGCCGTTACCGTAATCCGGTTTGCTTCATCCAGACCATATTTTGCAAGATCTTTTACATTATAATCTGCACACTGGGTAAGTGAGATGGTTCCCCATCCGCCTGCCAGTTCGGCCCGCTCTTTCTTTTTCTTATAAGTCGTAGTCTTACCGTTTTGTGTTACCTCTACCTTCTTAAGGTTTCCACTGCTGATCGATGGCAGTGTGTCATTCTCCGTCAGAGATGACAGGTCGAATACAAGATCCGATACCAGTGTACCTGAGATGGTATACACCGCATCCGAATCCTCGATCATTGCATAATAATTGTCTCCGGCCGCATTACCAATCTGAATCGTTCCTTTGGTTCCGTCCTTTGCTGCGTAGGTAACAGTGTAATCCGGACTATCCAGTCCATAGTCTGATTTTTCATCCGGATCACTTAACTTGCGGACTGCCGTAAGTCCTGTGATTTCTTTTGTCGTACTCTTGATCGTGCTCTGGTTCAGACGTACTCCGTCATCCTCATCGTATACCCATTCGCCATTCTCTTTGGTAAAGCTCATCTTACTTCCGCCGCTTTCATAGGCAAATGACTTCAGACTCTTTACATCTACCAGGCTGACTTTTTCTTTGTCTTCTTTTGCCTTCTTCTGCCTGTCACTGTGACTGTTCCATGCTTTCAGACCTCCGTACAGTACCAGCAGTACAGCAAGCACGACCACCATGATGAGCATTGTCTTTTTCTGTTTCATCAAAGTTCCCCTTTTCTGTCCATAAATATTCTTAATTTACGCTTTTCTTCTCTTCCACCAGCGCATGAATCCATAGATCAGAATTACAAGCGGAATTCCGAAGATTGTCAGGATGCTAATGATTCCCGCATGCTGCATCGTGTTGTTACTTACTTCCAGGCTCTTTGCCTTGATTGCTACGTTCTTTGTCTTGTCAAAGTTCGCTGTCACCGCGTTCATGAACAGGTCCAGGTTCTCCAGTGTTGTATACGTATCTGTAATCTGCGAATCGATCATGCTTTCAGAAGAAATCACTGTCAGACGGCTGGTCTTTGTCGCATCAGACGAGCTGTCTTTGGAAGAACTGCTGTCGGACGAATCGTCGGATGTGATCTGCTCGGTTGCGACTGCTCCCAGTGTATAGGTTCCTTCTTCCTGCTTATCCTCTGTCACGGCATAAGAATTATCGGATGTCTGCATAAATGCCGTTGTTGTGATCGTATCTCTTGCCGGATCTGTTGTAATCAGACCGTGTGCATTGATCATCAGTACCATCTCTGATTCCAGATTATTGGCCAGATCATCTGTTGCTGTGATCTCAGGAAAGATATAATAGTAGTTGCCCTGGTAGCTTCTCTGCATATCCGCAATGTAACCATCTGCTTCCTGCATACCATATTCTTTCAGTACTTCATCCAGGTTCGGTGTCTCATCCTCAGAATCTCCAAGAATGATAAATACCTTTCCGCCCTTTTTCAGGTAATTCAGAAGTAATGTTTTCTCATCATCGGAAATGTCTTTTGATGAGGCATCCATAAATAACAGATCACAATCGTCAGGAATTTCACCTGTCATCATCAGATTCACTTCATCTGTCGTCAGATTATTCTTACTGAACAGTTTTATCACAGAATCTGAAAATGTTGCTTCTCCGTGTCCTGTTGTATAATATATCTTCTCTGTCTGTTCACTTGTAACCGAATTGATCGCACTTGTAAACTGACCTTCTCCGTCGAATTCAGATGCAGAACTGCTTCCTGTCGTATAGTAGGAATAAGAATCCGAAACTAAAATATCATCAAAAGAAACGGATTTCGTTTTTCCGGTATCTTTACAGGAGATTACGATCGTATTCTTATCGACTCCCGCTTTCGTAAGTGCTGCCGGATGCAGAACAGGATCGATCCATTTTACACTGATCTTATCGGACAGCGCCGTATATTTCTTAATGAATGATTTGATCCTTGTATCTGTCGAATCTTTTTCTGCATAGATTTTAAATGTTACTTTTTTATCCAGTTTGTTCAATACCTTTTTACTGGTCTTTGATACTCCGTAAATGTTGTTATCACTGATATCTATGCTCTTAACATTCTCCGGAAGCTGACCTGCGATCAGATTGACAACGATCACCATGCAGATCACAAGTACGATCATTCCCACACTGTAACTTCCGTTTTTCGATGATGCACTCCGGAATGACTTCTTGATTTTTTCTAACATTATGCCCCTCCTAACTCCAACGTCTCTTCTGAATCATCTGCATCGTCAAAAAGAAGAACAAGACGATCAGCGACAGGTACAATATAATCCCGCTCACATCCAGAAGATGGTTATCGGCAATATTGGAAAATACTTCTGTCAGTTCCAGTTTGCCAAGTACTGTGGAAAGCAGACTTTCAAACACTGTTTTCTTTACAAAGTAAGTAATCAGTGTTCCTGCCAGTACGATCAGCTCCAGTACCCCGCTGATCACGACATTTTTCGTCATATTCCAGACTGCAAGTACGACCAGCGTCAACAACACCGCAACTGCCAATGCATTTGCCCATGCTGCCGAAGGGATAAAGTTCAGGATGCCGCTCCAGAGATAAGTCAGAAGCAGGATACCGAATGCGCCGATTGCCGCAATGATCACACTTTCTGTCAATGAAGAGACAAACATTCCAATGGAAATATATACGCATCCGAGTAAGAAGAACACAAGGATTGCCAAATAGTCTACCTTAATGTATGCCGTCCCCTGCGCTTTAATGATCAGTGGAAAGATCAGATAGATCACACACGGTACAGCCGTGATTGTTACCATTGCAAGATATTTTCCAAGCACGATCTCGAACAGGCTGACCGGTGCTGTCAGTAACATCTGATCCGTCTTATTCTTCTTATCTTCTGCAAAGCAACGCATCGTCAGGATCGGAATTGCTACCAGGTATACGAACAGAATCCCTGACAATACATAAGAAAAGTACGGATATCCATAGTTCAGGTTATACGCCAGGAAATAGATTCCCGTATAAGCTACCAGGAAAGCGATAAATACATATCCTATCATAGAATGAAAATAGGATCTTAACTCTCTTTTATAGATGGCTCTCATCTTACTTCTCCTCCTTTATCATTCTATTGCCTGACCCTTGTGTCAGCTCCAGGAATATCTCTTCCAGTGTTGTCTTACTCTGATTCAGGGTAAGCATCGGTACATCTGCATGGGAAAATGCAAGGAATAACTCTTCTCTGATATCTTCCCCGCCTTTTGCTATAATCTGTGCAGTTGTAATGCTGCTCGCACTGGTGCGGTATTTTACTTCTTTGATCTTTCCTGTCCGGCGGATAATATGATCCATCTCATCCCTGGAAGCCTTTGCTTCCACCTCGATCTGACCTTTGCCACTCATCATATTCTCCAGATTCTCGGTCGTATCACTGGCAACCAGCTTTCCTCCTGATATGATCATGATATAATCGCAGACTTCCCTTACTTCCGCAAGAATATGGGAACTCAGGATTACGGTATGTTTCTTCGCAAGCTTGCGGATCAGTTCACGGATCTCTATGATCTGCTTCGGGTCAAGACCTACCGTCGGCTCATCCAGGATGATAATCTCCGGAAATCCCAGAACTGCCTGTGCAAGCCCGACTCTTTGTTTATAACCTTTTGACAGGTTCTGGATCAGCCGGTTTTCTACATCTCTTAATTTGGCAAGTCTTATAACCTCTTCTATCTGCGATTCTCTTTTGTCTTTCTTAATTCCTTTTAATTCAGCGGCAAATTCCAGATATTCCCGCACCGTCATTTCCATATATAATGGCGGGATTTCCGGCAGATAGCCGATATTCTTCTTGGCCTCTTCAGGCTCTTTCAAAATGTCATGTCCGTCGATCAGCACCTGTCCTTCTGTAGCTCCCAGGTAACCGGTCATGATGTTCATGGTCGTAGATTTTCCTGCACCGTTTGGTCCTAAGAATCCATAGATTTTACCGGATTCTACGGTGAAATTCAGATGATCTACCGCCAGATGGTCACCATAACGTTTGGTAAGATTCTTTACTTCTATCAAATTTCCTTCCTCCTGTTAAACTCAATCTTGTAACAATATAAGAAATTTTTTTGAAAAGTATGTGGAAAATTTATGTTTATTCTGTGAAAGAAAGTTCATCGGCTAAACAAAAAAATAGAAAGAATTCCAGATTTTATAAACATAATCTTATAATCTCCAAAATTCTTTCTATCTTTAGCAACTTTTCTATACGTTTGTCTTCATAAATAATTTCATTTCTTTCAAGTCCATAACACCTGAGGTACTATCTTCTTTAGAGAGTGAACATGCAGCTGTAATAGCACCATAATATAATGCCTTCTCTATACTTTCTCTTTGATACGCTGCATATAAAACGCCCGAGCAAAATGCATCACCTGCCCCAGTCGTTCCTTTTATAAATCCTTTTGGGAGTTTAAAACTTGGAACTTTTACAAATTCTCCTGTTTGACAATTCAAACCATATCCACATTCAGGTGAATGTATTATAGCCCACTTTTTTACTCCCAATTCTTTTAATTTTTCCAACCCCTTTCTCATATTTTCTTCTTTTATTCCATCCTTATCATATAATTGAATTCCAGTCACACCGGTTCCTTCTACTTCATTTACCACACAATAATCTGTATACTTCAATGCAGGCCATACAACTTTTGGGTATCGATTTCCTTCTTCTGAAACCATATCTACTGAAGTTTCCATTTCATATTTTTGTGCAGTTGCTAATACCTTTGCGGCTTTAGTTCCATAGTCTTCATCCGGTTGATCCAGCGTTCCTAATAAAAGTAAATATTCTAAATGAAAAATATCCGCCTTTATTTTCTTAAAATCTATCTGCTTTTCATTGAATTCCAAACTGGTTCCTGGATCAAAAAAGAATGTTCTCTGCTTGCTTTCTTTTTCTGTCATTGCAAATGTAACAGCTGTTCTTCCTTTTTTTACAATCCCTTCAATGTTTATATTCGGATACTCTCTTAAAGAATCTACTATAAATTGACCATTTTCATCATCACCCACAACTCCCGATACTTTTATTGGTATTTTAGAATCTAACCTTGCCAAATCAATAATTAAGTTGTTAATACCTCCGGTATGGGCAACCGGATTTCTCATCCATGTTAAATTGCCTTTTTGAGGATATACATCTATTGTGTATACTACATCTGCAATAAGATTTCCTGCAACCGTTATTCCTTCTTTATTCATAGGTCTTCCTCCTACAAAACCTTTGGATATTCATTACATAATAAACGGTATGGTTCTTCGTCTTCATCTATAGCAGGAAAACGTCCTACTTTTTTATTATAGAAATAATTATCCGTATTATCGTCATTACACATAGAAACTTCTCCCAACAAAACGGATCCTTTTCCTTCTTCTACAGAAAAGTCATGGTACAATCCTCTTGTCACAGTAATACTTTCTCCTGGCGTTAGTCTTATCTGAGTTCCCGCCTTCACTGTATAAACACATCCATCGCTATGTACAATGACATCTGTATCTGCCATTTTTCCATCTTCCGTCGAATTATATACACGAATTAGTACATTTCCACCTCCGCGATTAATAATGTCTTCCATTTTATATACATGATAATGCATTTCCGCATGCTGACCTTCATGGAGCATCAATAACTTTTCTGCATATGGTTTATCATACTTATCGTTTTTTATATTTCCATTTCTTAACGTAATTAACGAAAATCCTGTATGTTCAAAATCTCCGAGTCCAAAATCTGTTATATCCCAGCCAAGCATATTATCTCTAATTTCATCGTATTCTTTCCCTTTTGTTTTCCACTCTTCTGGTGTCCATTCACAAAATGGAGGAAGTGATACATGAAATTTTTTGATCAAATCATGCATATCCTTCAAAGCTTTGTTAATCTCTGATCTTTTCATCTTTCACACTCCCTAATTTTTTAGTGCAAATGTTTCAATTGCCACTTTCACATTTTCTTTCATAGCTTTCATAGCAATTAACGGAATGTCATGATAGAAAATATTTTCTTCTACACTTTTTTTATCCAATGCAGCTTTGACTGCTTTTCCACCAGCCAATGTCATATACGTGTAATAATTAATTTTACGTATTCCATTTTTTACAGCTGTCTGAAACTCCTCTTTACTAAGTCCTGAACCACCATGCATTACGAATGGGATATCAATTTTGTTTTTAATTTCTGTAATACGATTCAAATCCAAAACTGGCTTCTGTGTATAAATCCCATGACTTGTTCCGAAAGCAATTGCCAACACATCCACTCCGGTTTTTTCAACAAAATCTTTTGCCATATCTGGACTTGTATACACATCATCTAAATTTGAAAAACTGTCCGCTGTTTCAATTTCTTCTGTATCTCCTAATCCTTTGTCAGATGAGAAAATATGTCCAAGTTCTGCTTCAACTGTAACATCGACTGCATGAGCCAACCTCACCACTTCTGCAGTTATTCTTATATTTTCTTCATAATCACTGCCTGATGCATCAATCATCACAGAGCTAAAACCTAACTGTATTGCTTTAATACAACTTTCAATAGACTCACCATGATCCAAATGTACACAAACTGGAACAGAGGCTTTTTTTGCAAATTGAAGCATAACTGGTGCGATATCTTCCATGGATATCAAATTTCCATGCACCTCTGCATAGTTTAATATAACTGGTGAATTTGTTTCCTCTGCAGCCTGTATGATAGCCATTACTGATTCCATATTCGGACAATTAAATGCTCCAACTGCATATCCTTTTTTCATTGCATCTTCCATCAACGGCTTTAATGAAACTAACATAATCTTTCTCCTTTTCAGTTTATCTTATTTCTTTCCTTTATTTCTAAAGTAATCAAGGAATACAGCCAGTAAAATCACAACTCCTTTTACTACATACTGCCAGAATGAGTTTACATTCAAAAGATTTAATCCGTTATTTAAAACACCTATAATCAAACCACCTATAATAGTTCCACCAATTTTACCACTACCACCAGCCATTGAAGTTCCACCAACAACAACTGCTGCGATAGCATCCATTTCAGCTCCATCACCGGCTGTAGGCTGTCCGGAATACATACGTGAAGCCAAAACAATTCCAGCAAGACCTGCCATCAATCCAGAAAATGCATGTACAAAGAATTTTACTTTTTCCACTTTAATTCCTGAAAACTCGGCCGCCTGTTGATTTCCTCCGACAGCATACATATGACGTCCCATTTTCGTCTTATTCATAATGATTGCTGTAATAATAAGAACAATTACTAAAATTACAACTGGTGTAGGAAAAATTCCAACATAACCAGCTCCTAAAAATTGCCATTCTTTTGTTACTACTCGTACAGGCGAACCGCCAGTATATACATATGCAAGTCCTTTTGCTATATTCATTGTAGCCAATGTTACGATAAATGCTGGAATTGTAGTTTTACTGATTACAGCACCATTAAACATACCAACTAAAAGTCCAACTAAAAGTCCCATAAGTAATGCTATCGGTAATGGGAGATTATATCTTGCTACACATCCTGCCGAAATACAACCTGATAATGCAATGATTGATCCAACAGACAAATCGATTCCACCAAGAATAATTACCATTGTCATACCACATGCCAGGAACAGGTTCGTAGAAATCTGTCTTAATACATTAAATATATTCTGTCTTGTAAAAAATGATCCACTTGTTTTTGGAAAAACTGATAAAAATACACATAATACCAAGAAGGCTACGATTATACCAAGATTTTCTTTAAAGTATATTTTAACAGCATTTCCAACTCCAGCTGTCGCTGTTGTTTTTTTTGTTTTTTCTTCCATTTGTTTTTTTCCTCCTTTATTATGCCCATCCTATTCAGCTGCCAGCATCATAACGCTTTCCTGCGTTGCTTCTTTATGACTAATACAGCCTCTCATCTTTCCATGTGCCATTATATAGATTCGATCACTCATTCCTAAAATTTCTGGTAACTCAGAAGATATCATAATAATTGACATTCCCTGTTTTGCCAATTTATTCATAATTGCATATATTTCTGATTTTGCACCTACATCTACACCTCTTGTAGGCTCATCAAGAATTAAAATTTTCGGATGTGTTGCAAGCCAACGACCAATTAATACCTTTTGTTGATTTCCTCCTGACAGATTACCTATAGCTTGTTCCTGTGAAGGTGTTTTGGTTGCCATTTTATCAATATATTCTTGTGTAATTTCTCTTTCTTTAGAATTGTCTACAAAAATACCTTTAATGAACTCGTTTAAAACTTCTATCGTTGAATTAAACCTGACACTTTGTACCAAATATAAACCTTCGAGTTTACGATTTTCCGGAACAAGTGCAATGCCATTTTTCATAGCATCAATTGGTGAATTAATAGTAACTTTTTTACCCTCCAGATATATATCTCCTGTACTTTTTGGCATAAGCCCAAATATACTTTTCATTACTTCACTTCTTCCAGCTCCAACCAATCCGGCAAAGCCTAATATTTCACCTTTTCTAAGTTCAAAACTTACGTTTTCTGCCAGCTCACCATCTGAGATTCCTTCGCATCGCATAATAACTTCTTCATGTTCTTCAAAATCTCTTGTATAGTAATTAGTCAATTCTCTTCCAACCATCATTGCAATTAATGCATCTTTTGTAGTGTTTTTTACAACTTCAGTACCTACATATTCTCCATCTCGCATAACAGTTACTCTATCGCAAATTTCTTCCAATTCACTCATCTTATGAGAAATATATATAATACCTACTCCCTTGGAAGTAAGACTCCTCATTGTCTTAAACAAAAATGCTACCTCTTTATCTGAAATCGAAGAAGTTGGTTCATCCATAACTAAAATTTTTGAATTATAAGAAATTGCTTTTACAATTTCAACCATCTGCTGCTGTGCTATCGTTAATTCTTTAATTAACTGATTAGCTTGTATTCCCATTTGATAGTCATCTAACAATTTTTGCGCATCATGATTCATTTTCTTTTTATCAACAAATCCGGAACTCATCGGTTCTCGTCCCAAAAAAATGTTTTCAGCTACAGTCATATACGGAACCAAAACCAATTCTTGATGAATAATCGCTACTCCATTAGCCTGTGCAGCCTTTACACCATCTATATTTACTTTTTTACCGTTTATAATTATCTCGCCTTCATCTGCTGTATAAATTCCGCCTAACACTTTGATAAGCGTAGACTTTCCGGCTCCATTTTCACCTAGTAATGCATGAACTTCCCCCGTTCGAAGTTCGAAATTAATATCCTTTAATGCATATACACCTGGGAATTTTTTGTGTATATGTTTCATTTCTAGCAATGTTGTACCACTCAAAATATCACCCACTTATATCTTTCTTTTATGCAAAAAGGTGCTTTATCCAGTTCATTTGAATAAAGCACCTTTCATATTTTTGTTAATGACTATCGTTTACTGCCAACCATCTGTACCATAATCGTTAACATTATCTGCTGTAATCAGGAATGTTTCTACTGGATATTTGTCTTTCACTTTCTTGCCATCTAAGATTTTATACATAACCTCTACAGACTTATCAGCAATACCAACTGGAGACTGTGCTCCTGTTCCTTCCATTAAAGAATCACCTTTTGCAAGCTCTGATTTAACATCCGGTGAACCATCTACTCCGTAAATTTTGCAATCCTTAATTCCTGCTGCATTTGCTGCCGCTAATGCACCAAGCGCTGTAGGATCATTTCCACCAAAGATTGCAACTACATCTCCATGTGCCTGTAATAAATCTTCTGCAATTCCCATTGACGTTTCAAGATTCCCTTTTGCATCCTGCTGTGCAACAATGTTAAATCCTTTTCCTTTGATTGCATCTGTAAATCCTTTTGTACGATCTACAATTGAATTCATAGTCGGTGAATCAAGAACAATAATGTCTCCACCCTTCGGGCATTTCTTAACTAAATCTTCTCCACAAACTTTACCTGCATTGTAGTTATCAGATCCAACATAACTTGTTACATACGACATATCGGCAACTTCTGTATCAAAGTTAACGATTGGAATGTTTGCTCCTTTTAAAGCATCCAAAGCTGGAAGAATTCCTTCAGCTTCTGCTGGATTCAGGAACATTGCATCAATTCCCTGTGAAATCAAATCCTCTACCTGCTGTACCTGAAGACTTACATCATTTGCCGGATCTACAGATACAAGCTCGTCCCCATTTGCTTCGACTTTCTTTCTGATTTCATCTTCCAATGTTACAAAGAATGGGTTCGTTCCGTCCATACAAGTATACCCAAACTTGTGACCTCCCTTTTTGTTTGACGTCGATTCAGTTTTCGTCGAACTAGATTTCTTGTCCCCATCACCGTTGCTGCAACCCATTACCATTGCTGCAACTAATGAAACACTCAATAACACGCTCACTAATTTTCTTTTCATTTCTTTTCCTCCTTGCTTGTTATTTGTTGTCTTAATATTACTAATTTTCCTTTTCCTGTACACCTGTATTTTGTAACTAAAAAAGCATTACATTTCTCACAAAAAAATGTGACAAATGTAATGCTTTTCTTATTGATTTAAAAATTTAGTAATACTTCTCTGAAATACCTTAAGCGAACTATCAATATTCTTTTCATTTTTGTAAATATCATCTATTTCATTCTCTGCTAATGCCATAGCCTCTGGATATTTCGAGAATTTTGGATTTATCCGTCCATTCTCTATCGCATCAATTAACAAACGATTATCAATAACCCTCTCATCTACATCCATATCCTTCCGAATCATGCTTTCTGCATATCTTGATCCAGTTACATATTTCAATACTGATGCACCTTGCGAATATTCAAATATTTCTCTTTGAATTGAAGAATCCGAAGTTAACATTTTCAGAAATTCCCATGCTAATTCCTTATGTTTACTTTTATTTCCAATAGTCATCAAAAGTGCATCTACTTCTGAAGTATTATGACCTCCTGGGCCTGCCGGCATGCTTGTGCAATCCCACTGAAAACTTGTATATTTTTTTATTTTATACGGATAAGTTTTATATGTCCTGTACTCAGAAAACGCTAACGGCATAAATGCCACATTTCCCGAATCAAAATCATTTTGTGTTACTTCACGGCCTCCATTCATTTCATTTAACTTTTTCACGAATTTAACTGCTTCATTCACTTTTGTTCCCGAAAAAAAAGCTTTTTTCCCATCTTTATCAAAAAGCTCTGCACCATTTGAATATACAGCTTCTTTCCAAGTATAATTATATGTCCCAAATTGATCGATCACACCATCACCGTTTTTATCCTTTGTAATCTGATCAACAATTTGCTCCATTGTACTCCATGTCCAATTTTCATTTGGGACTTCTATTCCTTCTTGTTCCAACAATGTTTTATTTACGAACATCAAAGTCGGTACTACCTCATATGGTAACGCATACTGACTTTCATGATATTTTCCAATATCTAATACTGTATCAAAAAAATACTCCTTTTTAAAATTCCTATCATTAGCAATCTGATTATCTAAATCAGATATAACATTTAATGACACATATTTATAAAAATCATCAGACAACACCATAAATACATCTGGTGTTTCTCCTTCTAATATTTTTCTATCTAACCATTCTGAATAATCTTCCTTTCTAATCCCTGTCTCATAATGAACTTTAACACCTGGATGTTCTTTTTCAAATTTTTTTATTGCATCATCTATTATTACATATGCATTCGCATTCTTAACATCCCAATTACTCTCAGCAAACATGCCAAATTCCAATACAATTGGTTTATTTTTTTGTCTATAGTTCCATGCAAGTATTATTAATATTATGCTCAAAAAGCAAACAACTAATCCGTATATACTTTTCTTTTTCATTTACTATTGCTCCGTTATTTTTGTTGCTACTTTATTCTGTACTGCCCAAATTGCCAATTGCGTTCTGTCTCTGAACTCTAATTTGTTTAATATCCCACTCAAATAATTCCGTACAGTACCTTCTGAAAGATTCAAATTTTCCGCTATTTCTTTATTCGAACTTCCCCGTCCAACTTCATTAATAATTTTCCATTCTGTTTTAGTCAGATTTTCTGTTCTCTTCTGATCTACATCAACTACATAATCAGCCTTTGCCATCTGTGAAAACAATCTTACAACTTTTGTAGCAATATCTGGATTTATCATTGCCTGTCCACTATATACAGTACGTATTGCATTAGTCAATCCGTCCATCGATACTCCTTTTAAAAGATATCCACTTGCTCCCCATTTTAATGCATTATATACATACTCATCATCATCGAAAGTTGTGAGTATAATAATTTTTATTTCTGAATAATTATCTTTTATTATTTTCGTACACTGTACGCCATCCATTTTAGGCATTCGAATATCCATTAAAATAACATCCGGTCTATTTTTTCGTACACTTGCAATTACTTCTTGTCCATTTGCAACCGTATCTGTTACTTCTATTCCTTCCTTTGTATTTAATACAATTGACAAACTTTGCCTAATCAATTCCTGATCATCTGCAATCAGTACTTTAATCATATTCTTCACCCCATCTTATAGGAATTACAACATTTGTTGTAAATCCATCACTTCCATCAAACTCTACTGTCCCATTTAATAACTTTATCCGCTCAACAATATGTCTTGTACCAAATCCTTTCTTCATATCAGTACATCCAATTCCATCATCTTTGATTGAAATATAAATATCGGAATATTTCTTTTTTATAGTAATATAAACATTTTTTGCATGACTATGTCGTACAGAATTCGTCATACTTTCCTGAACAACACGATATATCGCATTTTCTTCATCTTCATCAAATTTCAATTTTTCGACATCACATTCAAAATGTATTTTTGTATTTGTTATTGAATTTGTTTCATTTACCATCTTACGAATTGCCGGTTCCAAGTTTAAACGTTCCAGAGAATCGGGTCTTAATTCACTTACTGACCTTCTTACTTCTTTTATTCCATCCCTTGTAACTTTTGAAATAAGCTCCAATTGTCCTTTCGTTACCTCAGGAGAACTATCGATCATCGCTATACAAGCATCTACCCCCGCTGATATACCCGTTAGCGTATGCCCTAATGTATCATGAATTTCTCTAGCCAACCGGTTGCGCTCCTTTGTTTCTCCCATTTTTTCTTTCATTACAGCATATTCCTGTAATTTTTCATTTGCCTGTTGTAGCTCTTCATTTGTTTGCGATAATTTAAAATATAATTTTTTTACCTCATCTATCGTTCCACTCTGTTCGATAATAATGAATACACAAAAAACAAAAAATAAAATAATATTTAATGATGTAAGCAAATTATATAGCCAATATAATACTTTTTGGACTCCAATATCATATACATTTATATAATCACTAACAGAAAATATTTTCGTACTTACCGAGATAATACCGTGATTGGTTCCTATATAGCTTAGTAATGATATCACTGCTAATGCATATTTTCCTCCCATGTCTTTAATATGTGCAATGAGATTCGTAAAAACCCACAAAAGTATCCCATTATAATTAAAATCTAATCTATAAACAATAAAAAAACTTGCACAAAAATCTATAAGTAAAGTCAAATAATATACTCCTGTATTTTCCCTAACAAATTTTTCTCTGCATATAAAAGAAATTCCCATTATAGCTACTAATACCAAAATTTCTCCTACTAATGCAGAAGGGTTTGCCGGAATCGCATTGACTTTTTCTAAGAAATCACTTGCAACATATGCATCACATATTTTTCTTGTTGTATACAAAATAAATATTGCAATTCCAATCACTGATATACTATTAAAAGCAAATATTATCTTTCTCAAAATTAAACTATAATTTTTTTTCATTATTGCCATCCTGTCATGTCATAAAACTTTAAGTTATCTGCTGTAATTAATTCGACAGGTATTGTAACATGTTTTTTTACAGTTTCCCCTGCCAAATAGCTGTATGCTGTCTGAACTGCCTTTTCACCTATTTTAATTGGTGATTGTGCTGCTGTTCCTTCTAAAAATCCTGCCTTTATCATTGCTTTTCCATCTGGCGAACCATCCACACCATAAACCATAACCTGATCCGTCTTATCAGTCATTTGCATCGCTGCTATGCACCCTAAAGCAATTGGATCATTTCCACCCATTACAACATCATAATTTTTCTTTTCATAAATAATTTTCTCCATAACTTTCATTGCAATTTCAAACTCTGCGGCACTCTCTTTTTCTTCTACTATCTTATATTGTGGATGCCCTTTAATAGTATCCCTAAAACCTTTCACTCTCTCATTAATTGAATTCAATGCTTTCTGATTTACAATTATTATATTTGCACTTGTTTTTTTCTTCATCATATCTTTTGCACATTGAACCCCCGCATCATAGTTATCCGAAACAATCGTGGATACAACCGCTTCTGTATCCGACACTTCAGAATCAATAACAAATACAGGTATATGCTTTTTTTTACATAGTTCAAGTGCAGGCCGAACTTTATTTCGATCTACAGGTTGCAGAAAAAGTACATCAATCCCTTCATTTATCATATCTTTTATCTGTTCATTTTGTTTTTTCTGATCCTGCAGGGGATCTCTTGTAATTAAGATATCCCCCTTTGCCTGCACTGACTCTTCAATATTTTCATCCATATTAACAAAATATGGATTATTCATTGTCATATAAGTAGCTCCAAATTTTAATTGTTTTCGTGTATCTTTTTTTTCATGTATTCCTATTGCTATGAAAAGTGTTGTGCATGCCACAATTGTGGCAGCAATCATTTTTTTCTTATCTAATCTCACGCTTACTTCTCACCTTTTTACTTTTTCATATACATTCTTGTAAATCCCTGATATATCCTGCTGGATAACACTCCACGCAATACATTCGCTGCACTTCTTTTTACATCCTCTTCCAGTATCACTCCCTTGGACACCGCTTTCACAATCTCATCCACCGCACCTGCACTTCCCGGCATAATCAGATCATTCCCGGATGCAATCGCATGTGCCGAATTTCCATATTTACGCCCGGTTGCAAACCAGTCCGTCATTACAAAACCATCAAATCCCCATTCATTTCGAAGCACCTGTGTCAGAAGTCGGTAACTGTTATTGACATATTTACCATTTACTTTGTTATAACTGCTCATAATGGCTCCCGGACCCGCTTCCTTTACCGCAATCTCGAAACCCTTCAGATAGATTTCTCTAAGCGCTCGTTCATTGACATTCACATTGGTCTTATTGCGATTATCCTCCTGATTATTGCAGCAGAAATGCTTCAACGTCACATAACACCCACGATTCTTCTGCACACCTTTTGTAATGGCAGCTGCAAATTTTCCTGAAACCAGTGGATCCTCCGAATAGTATTCAAAATTGCGTCCACAAAGTGGATTTCTGTGAATATTAAGTCCTGGTGCCAGCCAATAGGTTACACCATAACATTCCATCTCTTTTCCAACTGCATTTCCCACTTCTTCCGCCAGTTCCAGATTCCAGCTCGATGCCAGTGAAATCCCGCTTGGAAATGCCGTAGTAAACTGATAGAGCAGATTCGGGCTATCCGGATTTCCAAGCATGATTTTTTTAACCGGCTCCGGAAGATATTTCATACATGAAATATTCGGCTCTATCCCTTTTACCTTTCCGGTGAATGACACAGATGAAACCTTGTTCAGACGAAGCCCTGCCGGTCCATCTGCCATTACTACATTTGGAATTCCTTTTTGTTCCAGTGTTGTGCACGTAACCCCGGCTGCACCTGGCGCTTCAAAGAATCTTGATCCAGTCATACCTCCGCCCACAGACAGTTCTGCCATGTCTCTGAGTGTTAAACGCTCCATCACGGCATCTGTCTCTTCTGAGGAATATATTTTAACCGGACCATATTCATGCACAACTTCTGTTATCTTATCCTCTTCTACCGGAATGCTTCGAATTTTTTCCATATTTTCAATAATAATCTCGCATCCTCTTCCCCAGTTTTGTCTGCAGTCACAGGTTGCATGAAGGATATCTTCTTCCTTTTGTTCCAGTTCTGTCACATGCATTGGGATTTTGCAGATATGCGAGTGTTTTTCTGTTATGATTTCACTGGATAATCTCAAGATTCCGCATACTCTGGTATTCCTGCTGGAATTACCGAGACGAATTACATATTCTCCTTTTTCAAGGACCGTTGCTGCATCTTTTTCCCTGTAGCTGGTCATATCCCGGAGATCAAAACTAAGTATAAGTTTTTCCTTTTCTCCCGGCTTTAATAACTTCGTCTTATGAAATGCAGTCAGCCGCTGTGCTTCCTTTTTAAGCTCCCCGTTCGGACAGCTTACATAGATCTGCACAACTTCTTTACCATC
Organism: Dorea longicatena; assembly: GCF_025150085.1. Lineage (NCBI taxonomy): Bacteria > Bacillati > Bacillota > Clostridia > Lachnospirales > Lachnospiraceae > Dorea > Dorea longicatena. Next base: position 2,209,106 of record NZ_CP102280.1, read on the forward strand.
ATAAATTCTTCCGGTATTTTCCACTTCTGTATACACATGAATCTTCGTGCCTTCCATCTGCATCTGTTCAAACCGTATTGCAAAATTAGTATACGACATTCCATAGCCAAACGGATATCTTGGTGCCACATGAAATGTATCAAAATAGCGGTATCCTACATAGATACCTTCTCTATAATATTCCTCATCCAGATTACCATTCAGGTAACTGTACTCATCTGCAAACGGAAGATCCCGGTAATGTTTTGCCCAGGTATCTGTAAGTTTCCCTGATGGCGTCTGTTTTCCTGAAATAACATCTGCTAGTGCCAGACCTCCCATTGTACCTAGCTCTCCCATAAAAATAACTGCATTAATTCCGGATATTTCATTTAAGAAATTCAGATCAAATACTCCACCTACATTGATCACTACGATCAGTTTCTTATATCTTTCTGCGCAGAATGCAATATTGATCCGCTCTATCTCTGATAGCCCATATTCATTTTCATCCAGTTTTCTGTCTGCCCCTTCACCAGCCTGTCTGGATACCACATAAATACAACTGTCTGTATCCGACTCTTCTATATCCTTCTCCTGTATGGCACGGCCATAAGGATATCTATATGGACTGCTCATCAGGTTCATAAAATCTGACAGGTTCTTTGGACTTAGTTTTTTCCTGAATTCTTCTGCATATTCCTGTTCACCCTCTTCGAATGTCTGGTCATAATCTTCGATCCACCGCATAGTAGTAACTGTAAATCCTGATTGTTCCAGTCCTTCAAAAACAGAGACTGCATGGCGCTCATTTACTTCTCCTGATCCTGTTCCACCCTTAATCGTCTTCTTCGCACCAGCGCCGTACAAAGCTATCTTTCCTGCCTTCAATGGCAGACTTCCGTCATTTTCTAAAAGAACGATTCCCTCGACTGCCGCTTTATATGCCAGTTTCTTTCCAGACTCTTCCAGTGGTGTAACCGCATCCGTCAGTGCTGCTTTATGAATACTTCTTGTTCTCATACTTCCTGTCCTTCCAGGCATTATTTACCGGATGTTGTAATATATGGTCCGAGTGCTCCTGCTACATTTGAAATCGGCATTGTCTGAAGCCATACCCTTCCTGGTCCATGAACCACGGTATTAAAGATTCCCTCTCCTCCAAACAGCATATTTTTTACTCCAGGAACACTCTTTATCTCTATCTGGCATGAAGCATCCATTGCAGCCAGATGTCCAGTATCTACGACAATTTCCTGTCCGGCGTTCAATTCATACTCCACTACATGTCCGTCAAACTCAGCAAATACAGTTCCCTGACCGGATACCTTCTGCATGATAAATCCCTCTCCGCCAAATAATCCAGAGCTGAACTTCTTATTAAAGAACACAGACAATTCTACCCCTGCTTCGCTTGCAAGGAATGCGCTTTTCTGGAATACCATCTCGCGCCCCGGTCCGATTTCAAATGCTTTGATGGATCCAGGAAAGCACGATGCAAATGCAATCATCCCTTTGCCACCTTGTGCGGTATAAATATTCTGGAATATATGCTCACCGGAAAACATTCTTCCAAATGCCTTGCCGATTCCTCCATTCGTAGTCGTCTCCATCTTCATATTCGGTGACATCCAAGACATTCCGCCTCCTTCTGTGATCATCTTCTCTCCGCCCTCCAGATAGCAGATAACTACCGGTAATGTGTCTCCTTTGATTTCATATCTCATATAAGTTTCCTCCTGAAATTTCTCTTTTAATATACTTTTTCCCGAAAAATTATATTTACATTATAGCATCTACTATCTCTATTCACAATCAGCACTTTATATTTACGTAAAATTTTGTTATATTTTCATCATAACAACTCAAACATGACAAAACGCCAAAAATCTTCCGGGCTTTTCATCCCTTCTGATTTTTGACGTTTTTCTAACATCTTATAATGTTTTTACAAATCTTAAAAATGCTTCTCTTCCCTCTTCTGTACATTTATACACTCCGGCATCCTCAAGTACATGTACAAATACTTCACCGACTTCTTTTTTCAATATATCCATTACATTTTCTTCTGTAATCCCATCATATTTTTTACAAAATGTATCTGCCCAGTCCGCATGCTTTGCAATCTTTTCATTACTTCTGATATCTTTTTTCTGAACCAGATAATCCGCAAGAATCTCCAGCTCTTCTTTTAATCTGGATGGAAGCACCGCAAGTCCCATAACTTCGATCAGTCCGATATTTTCCTTTTTAATATGATGATACTCTGCATGTGGATGATAAACGCCAAGTGGATGTTCTTCGGTTGTGATATTATTCCGAAGAGTCAGATCCAGTTCAAACAATCCATCACGTTTTCTTGCAATCGGGGTAATGGTATTGTGTGGCTCTCCATCTGTATTCGCATAGATGAATGCATCTTCATCTGTATAGTTTCGCCAGCATCTGAGGATATGATCTGCCAGATCTATCAGGCGTTTCTCATCTTTGTGACGGATTCGGATGACAGATAACGGCCATTTTACGATTCCAGCCTCAACATCTTCATATCCCGGGATTGTAATTTTAATCTCGATCGGCGCTTTTGCCATTGCAAATGTATAGTGTCCCCCCTGGAAATGATCGTGACTTAAGATAGAACCGCCAACGATTGGGAGATCTGCATTAGATCCCAGGAAATAATGTGGAAATAATTTTACGAAATCAAATAATTTCTCAAATGCTTTCTTATCAATCTTCATCGGGATATGCTGTCCGTTAAATACGATGCAATGCTCGTTATAGTACACATATGGTGAATACTGGAATCCCCATTTTCCACCTGCAATCTCGATTGGTATAATCCTGTGGTTTTCTCTTGCCGGATGGTCAAGACGTCCTGCATATCCTTCATTTTCCATACAAAGCAGACATTTCGGATATGCGGTATTCTTTGCATTTCTTGCTGCAGCGATCGCCTTTGGATCCTTCTCCGGCTTGGACAGATTAATTGTGATGTCAATCTTACCATATGGGGAATCTACTTTCCACTTCATGTCCTTTTTCACACGGTATCTGCGGATATAATTGCTGTCCTGACTTAATTTGTAGAAATATTCTGTCGCAGCTTCCGGAGATTCTTCATATTTTTCCGCAAATGTCTTCTGTACCTGAGCCGGTCTTGGTACCAGACAATTCATGATCTTCGTATCGAAAAGATCACGGAATCCGATACTGTCTTCAATGATTCCTCTTTTTACCGCCTCATCCAGTAATCCTTCCAGAACTGCTTCCAGCTCGATGGAACTGCTGTCGATTTCTACATCTTCATATGAATCTTCCTGGAATAATTCTAACAATAAATTTGTTGTGTAAATTCTCTCACATTCCGGTGTCAGTCCGGTCTGAATACCATATTCTACCAGTTTCTTAATATTTTCATACAACATATTCTGATCCTTCCGTTCTTTTTTCTATTCTGTGAATTTATACAATCTTTGCTCCGTCACCGATATCTACTACATAGAATTCTGCTTCATGTCCGACTTTTTCTTTATATGTCTTTCCAATCTCCTCGATAAACTTATCTACCGTTCCTTCTTCAACGATGCTGACCGTACATCCACCGAATCCGCCTCCGGTGATACGTGAACCGATAACCCCCGGCATTGCCTGCGCCAGATCTACCAGAATATCTATCTCTTCGCAGGACACTTCATAATCATAACGAAGTGACTCATGAGATGCATTCATAAGCTGTCCGAATAATTTCACATCGTTGTTACGGAGTGCTTCTACTGCACGAATAGTTCTCTGATTCTCATATACCGCATGTTTCGCACGCTTCTGTCTGACCGGATCTTTGATCGCATCCTTGTACTGTTCGAATCCGTCCTCTGTAAGATCTCCAAGTGTCTTTATATCTGTAACCTTCTGAAGTTCCTTTAATGCAGTCTCACATTCATTTCTTCTGTCATTGTAAGCAGAATCAACCAGACTGTGCTTTACCTTACTGTTGATGATCACAATCTTCGCATTTTCAAGAACGACCGGTGCATATTCGTATTTTAATGTATTGGTATCCAGGAAAATTGCATGATCTTTCTTACCCATCGCACTTGCGAACTGATCCATAATTCCACAGTTGCATCCATTGAAATTATTCTCCGAATACTGTCCGATCAATGCAAGATCGATCATGGAGAGATCTTCAAATCCAAATGTATCTTTTAACATCAGTCCTGTCAGCACTTCCAGTGATGCGGAAGAAGAAAGTCCAGAACCATTCGGAATATTTCCATAGATCAGGATATCCATTCCATGTGTCAGTTCATACCCTCTCTTTTCGAATGCCCACATTACTCCCTTCGGATAATTCGTCCATCCGGCATTTTTACTCGGAATCAATTCATCGAGACTTGTCTCAATGATTCCAAGCTTTTCAAAGTTCAAAGAGAAGAAACCTAATTTTCTGTCTTCTCTGTTCCTTACCACTGCCCATGTTCCCATTGTCAGTGCACATGGGAATACATGACCTCCGTTATAATCTGTATGTTCTCCGATCAGGTTTACTCGTCCCGGTGCAAAATAAGTACGGATTTCCCCGCCTTCTCCGTATAATTCCTGAAATTTTGCGATCAATTGCTCTTTCTGCATTCCATTACCTCCATTTTTAATACATTTTTATCATTTTTTCTTTCATACCTTAAGTTTCAGGCCTTCTTTAACATCCACTTACATACTTTTTTGTAGTTGACTGTCTTCTGTTATTGCTATAATATAATCATAATGAGATATGCAAATTCTCACAATAAGAATATTGGCATATTTTATAAGAATATTGAGATTTTATTTGTTTTTGACTTTTATATACGGAGGATGATATGAAAGGTATTCAGATTCTTACAGAAAAAAACAAAAAAGAAGTAAAAGAACACGGAAGTTACACTTTCCCCGTTCAGGTATCCCCAGAGGCAATACAGTCTTATGAACAGCATTCCTTCATGTGGCACTGGCATCCGGAGATCGAACTTACATGGTTCGTATCCGGACAGATGGAATATGTCGTCAATGACCAGCGTTATATTATCTCAGAAGGCGAAGGGATATTCTGCAACAGTAATGCTTTACATGCCGGATATATGATTGATGACCAGGACTGTAATTATATCTCTGTCACATTTCATCCCAAATTCATCTATGGCTACGAGAACAGTATCCTGCAGACCAAATATGTCGATTTTATCACTTCCAACGAATTCTGGTCTTCACTTGTATTAAAACCGGAAATTCCATGGCAAAATGAAATTATCGAATACATAAAAGAAATATATACATTAACCTGCCAGGTTCAATCTTCTTCCGATGCCTTCATTCCCGGATATGAAGGCATAGCGGAACAGCCGGAACTTCCTGACTATGAATTCCGTATTCATCTCCTGCTCTGTGAGATCTGGCACCGGCTTTATCTGCATTATGTCCAGATTGCCCAGGATACTCCGCATCCACAGAAGCATTTACAGCGTTTGAAAGACATTCTTTCTTATCTTCAGGAGCATGCTTCCGAAGAACTCAGTCTCGAAGATATCGCCGCCCACGCCGGACTGTGCAAAAGCGAATGCTGCCGCTTTTTCAAAAAATATATGCGGATGACCATCTTCGATTACCTGCTGTCTACACGGATTCAGAACAGTATTCCACTTCTTATGGACGGGGAGAATATTACTACGATTGCCGGACTTGTAGGATTTTCCTCACCGGCATATTATGGCCAGATTTTCAAGCGTTACATAGGCATGTCACCCAGTCAGTATAAAAAGAATGCCGCCCAGTCACCTTCCGGTGACTAAGCGGCATCTTTTATACATTTTTGCCCTCTCTGTCAAAGTATTCTTTCACAAGTCTGACCACAACTCCTGACAGCAGGAAGACTGCTATCAGGTTCGGGATAACCATCAGACCATTAAATGTCTCTGCAATATTCCACATCAGTCCCAGTTCCATAGTTGCGCCGACAATCGCTACCAGTGCATACAATATCATAAATGGTCTGTTTGCGCGGGTACCAAGCAGGAACTCCACACAACGTGTTCCATAAAGTCCCCATCCAATGATCGTAGAAAATGCAAAGCAGCACATTGCAATGGCCGTAAATATCGATACCCAGCTTCCGTAAGTGGAAGTAAATCCAAGAATCGTAAGTTCTGCACCGGCCGCATCTCCATATCCAACCGGTACGCCGCTACACAGAATGACAAGTGCCGTCAGTGTACAGATCACAATTGTATCTACAAAGACTTCGAATATTCCAAAGAATCCCTGCTTTACAGGCTTTCTTGTATCCGCACATGCATGAGCAATCGAACCGGTACCAAGTCCTGCTTCATTTGAAAAGATTCCCCTGGATACACCTTTTTTCATACTCATGAAGAAAGATCCTACTGCACCGCCGGTCACAGATGCGGGTGAAAAGGCACCTTTAAAAATAGAAGCGAATACTGTCGGGATATTTCTGTAATTCAAGATCACAACTCCGATTGCAAGAATAATATAAATGACCGCCATAAACGGAACCAGCTTTTCCGCTACCTGCCCGATTCGTTTGATTCCTCCAAGAAGGATCAGCCCGATCAATACTGCCAGAATAATTCCGATCACCAGATTCAGAGTACTCACATTCTGTTCACTGATCACACCATAATTATACAGAGCTGAATCAATTGCTGTCGTGATGGTATTGACCTGTGTTGCATTCCCCGTTCCGAATACCGTCAGTACACCAAATGCCGCGAACAGATAGGCCAGCCAGTGCCATTGCTTCTTCAGTCCATTTTTTATGTAGTACATAGGTCCTCCGACCAGATCGCCTTCCGCGTTTTTCTCCCGGAAATGTACCGCAAGCGTTACTTCTGAAAACTTTGTACACATTCCAAGAAGTGCTGATATCCACATCCAGAAAACTGCACCCGGGCCTCCGATCGCGATTGCTCCTGCCACGCCTGCAATATTACCGGTTCCGACGGTCGCAGCCAGTGCCGTACATACTGCCTGGAATGGTGTCAGTGCTCCGTCTGAAGCTTCTCTTTTTTTCAACATCCGGCCGATTGTTACTTTCATCGCATATGGGAATTTACGGATCTGAAGAAATCCGGTTCTGATGCTTAATAAAAGCCCTACTCCTACGATGCAGATCATGGCCGGTACTCCCCAGATGAAGTTATTTACCACATTGTTGATTGATTCGATTGTTGCCAACATTACTTCTAGTCCTTTCCTATTTATAAATCATATTTTTGATTTTGTATCGCATTACCGCATTATCACATTAAATTTCAACTGTAGCAGTATAGCACGATTTTATATAAAAGTACAGGATTTCTTTTTCTTTATCAAAAGATTACCCGAAATTTCATACACGTACTTCCTTTCTTTTCTAGTATTTTTACAACTGGTATGGTATATTTTCTCATAACTGGCTCTTTATCTCATGCCACTACTATTGTACAGTAATGGCAATTACGAAAGGAAAGAAGGTTTTGGTTATGAATTCCAATCTGAAAAAAATAATTATGACAGCATTATTCGCTGCGTTAGCCTGTGTTGCTACAATGTCCATCCGTATTCCGACACCGGGAACCGGCGGATATATCCATCCTGGTGATGCAATCGTAATCCTCGCAGGTATCATCCTTGGTCCTGTATATGGTATGCTTGCCGGTGGTATCGGTTCTGCACTGTCTGACCTGATCGGTGGATATTTTGTATACGTTCCGATCACACTGGTGATCAAGGGGCTTGTCGCATTGGTATCCGGACTGATTTACCAGAAGATGTGCCGTTACGGTAAGAACCGTTACGTCGCAGTTATCCTTGGAGGTATTACAGATATCGCATTCGTCGCCGGTGGATATTTTATCTGCGAGTTCTTCCTGTATGGAAGCGGCGCTGCTGCAAGTATCCCTGCTAATATTATCCAGGGAGTCGGCGGACTTATTATCTCTGCTGTATTATATCCGGTACTGATCGCAATCCCGGATGTACGCCAGGCAGCATACGAGACGAAGAATTAAATTCACTTACATACTTTGCCACATATAGGACTTGCCATTGGCATCTTCTTTCGAACGCATGGCGAAAAAAGGATAAGTTCTTTCTCTCTTCATGAAAGAACTTATCCTTTTTCCACATCTTTTTACTTTTTCACTTTACTTATCCACTTTTTCCGCATTACTTTTTCCACAAGAGCATCCGATCACAAATGCAAGGAATAAGAATGCCACGATCATCCAACCAATCAGTGTCTTCGTTCCCATTGGTTGAAATTTATCATAATATCCCTTCAGGTAAATGATAATGATCAGAAGCGGCAGTCCGTAAGACATATAACCCTTGATTCCTGCCGGGAACTTCCATCCTTCTCCTTGATTGATTTCTTCAAGGAAGCTGTTCCATCCCCAGCCATTCTTCTTTGTACAGAACAATACATATCCCAGACTTCCAAGCGGAAGCAGGTTATTCGATACGATGAAGTCCTCCAGATCCATGATTGTCGATCCTTCTCCAAGTGGAGTGAATCCGGCCAATACATTGAATCCCATAACACATGGCATACTTAAGATAATGATCAGAATCAGACTTACCAGTGTACTCTTCTTTCTTGACCATCCGAATAAATCCATATCAAAAGAAATAATATTTTCAAATACCGCAACCAGTGTCGTAAATGCAGCAAAGCTTAAGAACAGGAAGAATAATCCTCCCCATACACACCCGCCTGCCACCTGCGCGAAAATATTCGGGATCGTGATAAATATAAGGCTCGGGCCTGCTCCCGGTTCAATTCCGTATGCAAAGCATGCAGGGATAATAATGAAACCTGCCATCAGCGCTACGATTGTATCAAGCACGGTAATATTCACAGCCTCTCCGAATAATCTCTGGTCTTTTTCCATATAACTTCCAAAGATCAACATCGCTCCGATTCCAATTGATAATGTAAAGAATGCCTGGCTCATAGCCCCGAAAATTACATTTCCGATTCCAATCTCTGCCATCTGTTTGAAATCAGGGATCAGGTAAAAACGAATTCCTGCTCCGGCACCTTTCATCATCACAGAATGGATCGCAAGTACGATCATGATCAAAAGCAGTGCTGTCATCATGAACTTGGAAACTTTTTCGATACCTTTCTGGATTCCAAACGCACATACACCGAATCCAATGATACATATCAAAATCGTCCAGAATGCCATAAGCGGCATATTTCCTAGCATATCACTGAATCCTGCAGATACAGTCTTCATATCCGCACCCACAAAATCTCCTCTGAAGCTTCTGACGCAATAATACAGCATCCATCCACCAACTGTGGTATAGAACATCATCAGGAAATAGCATCCGATAACACCGATCCATTTCGTAATATGCCACTTTGTTTCTTTTGGTTCCAGTGTCTCATATGCAGCGGCAACACTGTGTCTGCTGGCACGTCCGACACCAAATTCACAGACCATAACCGGGATTCCCATGATCAGAAGGAACACCAGATAGATTAAAATGAATGCAGCCCCGCCGAACTGTCCACACATGTACGGGAACTTCCACACATTTCCAATACCAACGGCACATCCTGCAGATACAAGGATGAAGCCCAGTCTTGATCCAAATGTCTCTCTCTTCATTCCATAAACCTCTCTTTACTTTTTAAGTCAAGCATTTTTTATTATATCGTATTTTGTCTACCAAACGCAAGGACTGTCATTATGGAATTTTAAGTTTAAAAAAGATCAAGAAAAGGACCAGGAAATGTACCCTACTCATCTCCTTGTCCTTTCTTTCTCTTTTTATATGATTTTTACTATTATCAGCTCATGGAGTTTTATAAAGCTTTCATCTGGTATGAGCTGCCCCACATTCCAGATACTTATGCCGTACAGGCATTCTGAAGAATCTCATTTAAAGCATTTCCGCTGCTTGTGTGGCATCTTACGATTTGTGCATTACATTTTTCCGCTTCTGTTACTGCACAGTGTACCATCTTATGAGATACTGTATTGGTAAATAAGATTAACAGATCGGGACTTCCGATCTTCTCACTTAAGTTTCCTGACATCTGTGTGAATACTTTTGCTTTGCATTTGTACTCTTTACAGATCTTTTTATACTGATGAACCATTCTGTCATGTCCGCCTACGATTACTACACTCATGTACTGCCTCCTTTTATGTAAGTATATTAGTTAGCTTTATCTAACTAATATGATACACTTTTTTTCCGAAAATGGAAGAGGGTGTATTGAAAACTTTTCTCAATACACCCTCTTCCATTAAACACACGGAAAACAAAATCTACAGAACCTGCCACTGGCAGCTTCTTTCGAATGCATGGTGATAAATAAAAACCGGAACCACTCACCTCCACAGCATATGATCCCGGCTTCCACTCACATCATTCTCTACATATCTTCATATTTCATCAGATACTTACAAATCTTCTGCAAATCTTCTTCCTCACTTGCAACGATCTCCAAATGCAGTTCATCTGCTCTGGAGAAAAGCTGTGTCATAGACATAAACTGGCAGAGTTTTGATTTCATGTTCAATCTGTCTCCCTCACCTGTCAGTAATTCTACACGACCTTTGCAATCGTCAACAACTTTAAAGAATTCCTGCGCATTTGTAATTTTATTAATTTTCATAGCTGGTCTCCTTTTACAATGTGTAATAATCCGTTTCTTTTGATATTCCATCGATTCTTACACCTAGTGTATCATATAATGATTTCTTCAATCTTTCTGCATCTCTATCTTTCAGAGCATCGATATATCCCTGATGTTCTGCAATCATATTCTTGGCTCCATTCGTATTCTTTATCACATCCCGGCCATATATCAGTTTAAAAAATGATAACGTATCCCATAATGATTCTATCATCGCACATACTCTGTCCATTTCGCTGATGGAATAGATTGCAAAATGAAATTTTCGATTTTGCAAGTATAACTTTTTTGCATCAATCTCATCTGCTTCAACAATTGGAATATATTCCTTATGTATCTCTTCCAGTTCGTGTATCTGTTCTTCCGTAATCTTTTTACACGCTTCTCCAGCTGCAAGCGGCTCTAACAACTGACGCATCAGATATATTTGTAAAACATCCTCCTGTTCCAGCGAAACAAGTTTTACCCCTACATAAGGAATCGATTCAGCCAGTCCCATTTTTTCCAGACTCTTCAAAGCCTCTCTGATTGGCATACGACTGACTCCAAGCTGACGGGCAAGCTCTTCTGTATTCAGCTTTTCCCCCATCTTCAACTTTCCATCCATAATCCAATCCATCAGTTTGTTCAATACCTGCATTGGCAATGTATCTCTTTGCAGCATCATTGAATCATCTTGACCCATTGTCACTCGGTTACTCATATATAGCACTACTCTCTTATCTAAAATATTTACAGACCAAGCTTTTCTACCACTTTGTCCAAAATAGCAACCTGAGCTGTCTCTTCGACTAACTCAGCTGTATGCTCTGCAGCCAGTGGATCTTTTCCCATTGCAACTACACCATGATCTGCCAGTAAGAAGGCATTGATATTCGGTGTCTTTTCAAACATTGCTTCTACCATCGGTACGTCTTCCGGTCTCACCATTGCTGCATGTACGTCTAAGGTTGGATATCCTTCCGGATTCTTCAGTTTGGAATGCCATGTTACAAGCGGCAGGTCTTTCTTAGAGGATGACCATCCGATCGCATATGGAGAATGTACATGTACGACAGACTGTACATCTGGTTTCAATTTATAGATGTAGCCGTGCAGTAATGCTTCTCTCGTCGGCTTTCCTGTTCCTTCGATCACATTCCCGTCAAAATCCGTAATTAAAAATCCTTCTGGTGTGCAGTCACCCAGAGAACCGCCGCTTGCTTTTACAAGCATTGTCTCTGTTCCAGGTATTCTGGCACTTACGTTTCCTCCACTACCAGTCTGTATCCCTCTATTATAAGCTCTTTTACTTGCAATAACAAGTTTTTCTGCGATTTCATATGCTTTCTGATCCATAACTGCTATATCCTCCTGCTTTTTTAATTCTCCCCAAAGTTCTGTGGTAATTTTCCCTGTTTTTTCATTTCATCTACAATATAATGTGCTGCTTTCACGCCAAATTCCGGAGTATCCAGATTATGTGGAATCACGATAACTTCTACGTTGTCATTTACGTTTTCAATGATTGTCTGAATCAGTACTGAATCACTCTTTGGCTCGTATAATTCCTGTCCTTCCAGAGTATTGTGTCTCATTCCCTTGGTAGGAATCAGAAGTTTCACCGGATAAGTAACCTTGCTGAGTCTTTCTGCCAGGATTTTTCCTAATGCTTCGGCTTCTTCTGGAAGGATCTTGATATGTGCTGTATTAGCATTGTGAAGCATATATTTTCTTTCGTCCATTCTATCTGGAAGTTCGCTTGTACTGAAGTCTACAAAATCAAGTCCACCAAGGCTGATAACCAATGGTACTTTCTTCTCTACAGATTCTACCAGACGGATTTTTGCTTTCGGACCATATGAGAATCCACCTCCGAAATATTCGGATGTCAGTTCATGTAAAGTCAGATCCAGAATTCCATCTACCAGGCCATTTGCTGCCATATCTTCCATTGTTGCTCCACCGACTCCTGTTGCGTGGAAACCAATCACTTCAAGTCCCATCTTCTCTAATTCTTCTACTGCTGCAACAGCTCCTGTATTTGTTACACCCATCAATGTAACTGCAACAACCGGTTTATCACCTTTTGTCAGAACCTGTCCTGCACATTTTACCATTCCCACGCAACAAGCACAGGCATTGGAGATGACCTGACGTGTTACAATATTAAGTCCTGTAAAATCACAGATTGCAGGCATAACCGTAATATCTTTATCCCCTACAACAAGGTCAAATTTTCTTGTTCCGCTTGCTACAGTTGTAGCCATAACTTTTGGAAAACCAATCGGCAGTTTCTGCATTGCATTTGCCGCCATGACTGTGTTCTGAAGTCCTCCGACAGAAATTATTCCGTCAATCTTTCCTTCTTCATATAATTTTACTACATAAGCTGCAACGGCATCTTTCATGTAGTCTATCTTTTCACCTTTTGATTTTGGTTTCATCTCTTCCCAAGGTGTGCCATAACTTTCTGCGATTTCTTCTCTTGAGATGTCATAATTATAAGATGGTGCAGGACCTGTTGCTGTATTGATAACCAGAGCATTTAATCCTTCATTTTTAATAAAATCGCTGATAAACTTCGCTTCTTTGAACTTTGTATCGCAACTTTCGATTACCGCTATCGTCTTCATATTCTCCATTAATCTCCTTCTATACAGATATTGTGAAGACCACCCCTTTGGATAACCTCCACAACATCCCACTCTCGTCCAGATTCTTATTCTCTCTCGACTATATCACATATTAGTTCTGGCTGAAATATTTTGTCTCAGCTTTCTTTGCTGCTTTTCTAGCATCTTTGTCAATGATTGCTGTCTTGTACTCATCGAATACGAAGTCAGTATCTTTCTTTCCGATTACCGGAAGTTTATTGTCATGAGAATCTTCATATTTCTCTACTGCTGCAGATAAGATTACGTCATGAGCAAGTAACAGATGTTTGTGAGGATCTACTCCTGCCTCTTTACAACGACGGACTGTATCACGTACTGTCTTCCATGCAGCTACGATATCAACATAACGTCCTGGAGGGCAGATGTCGTAATGTAATTCATCCTGCATTTCCTGTGGAGCATCAATGTTACCCATTACGAATACGGAATCTCCAACGCAGAAGTATGGTCCTTCTTCTGTCTCAACAACAACTGTCATATGTCCTGGACAATGTCCAAATGACTCGTATACGCTTACGCCCGGTGCGATTTCAACTTCGCCTTTTACGGTTTCAAATCTTTCATATACGCCTGGCTGATCGTATGGTGCAATGAACTGGTCTCCACATGTTACATCACCATCTTTTGCGATGATCGGACGGCAGTATGATTTGTAGTGAAGCGGTACTGGATTGTGTGCATAATCCCATTCAACTTCGTTGCAGATAAAACGAGCTTTTGTAAATTTCTCAAGGTAGAAGATATGATCCCAGTGAAGATGTGTAAATAATACGATATCTACATCTGATGGTTTGTATCCTACCTGAGCCAGACGTGACTCGATGTCATCGATTCCTGGTCTCTGAAGAGATGGTCCGTGATGATATTTGTCTGCATGCTCTGTCCATGACATACCTGTGTCAACCAGGATCAGCTGATCGCCGCCTTCAATTAAGAATGTCATATCTGGAAGCTGATCTGATTCATTTGTGATACCCATTTTTTCAACATATTTCTTGCATGAGAAATGATACCAGTATTCCAGTGGTTTTGTTGGGATGTAGCCTGAGTTAAGTGGTCTGATTGTTAATGACATAATATAGTCCTCTCTTTCTTATTGTATATGTAGTGTTATTTGTTTCCTATTAAAATTTTGAATATATTTAATAATTTATATTACTTTTATGCTCCTTGTTTTTCCTTTGCCTCGCGTTCTGCGATCGCTGCATCAGAATAAATACCAAGTTTTTTCTTTCTCATGTGTTTATCACACATAGATGTAATGATTGGTGCGGTAAACGCTGTTACAATGGCTGCTACTGCAAGCTGTGCTGTTGCCGTACTTGCTGCTGACTGCCATGCCGGATCAACCTCTGCAAGAGAAGCCGGAACACTTGTTGCATTTGCTGCTGTCGTACCGATTGCAGCTCCCATAGCATTTCTCTTGTTCTTTGGCAGTGTAAGCTGGAACAGGAAGTAGAATAAAAATGCTGACAGTGCTGAGATGATTGCCAGTACTACTCCGCCAACTCCACCTAATGCAATACTCTTAAGACTCATTCCTGCTCCGATTGGGATCATCATGAAGAATGTGATGATCGGCATTGCATCTGCTGCAACTTTACGGAATGTCTTGTCCAGATTTCCCCAGATAATACCGATGATCAGAGGAATCAGTGTTGCGATAAATGATTCGATCGGGATGGAAGCCATACCAGCTGTTCCCATAGCAATCATTGTAAAGAATGGTCCGTCGTTCAGTGATAAGATAGAAATTGCTCCGGCATCTGTTTCATCACCATACTGCTGCGCAAGTCCTAAGTACAATCCTCCGGCTGAGTTTGTGATACCGGCGATCATTGCCATGGAAGTGATTCCACAGAATCCTGCGGCTCCGCCGATCTTTGCTACCAGAAGTCCGAGTACAATACCAACTACAAATTTCATAAGAGTCAGTGTACATCCTTTGTACAGCGGCATTCCGATCTTCTTTACATCGATGGATGCTCCGTTCAGTAAGAGGAACATTCCTAACAGACAGGCGGTTCCGGTTTTGAACATTCCAGATGTAAATCCTCCGATCTCAAGTACATTTGGAATAAATGTGTTAGCAAGTACTCCGATCAGCATTGGCACAATGATTAATCCCCCAGGTACCTTCTGCATAAGTTTAAAAAAACTTTTTTCTTCCTTCATCCTTTCTTTACCTCCTTAGTTTTGTTGTTTGGATATTGGATATTGGATACGATTCATCGTGCTTTTATCATACAGCTGGATCCAATCTTTGTCAACATGACTAATTATCTAATTTCCCTATTCGTTTTTTGTGCATTTTTAACAATTGTGTTCTGCATATACTTTCATTGCATCACGAATCAATGTGTCGAACTTATCTGCATCCCATGCAGCTCTTCCGACAAAAAGACCATCTATCGATGGCTGTACGATCAGTGACTCCGCATTGCCCGGATTGACACTTCCACCGTACAGGACAGGAATTTCCTCAGATTTTTCACCAAAGATCTCGTATAATGCAGTTTTGATTTCCTTGTGCATAGCTTCTGCATAATCCGCAGATGCAGGTGTTCCATTGACACCGATAGACCATACCGGTTCATATGCCACCCAGATATTCTTGCACTCTTCCGGTGACACACCGTAGAATCCTATTTTGAGCTGGCTGCGCAGAGTCTCTGCACTGATTCCATATTCTTTCTGCTCTGCTGTTTCGCCGATACAAAGTAACGTCTTAAACCCATGTGACAGGGCCGCTTTCACCTTTTTATTCTCTTCTACATCACTTTCGCCGAATACATGCCGTCTCTCAGAGTGTCCGATCATCACAAGATCCAGCCCCATCTCTTCTAACATGCATGGTGAAATCTCGCCTGTAAACTGTCCCTGGTCTTCCCAGCACATATTCTGGGCACCAAGTCTTACAAATTCACGGTCACAGCAGCTTGTTGCAGTCTGAAGCGTCGTATAAGACGGAATGATAAAAAGCTCGATATCATCTCTGCTGATGTCCTTTGTATTTTCAACCAGTTTCTGAAGATATTCTCTGGTCGCACTGATGCCCTTATACATCTTCAGATTACTTCCGAAATATAGTTTTTTCATAGAATTTTCCTCTCTTTTAGCGGTTCTGATCATACTCTCTGAATGCATCTACTTTAGGCTGTGAAGAACATCCCGGTACGAATTCGTTCGTAAAGAAAGCGTCCACAAGCATCTCACGTACTTTTGCACCTGTCGTGAATGCTCCCATACAGACAATGTTGGCATCGTTACTGAGTCTTGCTCTTGTCGCAGAATATACGTCAGATACCAGTGCGGCATATGCACCTTTTACCTTATTGGCAGCAATAGATACCCCAAGCCCTGTTCCGCAGATCAGCACACCTCTGTCATATTCCCCGGATGCTACATGTTCTGCTACATCAATTGCTACATTCGCATAGATCGGATCTTCACTTCCGAAGTCTGTCACCTCTCCATAGCCTTTCTTTTCAATGTAAGCAATGATTTCCTGCTTTGCTTCTTCTGCATTTGGATCACAACCGATTGCAATTTTCATGTTCATTTCCTCCTTCTTTGTATCGGATATTGGATATTGGATACGATTTATGTTTTTTATAATAGCACCGGTTGTTTTTTATGTCAATAAATGCTGCTTTCTCCATTCATTTTCTAATAAAATGCACAAAAATAAAGTTCTGTTATCGTGCATATAGCCAATTAACAGAACTTTATTTATTGTATCATCATTATTATATTTTTACGCATCCACCTCATCCAGCGGCATCTCACAGTTGAACACTTCGATATGATGTCTCACATTCTCATACGTTCCCTGTACCATAGCCAGATTCAGATCAAAATAATTATGTGCTCCTTCTGACTTCAGATACTCTTCCGCATGTTTTGTCAGACGATTAAAGCTTGCTGTCGCAATATTCACTTTCACAATTCCAAGCTCGATTGCTTTTCTAAAATCTGCATCCGTGATTCCACTTCCACCATGAAGAACCAACGGAATTCCTGTCTTATCATGGATCTGCTCCAGTACATCAAATGCAAGCTTCGGTGCTACCGGATAATTGCCGTGTGCATTTCCGATTGCAACTGCCAATGCATCGATTCCGGTGCGTTCAACAAATATCTTTGCATCATCCGGATTCGTACAGCGGATTCCATGATCTTCACTTCCGTCTTCGCTTCCACCTACCAGTCCCAGCTCAGCCTCTACGGTTGCCCCGTATTTCTTTGCCAGTTCTACTATCTTTACTGTACGCTCGATATTTTCTTCAAATGGATATGTAGAGCTGTCGAACATGACGGAGGTAAATCCAAGTTCCAGTGCTTTCTCTACTGTCTCCATGGTAAGTCCATGATCCAGATGCACTGCCACGTCTACTTTCGCCTCTTTTGCAGCCTGTACCATCATTGGTCCCATAAGTGCAAGCGGGGAGTGTTTCAATCTTACTTCTGCAATCTGCAAGATGATCGGAGTGTCCAGTTCTTCTGCTGCCTGGATTGCTCCTTTTACCATCTCCATATTTCCAACACTGAATGCGCCGATTCCTCTGTAATTACTCTTCGCACGCTCCAGTAATTCTTTCATCGTTACTAATGCCATTGTTCTTCTGCTCCTTTCCATGTTCTTCTTTTTTCAGGTTATGTCCCAATATTGTCAGACAGATCAGGGCGATCACTGCAAATACAATTCCCATCCCGAATACCACATGCATGCCATATCCTTTTCCGGTAATGAATCCTGATAATGCCGGTGCGCCACATGTTGCGATTACGATACCAAGCATTACGAATCCGTAATTTTCTCCGGTATGCTCAATTCCAAAGATGGAACTTGTAAAGGATGGGAAACTTCCCATGATTCCGCCATAGCATCCATACATCAGAATGATTGCTGCGGTTACGGTATAGGATCTGGTAAATGTAAGTATTGCCATTGCCACAACAGATACTGCCAGCACGCCCTTGATACATCCCACTCTTCCTACTTTATCGGAAAGTGTCGGAAGTACCAGCCGGGTTCCGGCATTCACAATGGAACCGATCATAACTGCACTGACCGCAATTGCCGACGGGATTCCAAGTTCAATCTGATATGTCTGTGATACCGGTGACACCAGGAAATAAGAAATCAGCCCAAACAGCATCGTCGCCAGAAGAAGATAGAAGTTCTTTGTCTTCATCATCTCTGCGGATGTGTACTGCTTTTGTTCTGTCTGTGCTTCTGCATTTCCATTTGCCACGTTTTGTTCTCTTAATGCCCGTTCGGCTTTTCTTCTCCACTCTTTATCCGGAGCGGTAAAGAAGATACCGCATAAGATCCAGGAGATTGTAATCGCTGCACCAATGATCAGGAATGTCTTTCCCGGTCCCTCTGCCTGCAGGATTCTTCTGCTGATTGGTGCCAGAAAGAATCCACACAGTCCGTTTGCCGTTACGACCACACCTGATGCGAATCCCGTTCTTCCCGGGAACCATTTCTGAACAGTCGAGATAATTACGGTATAAATGAGTCCCTGTCCGAATCCCTGCATCACACCATAGGTCACATACATAGGAAGCGACGAAGGTACGATCAGGAATGCGGATGCCAGAATTCCAATGGCGAAGATACCGCCTCCGATCCATACAACAATCTTCGGATTATATTTATCCTGTAATCTTCCACCGATTATATTTCCAAATACGAATGTACTCAGTGCCAGGTAAAAACACATAGACGCTGCTGTCTGGCTCCAGCCGGCCTGTTCCATCACGTATGGCTGATAGATCGACCATACGTGAGGATAGCCGGTAAAAAAGATAGCAATGGCACCAAATATCATCGTCAGTAATCTTTGTCTTTTCTGTGTAGTTGTTAACTCCATAATTTTTTCCTCTTAATTAATAAATAAGTCCGAACTTCTGCATCTCTCTTTTTAAGATTTCTGTATGCTCCGGCTCAAGCTCTGTCAGAGGTGCTCTTACGGTTCCTCCGCATAGGCCCATCAGTTCTACCGCTTTCTTTACCGGAATCGGGTTTACTTCTGAGAACAATGCATGAATTAATGGCAATGCCTTTAACTGCAGCTCCAGACTTTCTTTTACCTTTCCATCCAGATAAAGCTGACAGATATCATGGGCTGCCTGTGGGGCTACATTGGAAAGTACGGAAATCACTCCTTTTCCGCCCAGTGACATCAATGGTACGATCTGGTCATCATTTCCGGAATACAGATCTAATTTTCCATCTGTCAGATCCATCATCTTCACGATATTGGAGAAATCTCCACTTGCTTCCTTGATTGCCACGATGTTATCCACATGATTCACAAGATAAGCCACAGTCTCTGCTTCCATCTTACATCCGGTTCTTCCAGGTATGTTATAAAGGACAACCGGTATTTTCGCTGCATCTGCTACCTGAGTGAAGTGTGCGATCATACCTTTCTGGGTTGCCTTGTTATAGTATGGTGTCACGACAAGCACGCCGTCTGCGCCATATCCGGCGGCTTCTTTTGATAATTCCATTGCCGTCTTCGTACAGTTTGAGCCGGTTCCTGCGATAACCGGAATTCTTCCTTTTGTTCGTTCAACCGTAAATTTCACACATTCCATGTGTTCACGCTCTGTCATCGTTGCAGCTTCCCCGGAAGTTCCGCAGATTACGATGCTGTCGGTTCCGTTTTCACAGTGAAAATCGATCAATTCGTCCAATCTGTCATAATCGATAGATTCATCTTCTTTGAACGGAGTAACGATTGCTACTCCTGCACCTGTAAATATTGCCATATTGCTACCTCTCCTGATTTTTACAAATGCCACACGGAACCCGTATGGCATCTGTAATATCTTCTTACATTCTAACTTTTATACTTACCACAGATTTTTATACATCTGCTCTACATCAGCCTGTGTAATCGTACGCTGTGTATTCTGCGGACTTCCGCTGTCCATTGCATCATATGCCATTTTCTCGATCACTTCGAAAAATTTCTCTTTGTCAATTCCGAACTCAGCAAGTGTCGGTGTCTCTAATTCTTCTGTCAGCGCTACGACTGCATCCAGGAATTTCTCACTGGCTGCCTGATCCGAATCTTCCGGTGTTGCAACTCCGATAGCTCTTCCGAGATCTGCAAATCTGTCATAGGCTCCCTCTAATGCGAAGCTTAAGCACTCTTTCATCAACATTGCGTTAGAAAGTCCGTGTGCTACATGGAACAATGCTCCGATCGGACGGCTCATTCCGTGGATCAGTGTTACAGATGAGTTGTTGAATGCGATTCCTGCTTCCAGAGCTGCTACAGACATCTGTACTCTTGCTTCTTCATTCTTTCCATCATGGAATGCTACTGGGAGGAATTTGAAGATTCTCTTTACAGCTGACATTGCAAAAGTATCTGATAATGTCTGTGCTTTTCTGGATGTATAAGCTTCTACTGCATGGCACAATGCATCAAGCCCTGTTGCTGCCGTAATCTTCGGTGGTGCTGTCATAGTGAACTGGGGATCGATAATGGCTAATGAAGGAATCAGCACTTTACCTTTCAGCAGCATCTTAATGTCTTTTCTGGTATCTGTAATGATCGTGAACTGTGTAGCTTCAGATCCGGTTCCTGCTGTTGTCGGGATAGCTACCATCGGAGGCATCTCTACATCGATCACTTTTCCCATGTAATCAGAAATGCTTCCGCCATTTTTCACGAGGGATCCGATTGCTTTCATCGAATCAATCGGGCTTCCTCCACCAAGTGCTACGAGGAAATCACATCTTTCTGCTTTGTACTGAGCCAGACCTTTTTCGATCATTACGTCTGTTGGTTCTCCTGCGATTTCAGAGTAAATAGTATATTCTACACCCTGGCTTTTTAATGCATTCTCTACTTTTGCACAGTTTCCAAGATCGATCATCACTTTATCTGTAACAATCATTGCTTTCTTTCCAAGTGTTCCAAGTGTATCCTGTGCCATATCAAGTGCTCCTGATCCTGAAATCATCTGTCCAGGTACGATAAATTCTCTTGCCATAATAATTATCTCCTTTTCTCTCTAAATAAGCGTTTTGCTATCTTCTTAATTAAAACTGTGCATCATGCATCCACACATATCTCTCGTCTTCACATCTGTCCGTCTGAAGCCATGGATTGCCATCAATGTGACGGATCATCCAGCATGTGTACATCTGGAATCCAGGTGCCACTGCCTGTGGATGAAGCTCTCCACCAGGAATTGCGGAAAAACTGTTGTCTACACTTTTGAATACCTGATCTCCGACAAAGCTTGCTCCGAATCCTTCCGGTCTGTCGAACTTGAACAGGTAAGTCTCCGGCTGTGGATGTCTGTGTGGCAGGTATCCTGACCAGTTTCCTCTGTCATTCAATACTTCTCCAAGTACCATATTCGACTCCGGACAGATATCGTGATCAAAGATTGTATTTACACGGCGCTTTGCCACATTTCCGAACTTTCCGACACTTGAATAGCCCCAAGGTGCATCGTCCGGTGAATACAATTTGCTTGCAAATGTTTTGTCATTGTGCGTGCACTGTACCAGAATTTCAGTATCTTCTTCTGCTGTTACAGTAATCTCTTTACTTCCGCTTACGTGCAGTGCCCATGGACCTTCGGTAAATACATCTTTTCTGCTGACCGTTGCTTTCTCATCTTCCCATGTATAGGTTACTTTTCCGGAGAGAAGGAGAACCGCCGTCTCCTCTTTGTCTCTCTTAAATGTTCTTATCTGTCCGGCCTTCATGCTGTACACACGGATGTCCATCATCATTGCCTTATATTCATTGTCATAAGTGGTAAGAATCATCTCGCCATTTTCATCGAATTTTGGATAACCAAATACCTTACTCACTGTCTTTCGCCTCCTGAATCTATCTTTATAAATCTTAATAATCTCTTGCTTCTCTTCTTCCTTCCAGAACACCAACGCATGCCTTTCTTACAGACTCCTTAGAAGAAGTAGTTGCAATTCCTACATTCCACCATGATTCATATCCGTCTGTCATGGTCTTTGGAATAACCTTTAAGTCGAATAAGCAAGCAATTTCCTGCTTCTTCGCATCTTCCAGTGCTGCCTCTAATTCTGCGATCGTCTTACATGTGTATGTCTTAAGCCCGTATCCTTCACCGATCTTCGCATAGTCAACCGGGATCAGATCCCCACAAGGCTTCTTGCCGTCTGTGTAACGGAACTCTGTTGCGATACTTCCGATACCATGATTCATTTCCAGATTGTTGATACATCCGAATCCACAGTTATCGAATACCAGAATATTGACTTTCTTTCTCTCCTGCATGATCGTCATAATCTCGCTGTGTAACATCTGGAAGCTGGAATCCCCAACTACGCAGTATACTTCATTATCCGGTTCTGCGAATTTCACACCAAGTGTTGCTGCTACTTCATATCCCATGCAGGAATATCCGTATTCTGCATGATAGCCGCCGCGCTTGTCTGTTGTCCACATTCTCTGCATGCAGCTTGGAAGGGAACCGCCTGCTGTAATAATAGTCGCATCTTCATCGATCACTCTGCGGATTGCTGCAAGTGCTGCTGTCTGTGTGATCTTTCCGTTTGTCATCTTTACGAATTCCGGAATCGTTCTTGGATCTCTTGCCTTGATGATCGGCTCGAAATCATCTCCTGTATATTCAATGCCTGCCAGGCGGACCATTTCTTTGTCCCATACCTTCTTGGCTTCTTCGATTTCTCCGTTGTATGCAGATACATAACCGCGTGCACGAAGTTTTTTGGTAAGTGCTTCTACTGTAACCTTTGCATCTCCGACTGCTTTTGCTGCATCCATCTTGTATGCGTGGAATCTGCAGTTGTTAATCGTCACGAATTTTACATCCGGATTCTTGAACAGTCTCTTGGAGCTTGTTGTAAAGTCTGACATTCTCGATCCGATTGCGATCACTACGTCTGCATCTTCAGCGATAATATTGGAAGCATAAGTTCCCGTTACTCCGATACCTCCTAAGCAGTACGGATGACTAGACTTGCAGGCACTCTTTCCTGCCTGGCTTTCGCCAAATGGAATCTTGAATTCTTCGCAGAACTTTTCAACCGTCTCACCGGCTTCTGAGTAACGGACACCGCCGCCTACGATCACGAGTGGTTTCTTAGCTTCTGCAATGATCTCTGCAAGATCTTCCAGTTCTTCTTCTACCGCTACAGGTCTTGTGATTCTATGTACACGTTTCTGGAAGAAATATTCCGGATAATCATAGGACTCACCTTCTACATCCTGGCAAAGAGCGATGCAGCATGCGCCTGTCTCGGCAGGATCTGTCAGAACTCTCATTGCATTAATGAGTGCTGTCATGATCATCTCTGGTCTTGTGATGCGGTCCCAGTACTTACACACCGGCTTGAATGCATCATTGGTTGTTGTTGCCAGGCTGTTGCTCTGCTCTAACTGCTGCAATACCGGATCCGGCTGTCTGGAAGCAAATGTATCTGCCGGGAACACCAGAAGTGGAATGTTATTAACCGTTGCTGTTGCGCATGCTGTCACCATATTTGCTGCTCCAGGTCCTACGGATGAAGCACATGGAATGATTTTCTTACGATTGCTCTGCTTTGCAAATGCGGTTGCTACATGACACATTCCCTGTTCGTTTCTTCCCTGAAGGACTCTTAACTGTCCAGGATCTGTATCCAGCGCTTCTCCAAGTCCTACTGCAATTCCGTGTCCGAAGATGGTGAAGAATCCTTCTACGAATTTTGTCTCTTCCCCGTCCATGGAAACGTACTGATTATCAAGAAATTTCACAATTGCCTGTGCAACTGTCATACGGATTGTCTTTGTCATTGTTCTCTTCCTCCTGCTGCTTTTTTATACTCTTGCGATCATTTCGCCAAATTTTTCTTTTTCTTCTTTAATAAATGCATGTACTGCGTCCGGTCCCGGAAGGGAATCTGAACAGTTGTTGCTTCTTACCATCATGGATGCTTCTGCGGAACCAAATTCCAGACAGTCGATCACTTCCCAGCCCTGATATAATCCATATAAGAATCCGGAGCCATATCCGTCTCCTCCGCCGAATCCCTTTCTTGCTTCTACCGGGAATGGCTTGATACTGAACTTCTGTCCGTCACAGGTATATGCGGTAGACCCTTTCATTCCGTGCTTGATCACTACGATCTTAGCGTTGTATCCCTGCCATAAGCTTGCGCTTTCTTCATCTGTCATGCCTTCTTTGATCAGCTTCTCTGTCAGGTCGAATTCTTCTCTGGATCCCATGATGATATCTGCTTCTTTTGCTACAATAGAGTAGTAAATGGAAATCTCATCACTGTTCTTCCAGTTATATTCTCTGTAGTCAACATCGAAGATAACTTTTGTATCATTCTTCTTTGCCAGCATCACTGCTTTGATCGCAGCTTCTCTCGAAGGACTTTCTGCAAGTGCTGTTCCAGAGATCAGGATTGCTTTGGACTGTCTGATGTATTCTTCATCGATGTCATCTACATGTAACTGAAGGTCTGCGATGCAGTTTCTGTACATCAGGATATGGCTTTCTTTTTCTGAGAGCATCTCGGTAAATGTAAGTCCGAGCTTCTCGCCGTTTGTACATCTTGTGATGTGTGATGTGTCAATTCCCTGTTTGTCAAAATATTCTGTTACATAATCACCGAACTGATCATCGGATACTTTTCCGAGGAATCCTGCTTTTAATCCGTGTCTTGTAACACCTACTGCAATGTTCGCCGGAGATCCGCCGACGAATTTTTCAAATGTGTGTACATCCTTTAATGGTTTGAACTCTTCTTTTACCTGATCGTTGTAAGCTGGGTTGAAGTCGATTGCGACTCTTCCGAGAAGTATCAGGTCCATTGGTCTTGTCTGGTCAAATTCTACATATTTCATATCTTGCATCCTCCTGCTTTTTCCTTTTTTGCTTTTGCGTGCTTTATTGTTTTATTTGTGTGCTTTTTTGCGTGTTTCATTTGTTGACTGTATATTAGCACACGCGTTTTGAATGTGCAATAGGATTTTGAATTATTTTTTATTTCCCGCATTTTCCACAATTTATGGCGTGTGTTATTGTTGTTTTTGCACAATCGCGGTTTGTATTGCACGCATTTTAGCACGCAGTGACATGGGAACGTGGGGGCCATGGGGACGTGAAAAATGGCTTTTTTAGTGTCCCCGATGGCTTTTACAGGATACTCTGACGGCTTCTCTTGCATGCTTTTGCAACAAAAAAAGCCTTGCCGTCTCCCCCTACAAAACAGCAAAGCTTTTTCTTACTCTATCTCTTTCTTCTCCTGCAATACATTTTCTCCCACATATGTATTACATCTTTTTTTCTCAGTCACTGCCTGATACAGCCAGTTTCCTCCATATTCACAGGCAAATCCTGAAAATGCCCCGATCACCAGCGATACCACTAGCACACTCCAGTTTCCATCCGCTGCGAATGTCGTAAAACATCCCATGAATGTTCCCGGACAGAAGTCAAACCACTCGTATTTTGCAATGATGCACATCACGAATGTAATGATCCCGCACCAGATTCCAAGATTCCCGAATAACGGATTGATCTTACTAAGTGTGATGATCGTCATTCCACATAGGACGCCTGTCAGATTCGTAATCATGGTCTTTTTCACCCCGCTCATGCCATGTTTTCCACAGGCAAAGTAGGTGGTGCATCCTGCAAAGCCGGCCCAGCCGATCAGTCCGGCAATTCCTGCAAGATAAGACCAGATACCACAGAGGACTGCTGTTACAATGCTTAATGCACACAAAGAACTCATATCTTAGTATCCTGCACCGTTATCTGTATTTTTCATGATCTTTACCAGACGGCTTGTTCCAAGTCTGTCTGCTCCGAGGCTCATGAATTCTTTTGCGTCGTCGAATGAGCTGATTCCGCCTGCAGCTTTTACCTTCACACCTTCTCCAACATGATCATGCATCAGTTTTACATCTTCAAATGTTGCTCCGGCTGTAGAGAATCCTGTAGAAGTCTTGATGAATTCTGCTCCGGCTTTTGTTACGATCTCACACATTTTGATCTTCTCTTCTTCTGTCAGAAGGCATGTTTCAATGATGACTTTTAAGATCTTTCCGTCGCATGCTTCATGGATCTGACGGATTTCTTCTTCTACTTCATCGTATCTTCCGTCTTTTAAGAATCCGATGTTGATTACCATGTCGATCTCAGATGCTCCGTTAGCGATCGCATCTTTTGTCTCGAATACTTTTGTTGCTGTTGTGCTGTATCCGTTCGGGAATCCGATAACTGTACAGATTGGAAGTTTTCCCTCTACGTATTCTGCTGCCTGTTTTACGTATGCAGCCGGAATACATGCAGAAGCTGTTTCATATTTGATTCCATCGTCGAGAATCGTTTTAATATCTTCCCATGTAGCTGTCTGTGTTAATAATGTATGGTCAACAATTTTTAAAACTTCACTTGTATTCATAATTTCTTGCCTTTCTTTTTTCATTCATTGTGATAGGTTTACTAATTTTCAGTTTGTCTGATTCAGTTCTTTTATTTCAGTTTGTCCAGGATCGAATGTCCGATCGTTCCTTCCGGCATCTTAACACCGAAGTTGTCTGCGATTGTTCCTCCGATAATGGCAAATGTGTCTGCTTCCTCAAGTTCTCCTGCTTCCTTCATAGATGGAGAATATGCAAGGAACGGTACCTTTTCTCTTGTATGGTCGGTTCCGGTATGTGTCGGATCATTTCCATGATCGGCTGTAATGATCAGAAGATCATCCTCTTTCAGTTCTCCTAATAATTCACCGAGTTTGACATCAAATTTTTCAAGTTCCTGTGCATATCCTTTGACATCTCTTCTGTGTCCCCACAGTGCATCGAAATCTACCAGGTTGACAAAGCAGAATCCTTCGAAATCTCTCTTCGCGATTTCGATTGTCTGCTCCATTCCGTGTACGGAACTCTTGGATTTGTTCGACTCTGTGATTCCTTCTCCGTCAAAGATATCGAAAATCTTACCAACGGAAATGACATCCAGACCTGCATCTTTCAATGCATTCAGTGCAGTTCTTCCGTATGGCTTTAATGCGTAATCATGACGGTTGCTGGTACGTTTGAACTCGCCTTTTTTCTTGCCGACGTATGGTCTTGCGATGACACGTCCGACTTTCCACTCGTCTTTCATCGTAATCTCACGGGCGATCTCGCAGCAGCGGTACAATTCATCCAGGCCAAATGTCTCTTCATTTCCGCAAATCTGAAGAACAGAGTCTGCAGATGTGTAGACGATCATATGTCCGGTTGCAATCGCTTCTTCTGCCAGTTCGTCCAAGATCTCTGTTCCGCTGGCACTCTTATTACCGATGATCGTACGTCCGGTTCTCTTTGACAGTTCATCAATCAGTTCCTTTGGGAATCCCGTCTCTGTAAATGTCTTGAACGGAGTTGTGATGTGAAGTCCCATCATCTCCCAGTGTCCGGTCATGGTGTCTTTTCCGTTGCTTGCTTCTCTTAATTTTCCATAATAAGCCAACGGTTTTTCTACAGGTGCAATACCTGCAAGATCTTTTAAGTTAGCAATTCCAAGTTTCTGCAAATTCGGAATTTTAAACTCTTCTACATTTGCCGCAATATGTCCCAGGGTATCTGTCCCCGCATCACCATAAGAAGCGGCGTCCGGCATCTCTCCGGTGCCGAGTGAATCTATGACTACGGTAAATATTCTTTTATATTTCTTTTCGTTCATATTATACACCTTCTTAATTCTCGTATGTCAAATATCTGGAACAGTAACGTATTTGCATTCCTGTTCCAGAATTCTCTATTAACTGATCTTATATTAGAACAACGTGATCAGTCCAACGATCATCGCACTTAAAATACTTACAAATACACCACCGAGCATTGCTCTGAATACCAGTCTTGAAAGTGTACTCTTCTTTTCCGGGCAGAGCACCGCAATACCGGATACACAGATTCCAAGGCTTGAAAGGTTTGCGAATCCGCACAGGGAGATGGAACATACAATTCCTGTTCTGTAGTCTAATGTTGATAAGATTTTTCCCAGATCCTGGAAAGCAACGAACTCATTTACGATCAGTTTGTTTCCAAGAAATGCACCTTCCATCAGTACCTGATTGGTATCAAGTCCCATCAGGAAACCAAATGGTGCAAATACATAAGAGAAAATCTGCTCTAGGCTGATTCCTGCAAATCCAAGAATCATATTAATTACTGCAACGATACCAATGATACCAACCAGAGATGCAGCGATAGCGATTACCATCTGCATACCTGTTCCGGCTCCTTCTGCGATGGCGTCGATCACGTTGGCGTTATTGCCCTTGTTGTCCATCTTTACGTCCGTGATAGACTGTACAGGCTCTGTCTGCGGCAGTAACATTTTTGCAACGAGGATACTTCCAACCGGTACCAGTGCGCTGGCGATCAGAAGATACTCCATCGGGATACCAAGTGCATGATATCCTCCGAGGATGGATACTGACATACTTCCCATACCGGATACCAGGATAACTAAGATCTCACTGTCTGTCAGGTTTCCGATATATTTGCTGACCAGAATCGGGCTGTCCGTCTGGCCTAAGAACATGTTGGCAACTGCAACGAAGCTTTCTACTTCTGTTGTCCCCATCAGTTTTCCAACTGCTTTACCGATCCATTTTACTACGAATCCAAGGATTCCAAGATAATAAAGTAAGCTTACCAGTGCAGATACGAAGATAATATTACCAAGTGTCTGTACGATAAAGATACTTCCTGTTGAAGCACTGCTGTCTGCCAGGCTTCCGAATACAAATGACAGACCATTCTGTCCGCAGTTGATAACTGCTGTTACACCGTCCGATATGGCAGACACAACCATCTTACCAACCGGGACTTTTACAAGTAAGATTGCAATAACAAACTGTGCAATGATTGCTTTTCCTACTGCTTTCCAGCGGATATTCTTACGATCCCAGGAAATCAGAAAGATCAGTCCGATTACAACCACAATCCCCAATAAATTTAAAAAGACTTTCATCTCGTTCCTCCGTTCTGATCTTATTTCTCGCGGTCTGCTTTGATCAGTTTTCTGATTGCTTCTACAGCAACTGTGATAGCTGCTTCTGTATCATGTACGATTGGATTTTCCATTCCAAGTGCATTTCTTTCCTGATTTCCTACTACAAGGAAGTTAGATCCGCAACGTACTCTTAAATGGCTTGCAGCGATGAAAAGTGCTGCTGACTCCATCTCAGAAGCTTTGCATCCCATACGTTTCCATGCTTCCCATTTATTAAGCAGTTCATAGCTTACCGGCATTCTCTCCGGCTCATGCTGTCCGTAGAATGCATCTTTACACTGTACCACACCTGCATGGTATGTATGTCCAAGTTCTTTTGCTGCTGCAACCAGTGCATTTGTTACATCAAGGTCTGCAACTGCCGGATACTCGATCGGTGCATACTCTCTACTTGTTCCTTCCATACGGATTGCTCCTGTTGCAACTACGATATCTCCACCTTTGACATCCAGTTCAATTCCTCCGCATGTTCCGACACGGATAAATGTATCTGCTCCGCAAAGTGTCAGTTCTTCCAGTGCGATAGATGCTGACGGTCCGCCGATACCTGTTGATGTTACACTTACTTTTTCTCCATCTAAGTAACCTGTGTAAGTGATGTACTCTCTGCTGTCTGCAATCAGTTTTGCATCGTCAAAATGTTTTGCGATCTTTGCACATCTCTTTGGATCACCAGGCATGATAACGTAACGTCCAACATCTCCCGGTCTGATCTGTAAATGATACTGTAATCCTTCTTCTCCTGAATAATTCTGCATGATATTCATCCTCCTGAAAATAAAATGTTAAATATTGTTTTATACATGTCTACTACTTGTCTCGCTGTTGTCTATTCTATATCTATACTTGTATATTTGCAACACGCAATATTTTACAAATATCCTTGTCTGTTTTTGTGCATCTTTTACAATGTCTGGTTGTGTAAATTAGACAAGTCGGAAATAACATTGACTTTTGCCATATTTGCTTTTATTATTTTAACAGGGTTTGAATCGGATTATACATGCTCATAATATATAAATAGAAGCTTCTATATAGATCTTATTCCCCTGCTATTTCTATATCTTTAATCTACAGGAGTAACTGAATTTATGGAAACAAAAACAGACAAGTCTAAAACAAGAAAATTAAAACATGTAAAAATATACAATGAATTATATGAACTGATCCAGAACGGAACTTATGAACCCGGTTCACAGCTTCCGTCAGAAACTACACTTTCCGCGACTATGAATGTCAGCCGTATGACACTGCGGAAAGCACTTACTTTATTAAGAGAAGACGGACTGATCAAAGATGTACAGGGTGTCGGACATTTTGTGCGTGAGCCTAAAGCTGCCGGTTCCAGGGGACGCAAACATCCCCAGAGAGCCGGTTCTGCAGATTCCGCAGCTGTTGCAGATGCGGAAGACAGCGCTTCAGATGAAATGCTGTCTTCTGATGGCAGTATGACACATCCTGTCTACGACAGTTGTCAGGAAGAACTGGACAGTGTCGAACTGGATTTCCGTATCGAGCCGCCGTCAAAATCCATTTTAGACAACTTCGACCACTACACCGCCGCTGTTGTCATCGTCGACCGCTGGTATAAGCATGAAGGACATACCATTGCATATTCTTTAAGCTTTATTCCGATTGAATTGGTCGGCAGGCTGCAGATCGACCTGAACAGCACAGATGCACTGTTGGAATTTCTGGAGCATACCTGCTATGAACAGGGACATCACTGCAGCCGCTGTGTTACATATTCTACTGCCGGTAACTTCTCTGCAAAGAATTATAAGCTTTCCAGCCACGATTCTTTCCTTATGACACAGGAGAATGTGTATGATGAGAATGAGGAGATACTTGTGGTTAGTAAGCATTATATACCGGCGGAGGTTTTTGAATTGAAGTTTTCCATTTAATTTATCAGGCTGGCGGATACCCGGGTCTCCATAAAAGTCAGGAACGCTTTCCTGTTCAGGTTCCGTCGGCGGGTAATACTAAAGGGTCAAAATTCTGCTAAAAGCAGGTTTCCAAAATTTGCAACTCGAATAGCTCAAAGAGAGTGTAAAATATTTTGTGTAAATCTCTTAGATTAATGAAAAAATCATAATGATTTACATTAAGTTAAAAAAAATGAATTAGGCTTGAATGGCATGATTGCTGTTTAAGCCTTATTTACTATTTAGCATGAATAAGCAGACATGTCAAGAACGCCCGCTGAAAACGGGCGTTTTTGACCCTTACTCATAGTTGCTTTTTATTCTATTCGAGATCTTCTGGTTGGATTCTGTCTCCAAAATATATGCAGAGCTGATCCAAGGTCTGTCCCCAATCCCATGTTTTTCCAGTCCATTTCTTTGTGATGTCGGTCATGGCAAGATACAGAATCTTAAAAAGCGAATCATCTGTCGGAAAGATGGTTTTTGA
This sequence comes from Dorea longicatena, assembly GCF_025150085.1. NCBI lineage: Bacteria > Bacillati > Bacillota > Clostridia > Lachnospirales > Lachnospiraceae > Dorea > Dorea longicatena. The sequence goes on from NZ_CP102280.1 coordinate 2,240,906, forward strand.
TTTCGTCACTTTTCTTAATTGACGATTGAAATTCTCTATGGAATTCGTGGTATAAATTAGTTTCCTAATCTCTCCAGGGTATTTGAAATATGTAGAAAGTTGCGGCCAATTATTACGCCAGGACGCTATTGAAGATGGATATTTTCCACCCCAATTTTCTTCCAGCATATCTAACGCTTCTAATGCAAGCTGCTCTGTATCTGCCTTATAAACCAGTTTCAGGTCTTTCATGAAGGCTCTGATATCTTTGTAGGAAATAAACTTAGTGGAATAACGAATCTGATGTACAATACATCTTTGGATTTCCGCTAATGGGAAAACTGCATGAATTGCATCCACAAAACCAGTCAGTCCATCAACAGATACAATCATGATGTCTTCCACACCTCTATTTTTGATTTCATTCAGTACACCAAGCCAGTATTTTGCACTTTCATTACCGCCAATCCACATACCTAAAACTTCTTTTTGACCAGAAAGTCTGATACCTATAGCTACATATACAGCTTTCTTTACCGTTCTATTATCTTCTCGTACATAAAAATGAATGGCATCCATGAAAACGATGGCATATTTCTTCTCCAAAGGGCGATTCTGCCATTCTTTGGCAATTGGAAGAATGCGATCTGTCATGTGAGAAATCATCTCTGCAGATGCATCCACCCCATAGACATTAGAAAGGTGTGTTGATATGTCTCTGGTAGTCATTCCCTTTGCATACATGGACAGAACTTGATCTTCAATGTTAGAAATATCTGTTTGATGTTTTTTTACAATCTGTGGTTCAAATTCACCTCTGCGATCACGGGGAATATCAAGATCAATATCGCCCATCGAAGATGTAACCGTTTTATGGCTGTAACCGTTCCGGCTATCATCTGTCTCCTTATTTTGATAATCATACTTCGAATAGCCAAGTTTCTGATCCATTTCTGCTTCTAGCATTCCTTGCAGGGTATCTCCCAAAAGATCCTTCAACATTTCTTGAACATCTTGAGCATCGGTTGGTTGATAGTGTTCCAATAAGCCGTTAATAAACTCTCTTCTTTCTGGTGTCATTTTTCTTCTTCTTGCCATAAAAATATCCTCCTGAATTAATATTTATTTTAACATCAATCCAAGAGGATACATATCACGTATTTAGTTTACACAGAATTATTTACACACTCAGCTCAAACAGGCAAATTTTGAAAACCTAACGCAGAATTTTGACCCTTAAGTATTACCAACACTTTCTCCACATTCACTGGAAAGAGTTCCTGACTTTTATTCCGTGGATATAGAATGCCTGAAGAATTAAGTGGCAGAAGCGGTAGCCTTTGTAATATTGATAACATATTTACGCTCTCTTTAACAAGAAATTTTATTTTTATTATTGAACTTTTCTACTCTAGATTTAAAGACTCTTATATATTTTTCTACACCTTTAGACACCTTTAAATATTCTGCTCCTTTTTGAGACTCTTCCAACTCTCTATAATAATTCTCCCATTTTTCAACATTTCCTTCAAATCCCAATTCTTCATTATTTCTATAAATATACCTTCCTGCTGCCGGGTGTAACATTTCAATCCCATTTTTCTTTTCTAAGATTTTTCCCATTGGCTTTTCACCCGCACACCAGATAATATAATCTGGCTGCAAAATTTCAATTTCTTCTTTTATCTCGTTTTTATATTCTTCTACATAATCATTAAGTACTTTCTCATTAACTTTCTGTGATCCGCCACGTTTATTTAAATTCATAAATGCGACCTGCTTTACAGCATCTTGAATTTCTTTTCCGCTAGGTCTATTGGCATCTATTTTTTGATTTTTTGTGTACTTCTGTAACAAGTATGCCATTCTTCCAATTGATTCTTTTTGCGGTATGTTGTCAGATTTTTTTCTACACCCATTTTCATCTGTCCAAACACCCTCTTGTATAGTGCCATTAACAAATTCCCGATACCAGTATCTCTGATCGTCTATCCTATGCTCCTTTAACCATTCTTCCGTTTTATTATCCGCAATATTAGCTTCCTTAAGTACGACCAGAATTTTACAAGAAGAAACTTCATAAGCTTCAGGATCCACCATTCCATCCTTTGTAAAATGTATCCGTAATATTTCACGTCCTCCTACAGTAGTTTTTTCCCATCCTTTCTCTTCTCCCTGTTTTTTCATCCATCTCTGAAATAAATCTTCTAATTCTTTTTCTCTTTTAGTCATGATGCTACCTCTATTTTTATAAACATCCAAGATCCATGAAACTAATCTCGTTAATCAGTTAAATAGCAGCTATCACATCTGTCACAAGTTTTTCAAAATCTTTCGCTACGCGGTCCGCTGTCTCCTGAACTTCGGCGTGATTCAGTTTCGCATTGCTGACACCTGCCGCCATATTCGTAATGCAGGAGATTCCACACACTTCCATTCCCATATGTCTTGCTGCCATGGCTTCGCAGGCGGTACTCATACCGACTGCATCTGCGCCCCAGCTTCTGACCATGCGGATTTCTGCCGGTGTCTCGTAGTTTGGTCCGGTCAGCTGCACGTATACGCCTTCCTGAAGTGGTATTCCACAGTCTTTGGCACTTTTACGGATGATATCCTGCAGTTTTTTACTGTATACTTCACTCATATCCGGGAATCTGGTTCCGAGTTCTTCGATATTCGGTCCGATCAGCGGACTTGGTACTGCTGTCGTAATGTGGTCTTTGATCAGCATAAAGTCACCCGGTCTGAATGATGGATTGACTCCGCCTGCCGCATTGGTCAGAAGGATCTTCTTTGCTCCCATCATCCCCATCAGTCTGGTCGGAAGTACAACGTCCTGCATCGGGTAACCTTCATAATAATGTACCCTTCCCTGCATCAGTACAACCGGAACATCTTCCACATATCCGAATACAAACTGACCTTTATGCCCCTGAACAGTCGATACCGGAAAGTCTTCGATGTCTGTATATTTTACGATCTTTTCTATCTTGATCTTCTCGGCATAATCTCCGAGGCCCGATCCTAAGATGACTGCTTTTTCTGGTTTGAAATCCGTCTTTTCTCTTATGCTTTTTAAACATTTTTCCAGCTTTTTATACATACTTCAACATCCTTTCTTTCACCGCATCATCTGCAAATGCCACATCCACTGCGTTCCGCATCATAAGATGAATCTCTTCATCGGTGATTCTATAATTCTTCTGGATGAATTCCAGTTCTTTTGTCAGTGTCGTATTGCTGACTGTACGGTTATCGGTATTTACTGTTACCTTTAATCCGGCATTCAGGAATTCCCGCATCGGATAGTTCTTTGTACTTTCCACTGCCTTGGTCTGCAGATTACTGATCGGACACATCTCGATACCGATACCCTTTTTCTGCAATTCTTTCTGCACATCTGCGTATCCTCTCATTGCGATTCCATGTCCGATTCTTCCGGCTCCGGTTTCCACAGAATCAAGGATATTCTGTACACTTCCGCATTCACCGGCATGTAAGGTAAATGGCATGCCAAGTGCTTTCGTCTTTTTGAACAGTTCCATGAATTCTGACATTGGATACAGGCTTTCCGCCCCGGCAAGATCTGCCGCACACACGCCGTGTCCCAGATATTCTCTGGCAGTCCGCAGCATCCGGGCATTCTCTTCTTCACTGTGATGGCGCATCGCGCACGTGATCACTCCGTACTCTATGCCAAAATCGCGTTTTCCTTTTTCCAGTCCTGCAAGCAGTGCTTCGATCACTTTATTGCAGTTCATGTCCGGAGTCTCGGACAGAAGCGGAGCAAAACGGATCTCTGCATAGCATACATTTTCCTGTTTCATACTTTTTAATACATCATAACCGGCTTCTTTCAGTCCTGTCTCATCCATAATGCATTTGCCCGGAAGGTCGAATTTTTCCAAATATTCATTCAGACTTCTGCAGTCTTCGGATACACTCAGCTCACTTTGTGATACTTCCCGTCCCAGCCTCTTTTCTATAAATCCACGGCTCAGCGACCCGTCCAGATGACAATGCAGTTCTACTTTTGGTAGTGCTGTTAATTCTTCTGTTGTCATATTGCTTTTATCATTTCCTCCATTTTACATTCTTCATTTTTCTTCTATTTCAACATTCCACTTTTTTCCTGAATATTGCCTTTCCCCCTTATACGGTCTTCTTTTCTTTCAGATTTCCAGGTCCGAAGCCCAACGGCAATAACTCCTTCAACGTATAGATATCATAATGTTCTACATCCGTTGCAAGAATGATCTGAAATTCTTCCGGATCACAGAATTCCATCATCACCTGTCTGCACACTCCGCACGGCGGTGCATATTCTGTCAGGACTCCGTTCTTTCCTCCTACGATACAGATTGCATCGAATTCCTTCACGCCTTCACTTACCGCCTTGAAAAATGCCGTTCTTTCTGCACAGTTTGTCGGTGTGTATGCCGCATTTTCAATATTACATCCGGTATAAACCGTTCCATTTTTTGCCAGCAGTGCTGCCCCGACCTTGAAGCCGGAGTACGGTGTATAAGAATATTTCAACTGTTCTATCGCCGTCTCAATCAACTGACTTGTATGATATGTTTTGCTTTGTTCTGTCTTCCCCATCTTGTTTCCCCGCTTTTATATTCGTATTCCATTTCTGGTAATCAGTATTATACATGATTTTCCGAATGATTCTACTTATTTTTTTCATTATCCTGCCGGATCAGATTCCGGACTGCCCCGACCGCTGTCCTAACTGCCATATCAGTATCATGTACCACCGGATTTTCCAGTCCGAGTTTCTCTCTTTCCTGATTTGCCATAACAAGAAAGCATGCACCTGCTCTGACACGTAATTTACCGGCCACGATGAACAATGCCGCTGATTCCATCTCGGAAGCCAGACATCCCATCTTCTTCCAGGCCTCCCATTTGTTCAGCAGCTCATAGCCGACAGGCATTGCTTCCGGTTCATGCTGTCCGTAGAATGCATCCTTTGACTGTACCACTCCTGTATGCCAGGTGCAGCCATCTTCTTTTGCAGCCTGCACCAGTGCATTCGTTACTTCCAGATTGGCAACTGCCGGATATTCGATCGGTGCATATTCTTTACTTGTCCCTTCCATGCGGATCGAACCGGTCGCGATCACGATATCGCCGCTTTTTACTTCCGGCTGCATTCCACCGCAGGTTCCGATCCTGACAAATGTATCTGCCCCGCAGCGTACCAGTTCTTCCATTGCGATTGCTGCCGACGGTCCTCCGATTCCGGTCGACGTCACACTGACTTTTTCCCCGTCCAGCATTCCGGTATAAGTGGTGAATTCCCGGTTGCTTGCAACCAGCACCGGATCATCCAGATACGCAGCAATCTTTTCGCATCTGCCCGGATCTCCCGGCATGATCACATAACGTCCGACTTCACCTTTTGCAACCTGAATGTGATACTGTCTGCTTGCATCTTCTGAATAGTTTTTCATACCGATCCTTCCTTTCTGTACATTCTTATCTTACCATTATTTTACCACAATTCATATCAAAACGTTTTATATTCTGACTTTTTCACAAAAAGCTTTCAAATATAACCGTATCTGCAAGACCTGCCACTGGCAATTTCTTTCAAACACATGGTAATACAGAAAACTTGCCACTGGCAACTTTTCTTGCATACTATGGTATAAAAAAGCCAATGAGGACAGAAAAAATATATTTTTCACGTCCACACTGGCTCATCTTTTTTATGTCTGCTTTTTTATTTCTTTATTCACTTTGTACTTTCTCGATATAATCTATGATCAGATCTGCCGCATCTTCCAGGTCGATCTTACCGGTATTGATCATCAGATCATAATTCAATGGATCGCCCCATGTCCTGCCGGTATAATAATTATAATATCTCTGTCTGGATACATCTTCTTTATCCATCTCTTTCAGGGAAATGCCCTCGTATGCTTCTTTACTTCTTTTTTCTCTAAATGCATCGTCTGCATAAATGAAGATATGATAACAGTCCGGTGTATCTGCAAGTACTGCATCTGCACAGCGTCCCAGGAATACTCCTCCGAATTTATCTGCAAGTCTGTGGATCAGTGCTGCCTGCTCTTTATACATCTTATTATAGTCCGGGATGACATCGCTTCCGATTCCAAGTCCGCCGAAGAAACCGCTGTGACTGCCCGGCACCTTATATGCTTCTTCCAGAATGCTTTCCACATCCAGATCACCATTTCCGATTTTCTCTGCTGCCAGATATACGATCTGTCTGTCATAACAGCGCACCTGCATCTTCTTTGCAAGAATCTCTGCAACTTCTCTTCCGCCGCTTCCGTATTGGCGGCTGATGGTAACAATCGTATGTTCTCTCATTTTACAGTTCTCCTTTCGCTTCACGTTCGATCAGTTCTTTCATGATATCCGGATACTGTTTATCCAGATGATAGAACAGAAGTACTACAAGCACACCACCTGCAACGATCAATGGACCGCCTTTGTAAATGTTCACAATCATATGTAATGCACTGTCCGGCTGAGTGACACTTCCGGCCGCCGTACTGATGTATCCACCCATAGAAAGAAGTCCTGTCATAACTGCAGATGCCACACCGGCACCGACTTTCGTTCCGATCGAACCACCGGCAAAGATCAGACTTTCCTGACGTACATGTGTCTTCCACTGTCCGAATTCTACTACATCACCAATCATACCGAATACAACTGCATTCAGTGGAGCAAGGCCGACTGCTCTTGCAACACAACTCATCACCATCCATGGAATGCTGTATGGATTCAGGAAGTATAACAGATGACCCACCAGGGCAATGATACTTCCAGCCAGAGCAATGTTTCGCTTTCCGAACTTACGGATCAACGGTGCACATAAGAAAATACATACAACCAGTGTCAGAATTTCTGTCAGATACAGTGCACTGTAAAGCCATGTATCATTGTGGAAAATGTATTTGCAATAATATGGTAAGATCGTTCCTGATACGCTAAATGACACACTCTGGAACATCCAAAGTAATAATACAGCCCAGAAATACTGGTTGGTAAGAAGAAGTTTTAACCCTTTCTTTACCGGAACCTTTTCCGCCTTATCCTGTCCTGCGATCACAACAGTCTCTTTGCAGTTTATAAAGCAGATCAGAAGTAAGATCAGGGCGATGACTGCCCATACCGTCATCGTCTTTACCCATGCTGCCTGGTCATTACCGAATAGTTTAACCAGCGGAGTGGTACAGGTAACGGCAATAATCTTACCGAGCGGTGATAATCCCATTCGTACTACACTTAACATATCTCTTTCGGATGATACACGTGTCATCATGGCCGACAGACTTCCGTATGGAAGATTGATTGCTGTATAACATACAGTTGTACAGAAGTTATAAGTTACAAAAATATAGATCGACTGAACCACTCCCATCGTATGCGGTACAGTAAATAACAGGATCGCAGACAGCGCATATGGTACACTCATCCACAAGATCCATGGTCTTGATTTTCCCCATTTGGAATTGGTCTTTTCTACGATGATTCCCATGATCATATCGGAAAATCCATCGAAGAATCTGGATAACAGCATGATCAGACCTACGGTTGCTGCTGCCACTCCTACATAGTCTGTATAAAATAATGTCAGAAGTGTTCCGACCATACCGAATACTACATTACATGCCACGTCGCCTCCGGCATAAGATAATCTGACCGGCCATGACAGTTTTCCGTTTGCTGCATTGTTCGCCTTTTTTTCTTCCACGTCTCTTCTCTCCTTTTCCTCCATAAAATGACTTCCTTTTCCGGTTCATTTCATGTCTCTCTTGATATGCGAAAAGATCTGTAAATTCATGCTTCACAGATCTTTTCTTTTTTATGCCTTATACTACTTATATTCTAGACTGTGATCTCAGATATTTTAACCGGACGGTGTTCTTCCAGAGATTTCTTAGCTGCAAGTCCCATCAGTACCGGCTGCAGTCCGTCCATAACGCCAAGCGGTGTGTCTGTATCATTTTCGATTGCTTCAATGAAGCACTTGATCTCTTTTGCATAAGCTGCCATGTAACGCTCCAGGAAGAAATATAATGGTTTCTCACCTGTTACGCCATCTGCATTGCTGATGACTGCGGATGATGTAGAGTCATTGGATACGGCAACCATTCCTTTGGATCCGAATACTTCGGCTCTCTGGTCATATCCGTAAGCTGCTTTTCTGGAGTTATCGATCACTGCGATCGCACCATTTTCCATCTTCAGTGTGATGACTGCCGTATCTACATCTCCGGCTTCTCCGATTGCAGGGTCTACCAGTACGGCTGCCTCTACGTATACTTCTGTTGCATTGCATCCTGCAAGGAAACGTACCATATCAAAATCATGGATTGTCATGTCAAGGAAGATTCCTCCGGATACTTTTACATAGTCTGCACATGGCGGCTCCGGATCTCTGGATGTGATCTTGATGATATGTGTATCTCCGATCTTTCCGTCTGCTACTGCTTTCTGTACTGCTTCAAAGTTATGGTCAAATCTTCTGTTGAATCCAACCTGGTATTTTACATTGCTGTCTTTTAATGCATCGATGACTTCTTTGATCTTTGCTACATCATGATCGATTGGTTTCTCACAGAATACATGCTTTCCAGCTTTGATTGCCTCTACCGAAATTGGTGAATGTGTATCTGTGGATGAGCAGATCAGCACTGCATCGATCTCCGGGTCTGCAAGGATTTCTTTATAATCCTTTGTAACTGCTTCTACGCCCATGTCTTTTGCCCATTTTGCAGTCTCATCATTCATGAATGGGTCTGCAAGCATCTTGACTTTTGCATCCTTTACCTGTGTGCAGATACTTTCTACATGTACTTTTCCGATTCTTCCTGCTCCGATAATTCCTACGTTAACCATTTTTTCTTCTCCTTTTCGCGTTTATAATCTTTTTATTTCTATATTTTTGTTCAGTTCCGTTTTTATCCCTTTGGAAAATCTCCCGGTATTTTTCCTGGATGATTTTGTCTGCAGATTGTATTTTTCTTCTATAATCCTGTCTTTTCAGAAATGAACTTTCTTGCTTTCAGTGCATATTCCAGTGGATTGGCTTTTGCCGGATCCTGTTCTGCCTCTACTACCATGTATCCGGTATATCCTGATTCTTCCAGAACTTTGAAAATTGGATCAAAATCAATATCGCCGTCTCCAGGTACTGTGAACGTTCCCATTCTGACTCCGTCTAAGAAACTTAATTCTTCTTTCTTTACTTTCTCTACCATGTCTTTTCTGATGTCTTTCAGATGTACATGTTTGATTCTGTCTGCGTATTTCTTCACCATTTCCAGTGGGTCTTCTCCACAGTATGCGAAATGTCCGGTATCGAATAAGAGACTTACATATTCCGGATCCGTATTGTCCATCATGCGCTCTACTTCATCTGCATTCTGTACAACCGTTCCCATATGATGATGGAAGGTAAGTGCAATTCCGTATTCCTCTTTTGCGATCTTTCCAAGCTTGTTCATTCCGTCACAGAATATCTTCCACTCTTCATCATTCATCACATATTTGTGTCCGAAGATCGGTGTATCAAGCATGCCCTGTACGCTGTAGCTCTGCTCGGAAGCTCCGATCACTTTTGCTCCCATTTCTTTTAAGTATGCAAGCTGTGCACGGAACTCTTTTTCTACTTCTTCGAATGGCTTTGTGATCAGGAATGCTGAGAACCACTGGTTGCAGATCTCTACACCTCGAAGATCCAGTGCATGTTTCAGGACTTTCGTATCTTTTGGATATTTGTTGCCGACTTCCGATCCTGTGAATCCTGCAAGTGCCATCTCGCTTACGCACTGTTCAAATGTATTCTCACTTCCAAGGTCCGGCATGTCGTCATTGGTCCATGCGATTGGTGCGATTCCAAGTTTTACTTTCTTTTTGTCAAACATTTTTCTTACCTCTTTCTTTATGATGTTTTTTCTATGTCTTTCATGTTTTTCTTTGTAACTATATAATACTAAGGATCCGCCTGTTCCGGCATTGGGAGAATCTTTTGAAATGTGTACTTTATTTTTAGATGGTATTTTTCTGATTTTTGTGTCTTTTTTTCAGGTATTGCTTTCCACACTTTTTGTGTCTTTTTTTTGGGTTTTATTTTTTGATTTTTCTTTGTGCTTTCTTTTTTGCCAGGTATTTGCACGCAAAAAAAGATACAGTTGCTTTTTCCTTTACATATAGAAAAACAACTGTATCTTTTATTTTTAAGAATGCTTCCGGTACTGCGCCGGGCTCATCCCCTCTGCTTTTTTAAATACTTTTGAAAAATAATGGTAATCATTGAATCCCGATTCTTCTGCTACCTGCCACATCTTAAGATTGGTCTCTCTTAATAACTTCTTCGCATGTTCCATCCGCAGATTCAATAGATAGTTGGCAAATCCAATCCCCATCTCCTGACTGAACAGATAACTCAGATAGGTGCTGTTCACGCCTGCCGCTTCTGCCGCATCACCAAGTCCCACTGCTTCCCGGTAATGTCTCGCCGCATAATCCGCTGCAATCTTAACTGCCTGGCTTAAATCTTCCGGGATATTCGGTTCGCCACATTCAAATGCCTGCTCTGCCAGATGTTCCAGCTCTTTTTTCACCTCTCCGATATAGCCAAAATGCTGGTCCGCCCTTGAGCCGTCTACCTGTAACTTATGTTCCAGCTTCCGGAACCACTGCCGTACCAGCTGACTGTCGCACCGCTCTTTTTTGAACGCCTGTATTACTGTCCCGGCCATGAGAAGAAATTTATCCTTTTCACTTTTCTTCTTTAACAGCTCTGCCTCCTCCAAAAGTGTTTCTGCTTCTTTCGGAAGTTCTTTTCCCATCGCTCTATCTGCTTCATAATAGGCAATTCCATCCTTTTCATAGAAACTATTCTTTATCATCATCCTTGCCTGCTGATATGCCTGGCGAAGTGCATCTGCTCCAATACAGATATTACTGACACCGATCTTGTAGGCTTCCTCTTCTTCCGCACAGATCTTATAACACGCCGATGCCGTTCCGGTCAGATGCTGATACATCACACTGCTTTTGTATTCATCTGACAGATCCAGAAAGCAACAATATGTTCCATTTCCTAGATAGATCATTTCTTTTTCCGTCTCGGATTCGCCGGGTCTTGACTGTAACTTTTCCTGCATACGCCTGTAGAATTCCAGACTATACTGCTCTTTTCTTGCTTCTTCCAGCGGATCCTCGGTATACTCTGTTTCTTCTCTTTTGATCACGATCACTGCACTGTTCTTATATTTTCCACGTATTCCTGCCCGGATTCTTTTTTCTTCCCGTTCCTCTCCGGACAGGGTTCCCGCCAGGATCTGGTTAAAAAACAGGAATTTTTCATTCATATTTCCTGTCTGATCCGACTTCTCTCCCGTTTTCCCGTCAGCATCTGCATTGTTATCTTCTTCTGGATCCTTTTTCATATCCGCATGTTCCTGCGTCTGCTGTTTCTGATCTTTCACACCTGCTTCTTCCTTGCTCTGCCGGATATGTTCTTCCGCCGCTTCAAGAACCGTATACAGACTTTCTTCATTCAGTGTATTCTTTAATACATACTCGTCTGCTCCTTCTTTCATCGCCTTTTTCACATATTCGAATTCATCATGACAGCTAAGTACGATCACATAGATGTCCGGATATTTTCTCCGGATTTCCCGGATCAGTTCGATCCCGTCCATCAGCGGCATTGCAATATCAGTAACAACCAGATCTATCTTTTCCCGGTCCAACACCTCCAGTGCTTCTTCCCCATCTCTTACATCCGCCGTAATCTCAAATCCTGCCTTTTCCCATGACGACAACATCTTCAGATAACTCCGCACAAGAAAGTCATCGTCCGCCAGTAATGCTTTTCTCATGATTCTTCATCCTCACTTCTGTTCACAGGCAGATAGATCGTTGCCTCTGTACCTTCTCCGCTGCTTTTCAGCGAAAGCTTTGCCTGTGTTCCATAATATAATTGCAGTCTTTCCTGAATATTCGGTATTCCGACTGCCGTAAGTCCCTTCGTCTTCTTTCCCTTCTTTTTCAATAATTCTTCAATCTGTTCCTGTGTCATTCCTCTTCCGTTATCCCTGACCTTCATATAAAGTCTGGAGCCGGAAGTATACGCTTCTATCGTTAAATGTTTTCTGTTATTTTTCAGATCCAGTCCATGAATCAACGCATTTTCTACAAGGGGCTGTAAGATCAGTCTTGGTATCAGACATTGCTCTGCTTCGCGCTCTATCGCGTAAGCTGCCTGATATTCTTCTCCATTGCGGAATTCCTGCAGATGAATATAATTCTTCAACACCTGTATTTCCTCTGCAACAGTCAGAAATGTGCCCTTTTTCCGTATACATGTCTGCAATAACTCTACAAAATCCCCGATGACCGTTGCAATCTCTTTCTCATTGTGGATCATTGCATAACACTTGATCGAATTCAGTGTATTATACATAAAATGCGGTGTGATCTGATACTGCAGTGCCTCCAGTTCCGCATCCTTTTTCTTCTTTTCTTCCTGAATAAGCTGTCCGATCAGTTCTTCGATCCGGTCTAACATCCGGTTAAATTCTTCCGCAGCAAGACCAATCTCGTCTTTGGATACGACCTCTGCCCTGGTGTCCATCTCGCCATCCGCAATTGACTGCATTGCAGTCATCAGCTTTCTCACCGGTTTATAGACAATCCTTGAAATGTATATCGCCGCCAGCATTGCGATCAGCCCGAACACGGCCGCCACACCGAATACATATTTCCGCATCTGCGCCAGGTCACCTAATACGGCACTTCTCTTTACACTGGCAAAAATTCCGCAGCCGGAAAAGCTTCCTTCACAGTAAATGTATATATTTTCTTTATCTGCCCCGGTAACTTCAGAATGACTGATAAAATTTTTATACTTCTTTACCGGAAATTTATTGCCCATCCGGGACTGCTCTCTGGCTGCAATGATCCTGCCGTCTTCGATCAGTTCGATCTGTCCCAGTTCCTGATTCGACGGATCTTCCAGATAATCATATCTTAAGTTCTGTTCTTCGATATTCGCACACAGATAACCGATCACCTGTCCATCTTCTCCGGTTACCTTTTCCGTAAACTGTAATAATTTATCTTTGCTGTGCACCAGATCATCCATGATCGCCGGTCCGCCATTTTTTCCACATAGTGTTTCAAATTGACGAAGGTTATCCTCCTTAAGTCCACTTCTGTACACCGGATAATCCAGCGTTGTAACAAACTGACTCTCGCCTGGGATCACCAGATACATACTGGAGATTGCCTGATCCATCTTGGAAAATGTACGTAATCTTGTTGAGATATTGTTCAGCCGTTTCTCATCTTTGTCATTCAGATATTGTTCCAGTTCCTCTTTGATCTCTTTGTCACAGGATGCTTTGATATCGATATTGCATACATTTTTTAACATATCATCTACGGTATCCGTAAGCAGCCTGGTTCTCTGACTGAGCACTGTTATGTAATTTTCCTCAATCATCCGGGATGACCTTCCATAAAATACGAAAGCCATGGCTGCTGCCGTAAGCAGTGTGATCCCGGTGATTGCGATCAGGACCTTACTTCTTATACTTCTGACTTTCATCTTTTTTTCTGTACTCCTTTACATTGTCCTGTGTCAGTATCTCTGCATTCAGATAATACTTCTTTTTCAGATGCTTTCCGTTCCGCAGATTCTGGATATAGTGAATCGTTTCATAACCAATCTCATATCCCGACTGTGCCGCAAGCGCCAAGATCTGCCCATTTTCTACTGCCTTAAGGGAATCTTCCTGTTCATCCACTGCCACAATTTTGATATCAGTATCTTTCAATTCATCAACAAGTCCCATCGCAGTGACAGCACTGGTCGCCATAATTCCCCTGATTTGCGGATATTGTCCCATAAGATCCCGTACTTTCTGTTCCGACATCTGCAGATTGGCATAGCCGCTTTCTACGAACTTCACCGTCATCTCCGGTTCGGACTTCATATATTCTTCAAATCCTTCCACACGTTCTCTGTGGCCTTTCTGTTTTAAATCACCTGCCACAATTCCTACCTGGCCTTTGTGGTCTAACTGTTCTGCCAGTTCCTGTGCCAGCTGATATCCTGTCTTATGATTGTCGATTCCGATATATGGAAGTTCTCCGCCCACCATTCCATTGTCAAAACATACTGCCGTAATCTTCTTTTTCTCTATTTCATCCAGATAGTCCGGAACATGATAAGAGTCAATCGGTGCAACTGCCAGCGCATCCACATTCTGATCGATCAGCTTTTCCACCTGCTTTTCCTGAACTTCCCGGTCCAGTTCCGAATCCGGAGCAAGCGTGATCACATCCATGTCATATTTTGCAGCTGCCGCTTCCATGCCGGAATTCACCGACATCCAGTACTCACTGGTATTGGATTTGGTTACAACTCCTACCACATACCGGTCTTTTGCCTTCTGCCAGGAACTGTGATTACTGCAGCCGCAGCACAGAATTACCGTCATGAGTAATAAAGCTGATATCTGTTTTCCTCTTCTCTGTCTTATTATCATTCTAATCATCCCTTTATCTGCAAAACCTGCCACTGGCACCTTCTCTTGCATCTCTGGTATCAGGGCTGTGTACCCCGGATTATCTTACAGGTTGTATTTTGTCTTAATATCGATTCCTGTATACAGATATTCTGTGTCCGGATAGGTTCCGTTCAACAAGATATCTGCAAGGATCCTCGGCGGCCGGTATCCCTGTTCGAACCCATTCTGATCGATCAGGAAATCTGCGGTTCCTTCTTTTAACAGTGTTTCATTCTTTGCAGTCTGGTCATAGATCACAACATATGGCCGCTGCTCTACACCAAGTTTGCGGAATGCCTCGACGATGCCTTCCTGTCCGCCGGATACCACAAAGATTCCGTTAATCCCGGATATACTCATCATGGCATTCTCTATAATGTGTTCCACTTCATCTGCATTGTTAAAGCTTCCCTGCACGCCGGCAATCTCAAGCTTTGGTGAAATATTCTTTATCTCTTCTACGAATCCGTCTACACGAGAGTTATTCAGCATACTGCTGAAATATCCGGTAATGACAAGGATCTTTCCGACGCCTCTGGTCATCATCCCGAATAACCCTGCTGCTGTCTGCCCGCTTAACTTATTATCCATTCCGACAAAACAGCATCTCTTTGTTCCTACGATATCCGAGTTGAATGTCACGACCGGAATCTTCTTTTCATTCACCAGCCAGTTTAATTTCTCCCTGACGCCTTCGGTATCTACCGGCATCAGTGCCAGTCCCTGGATTCCTTCTTTCACCAGTTCGTCAATTGCACGCAACTGGTCCTCTTCACGAACGGAAGTATTCTCTTTTACGATCACTTCTACGCCAAGTTCTTCCAGTTCTTTTTTTCCGGTCTGTATTCCTCTTTTGACTTCCAGCATGAAGGAAGATCCCGAAAGCTGTGTTACGATCCCGATCTTTTTCTTTCCTCCGGCACTTTTCTGTCTCTTTCTTGCTTTGTGCACATATCCCATCTCTTCGGCGGTTCTTTTCACCATTTCTGCCACTTCCGGGTTGATCCGGCCGCGGTTATTAAGTGCCCGGTCTACGGTTCCTCTTGATACACCTGCTTTTTCGGCGATCTGTTGTATTGTTACTGACATATACGCTCTCCTTATAACTACTGATTCACTGTGTAAATCTCTGATTTCTTATCTTGCATACTATACTATAATAATATCACGCACTCAAAAAGCACGCAATATCCCACTGCGTGCTTTTCTTATTTCGTAACATTTTACAATTCTGTTCTCTCTGTAACAGGCCTTACCTCCTGTTTTTCGGCATATTGCCGATACTATCTATTCAGGCGGTATCCTGCTCCCCATACTGTCTCTATGATCTTCGGATCTCTCGGATCGTCTTCCAGTTTTTCTCTTAACCGGTTGATATGCACCGATACGGTTGCCGCATCCGACACATAATCGAATCCCCATATCTTTTCAAATAATGCTTCCTTTGAAAATACAATGTTCGGATTCTTTGCCAGAAATACGAGAAGTTCAAATTCCCTGTGAGGAAGCTTCACTTCTTCTCCTGCTTTCCATACTCTCCATGTCTGCGGCTCAATCACGACATCTTCTACTTTGATCTGCTCCTGTGCATTTTCTTTCTCTTCTCTTTCTTTATGCCTGGTCGTCAGCCTTTCATAACGCTTCAGATGTGAACGTACTCTTGCGACAAGCTGTGACGGATCAAATGGCTTCGTGATATAATCATCCGCACCAAGTCCCAGTCCCCTGATCACATCAACGCCTTCTGTCCGTGCCGTCACCATAAGGATCGGAATGTCTATCTCATCCCTGATCTTCCTGCAGATATCATATCCGCTGCATCCCGGAAGCATCAGATCCAGAAGTATCAGGTCATAATGATTCGTTTTCAATTCGGAAAGTGCCTTTTTCCCGTCTTCAATGATTTTTGTCTCATATCCGTTACTCTCCAGATAATCACTTTCTAACTGTGCAATCTTCCTGTCATCTTCTACGATCAGTATTCTGGACATCCTACATTCACTCCTCACATATTTTTATCAGCTCTTGGAAAGCGCAGTATCAATTTCAGCCCGCCGTCATTCACAGCTTCCACACTTCCTCCATGCTCTTCCATAATGTATTTTACCACATAAAGTCCGACACCGCTTCCCTTCTTTGTTCTGGCCTCATCGCATCTGTAAAACCTGTCAAATATCCTGCCGATCTTTTCTTCCGGCACGCCGTCTCCGTTATCTTTCCATTCCAGGATTACATGACTTTCATCCTTTCTGACACGCAGCCAGATCTCCACCGGTTTTCTTTCTACATATTTCCTGCTGTTCTCCAGAAGGTTCTCCAGTATACGTTGGATCTGCTCTATATCCACATTGACATCCGGAAGGATTTCTTCTTCCTGTTCCATTACAAGCTGGACTTCGGACGGATCCAGGGTCTTTTCTTTTTGTGCTGTGAATCCCTGTACATATTCTGCAAGATCGATCTGTATCATATGAACTGGCATCTGCCCGCTTTCCATTCTGGAGAAATCGAACAATTTCTGTAGCAAGATATTCATATCTTCCGTAGATTCATAGGCCGTCTCCAGATACATTGTCCGTTTGTCTTCCGTATTTGCCACACCATCCAGAACCCCTTTGATATAGCCCCGGATTGACGTAAGCGGAGTTCTTAGATCGTGAGAGATTCCTGTTACCATATCTGTCCTTGCCTTTTCATTCCGTTCCCGTATCTTCTGATCTTCCAGAATTGTCCTCTGCATCTCATTGAACGCACGGCAGACCCGTTCGAACTCTTCCTGTCCTTCATATACGATCTCTTCTTCCAGATTGCCGTCCTGGATCCTTTTTGCACCTTCAACCAGGCAGTCTAACGGCTCCATGACAAGACGGTTCATTCTTTTTGTAAATATGGATGCCAGGAGAAGCAATGCCAGAATCGCTATAATGCCTACAACCAGCACGATCAGTACCAGAAATGAAAAAGACTCCCGGATGGCTTCTTTCCCGATATCCTTCGAGATATCCCATACATCCCCGTCCATCTTTTCATATCCGATCTCTTCAAATGTTCTTTCAAATCTGTCTTCACATGCTCCTATCACAGCTGTTCCGATTAGAAGCAGCGTAACCATCGACAGGAATAAAAACAGCATATTGGAACGAAATAATTTCTTTTTTAACGGCATAGCTTCTCACCTTCTTGTTGTTCTTATCTCTTTTCTTCATCATAGCATATTCTTATCTTCTATGCATTGCCGGTCTGCAGATTTTACTTTACGCTTCTCTTTTTATTTTTTTCTTACGCATATGTGCTTTGTATTCTTCCTGCTGTCCTCTTAAATTTAATATGATCAGCAGTCCGGCAACCGATGTAAGACTTCCGATCAGGAAATGTCCCCACATTGCAACCGACATCGCACTGATCTCAAATAATCCCGGCAGGATCACAAGTGCTCCAAATGTTCCACATATCATTGTAACACAGATAAATCCACGCAATACATTAAACGGAATACAACTGCGGATCACTGCTGTCATGGAAATAATAATCAGTGTCAGGTACATGATTGTCTGTTTCTCGCCGGATGCCATCGGAAGAAAGAGCGTTGTAACACCTATCATCACCGCGGCCACAATTCCGAATGGTGCCGCATTCCAGATCGCAGTGGAAAGGAATCTTCCTTTGATCCGTCTCGTATCTGATTCCAGAATTGTCAGGAAGGACGGATAAGCTTCTATACACGCATCGATCAATGTAATCTGTATCGGAATGAATGGAAATGGCGTATTCGTAAGGACACAGAAGATGGATACCAGTACCGAATAAATCGTTTTTATAAAGAATACTCCTGCTGTTCTTGTTACATTATGGATGACCTTTCTTCCTTCCATTACTACCTGCGGAAGGTGTGTAAAGTCAGAATCCATAAGGACAACCTGCGCGATCTGTCTGCTTGCATCACTTCCGTCTGCAATTGCGATCGAACAATCTGCTTCTCTGAGTGCGAGAAGATCATTCACTCCGTCTCCGGTCATTGCCACCTTGTGCCCCTGTCTCTGGAATGCCTTTACCAGTTCCTGCTTCTGCTTAGGTGTCACTCTTGCAAATACGGTATACTCCCGGCAGATTGCATCATAATCCGGCTCCTCACCGACGGATGACATATCAATTGCATCTGCCCATCCTCTCAGCCCTGCACGTTTTGCTATCATAGCAACTGTCTTGACATGATCGCCGGAAATGACTTTGACATCTACTCCCTGTCTGTGGAAAAATTCCAGTGTCTCTTTTGCATTGCGACGGATCTGATCCTCAAGCACGACACCGTATAATGGCTGGATCTGTGCCGGTAAATGTTCCTCATCTTTCCATTCTCCGTCATAATATCCGATCGCTACCAGTCTTCTTCCATGCTCCAGTTCATTTTCCAGACTTTCCGGAAGTGTTCCAAGAATCCGCTCCGGTGCACCGACAAAAACGGTTCCCTTTCCAATAAAACTGATACTTCCCCATTTTCGTTTTGATGAAAAGGATATTTTATTCTTTATAAAGTACGTTTTATCTGTCCTGTCATTATATTTTTCTTTATATCTGATATTTTTTTCTTCCACATTTTTCTCTTCAGACTTCTTCTCCGCAAATGCTTTTTTCAGTGCCTGGAATGTTGCATTATTATCATCACTTGCATCCAGATAAGCCCGTACCAACTGTTTTTCTTCATCTTCCGTCAGATTAATTTCTTCATCTCGGTCCATCGGGATCACATATTTTACTTTCAGTTTTCCATCTGTAATGGTTCCGGTCTTATCCAGACACAGCACATCTACATGCGCCAGTGTTTCCAGTGAATAGATATTCTGAACCAGGATTTTCATCTTCGCCAGACGGATCACACCGGTTGCCAGTGATACAGAGATCAGTAACACCAGTCCTTTTGGAAGCATTCCGAGAAGTGCCGCCGCTGAAGCGACAACCGATTCATTTACCGGTGCTTTCCGCAATACAAACGCTTCTAAGAATAAGAGGATTCCAAGTGGAATAATCAAGCTACTTGTAAATCTTGTAACCTTTCTCATAGAGCCTAATAGCTCTGACTGTACCTGCTTTTCTTTTTTTACTTCGTTTACAAGACTAGTTGCATAGTTATCATTTCCTACATGGATGACTTCCGCACAGGCCTTACCGGAAATCACGGAACTTCCTGAATATAACGTACTTCCCACTTCCTTTATCACAGGATCACTTTCTCCTGTCAGAAGGGATTCATTGACCTCCAGACTGCCGCTTGTAACAATACTGTCATTGCAGATCTGGCTTCCGCTTTCCAGGATCACGATATCTCCTTTTACGATATCTTTTAATTCAATCTCCTGATCTTCGCCTTCTCTTCTTACTTTTATAGCTGGCCGGTTCAGAATAGATAATTCATCTACCAGTTTCTTGGCTTTGCATTCCTGTGCGATCCCAATCACGATATTCAGTATAATGATCGCGATGAAGATCATGTTGGTATACGCTCCCACTGCGAATAACAATCCTGCAATGATGAAATTCAACAGATTGAATAATGTCAGCACATTTTCCCGGATGATCTGTTTCTTGCTTTTTGTAATGCTTTCCGGTTCTTGCTCTCCTTCGCCTTTTTTCCTTTTTTCTTCTACTTCCTGCATGGACAGACCATATATCTTTTTTTCCATAATACAATCCCCTCCTGTACGACTTGACTTTTTTCAGTCTCTATCCTACAGAAGGGGATTAAATAAACGGATATGAAGTTTTAAATATTTTTTAAACTCTTATTATTTCTTCACATTAAATGCTGCTTTTCCAGGATATACAGCACTTGTTCCAAGTTCTTCTTCAATTCTCAGCAACTGGTTGTATTTTGCAACTCGTTCTGATCTGGAAGGTGCTCCTGTCTTGATCTGGCAGGTATTAAGTGCTACTGCAAGATCTGCAATTGTTGTATCTTCTGTCTCTCCGGAACGGTGAGATGAGATAGCTGTGTAGCCGGCTTTATGAGCCATCTTGATTGCTTCCAGTGTCTCTGATACTGATCCGATCTGGTTTAACTTGATAAGGATTGAGTTACCGCATCCAAGTTCGATACCTTTGGAAAGTCTCTCTGTATTCGTTACGAACAGATCGTCTCCGACTAATTGTACCTTATCTCCAAGTTCAGCTGTCAGTTTCTGCCATCCTTCCCAGTCTTCTTCGTCTAATGCATCTTCGATAGAGATGATCGGATACTTGTCTACCAGTTTCTTCCAGTGCTCGATAAGTTCTTCGGAAGTAAATTTTGTACCTGCTTTTGGAAGTACATATTCGCCCTTCTTCTCACCTTTCCATTCAGAAGATGCTGCATCCATAGCAATCATGAAGTCTTTTCCAGGCTCATATCCAGCATCTTTTACTGCATCTAAGATGTACTGGATTGCTTCTTCATCAGATGCAAGGTCCGGTGCAAATCCACCTTCATCACCTACGGAAGTTGCAAGTCCTTTTGATTTTAATAATGCTGCCAGTGCATGGAATACTTCTGCACACCAGCGGAGTGCTTCTTTGAAGCTTGGTGCTCCTACAGGCATGATCATGAATTCCTGTACGTCAACTGTGTTGGCCGCATGTGCGCCTCCGTTTAATATATTCATCATAGGTACCGGAAGTCTGTTACCATTTACGCCTCCGAGGAAACGGTAAAGCGGGATCTCCAGTGCATTTGCTGCTGCACGTGCACTTGCGATCGATACCGCAAGGATTGCATTTGCTCCTAAGTTCGATTTATCTTTTGTTCCGTCTGCTGCGATCATTGCTGTATCTACTGCATAAATGTCTGATGCATCTACACCTTTCAGTGCATCGTTAATCACTGTATTAATATTCTCTACGGCTTTGGTTACACCTTTTCCGCCGAAACGTGATTTGTCTCCGTCACGAAGTTCCAGTGCTTCGAATTCTCCTGTAGATGCGCCGCTTGGTGCTACACCTCTTCCTACAGTTCCATCCAGAAGATATACTTCTGCCTCTACCGTCGGATTACCTCTCGAATCAATAATCTCTCTTCCAATAACCTTCTCAATTGCTAAAAAATTCTCCATGTCAAGATCCTTTCCCATGGAACTACTTCTGCCTCTCTTGCTCAGGGATGAGACAGAAGGAGTATGCCATGATTTATTCACACGATAGTTAGATTATTCTAACTATCGTCAGCATATCATATCTTTTTAGGTGAATCAAAACGCGGCTAGCAAAGTGCCTTTCCAAGTGCCTGGCAAGCTGCAACTGCATCATCATCCGGTGCTTCATTTGCAAGTACACTATCACATGCAAGAACAGCTCCATCAGCCTTGCATGTCTCTTCCCATGTTCTCATCCATTCTCCGTCTCCCCATCCATAAGATCCGAAGAGTGCGATCTTCTTGCCTCCAAGTTTTCCTTCACAGTCAGAGAACATTGGCTCGAATTCGCTGTCTTCCAGTTCTTCTGCTCCCATAGCCGGGCAGCCGAATGCCACTGCATCGTAAGCGTCCATCTTGTCTGCGCCAAATTCTGAAGCCGTTAATACATCAACTTCTGCTCCTGCCGCCTTTGCTCCTTCTGCTACTTCGTTGGCCATTGCCTCTGTGTTACCTGTTCCGCTCCAATATACTACTGCAATTTTACTCATTGTTTCTACCTCTTTCATTGATAAATTTATATGTCAGGCAGCTACCGTAAGCTGCAAAACACTTCTTCCCTGCTGCCAGAGACGTACATAGACATCTCTGCATTTTTTATATTTTGCAAATGTTTTCCGGCATGCACACTCATCACAATATACCTTCCAGCATCCTGCGCATTTGAAATTGCGTCCCTGATTCACAATGAATCCGATCACGTCACCAAGCGGATAATCCAGAAAAATTCCGATTTCATGTGGAAATTCATTATTTTCCCCTATTCTTGACTTTAACCGGCTCAATGCATATTTGATCTCTGTGCTTTCATAGCCGTATTTCTTCAGGAACTTTGCTACTCCCGGCCGGTTCAGACTGACCTCGAGCTGTTTCTTCCGATAGACATAGACCAGTACACGTTTATCCTGTCTCTGTAATATATAGAGACGGATTCCTTTTTCTTTCATGCACTGATTCCAGAACTCAATCTGATCTTCCACGTCTGTATCATCTGCAAATGTCATATTAAATAAATTTGCTGATTTCATAGATGCCAGTGTTGCCGAACAATGTTCCACCAGACATTTTTCAATCAGATATCTGTCCATCACC
Organism: Dorea longicatena; assembly: GCF_025150085.1. Lineage (NCBI taxonomy): Bacteria > Bacillati > Bacillota > Clostridia > Lachnospirales > Lachnospiraceae > Dorea > Dorea longicatena. Next base: position 2,263,710 of record NZ_CP102280.1, read on the forward strand.
TTAGTACCTCCTAACAAGCGTTAGTTATATCTAACAATCTATATTTGAATACTATATCATTCTTCCCTTGCTGTCAAGAATTATGTATAAAAAAAGAAGCTTAATGACATAAATCCTCATTAAACTTCTTAGATTGTAAATATTTTTAGCAAAACCGTCTCATATGTATAATATTCCAAATACAACTCTTCCTTATAATGCTTCTAACGCTGTATTAGATCCAACCAAAATCAAAACCATATCTTTTCGCAATACTTCTAAAGGATCCGGGTTGACTTCTACATGCGCCCCACTTTTAATTCCTACGACATTCACTTCATAGTTCCGGCGCACATCCAGTTCTTTCAAAGTTTTTCCACTCCATTTAGCCGGCATTGGAGTTTCCACTATACTATAGGCCGGAGATAGTGCAATCCAATCTGTAAAACTGGCTGACATAAGATTCTTTGCCAGACGGACTCCCATTTCTTTCTCCGGAAAAATGATGGTATCCACACCGATTTTCTTTAATACAGTTGCATGACGGTTATTTTTTGCTTTTGCGATTACGTTCGGTACTCCAATTTCCTTACACTCAAGTGCTGCCATAATACTTGCTTCCAGACTTTCTGCTTCAGCAATCACAACAGCGTCCAGATTTCTTGTTCCAAGAGATCTGATAAATTCTGGATCTCCAATATCTGCCTGCATCGCATATGATACAGAATCAGCAATTCCATTTACCCGCTCCATATCTTTATCTACAGCAACTACCTCACATCCAAGTTTTTGTAATTCTAATGCAATGCTTTCTCCAAAACTTCCCAAACCAAATACTGCAAATTGTTTCTTCATAATCTTTTCCTCCTTGTTACCCAATCATAATCTTTTCCGTTGGAAGTGTCCGCATCTTTTCTTTTAAGTTCACCTTTCCTGCAAATAATAATGCAATGGTCATAGGCCCGACACGTCCTATATACATCATTATCATCAGCACAATCTTGCTTCCCGTCCGCAAGTGTGTTGTCAGATCCTGCGAGAGTCCAACTGTCGCCATTGCAGATGCGGTCTCATACATGATTCTCTGAAATGAAATTGTATCTGGTTCAATGACAGCAACAAATGTTGTTCCTGTTATGTATATAGCTAATGCCAACATAATTGTAACAAATGCTACATGGAAGTTTTTTTCATCCACTTTTCTCCGGAAACATTCAATATCATGCCCTCCCCGAAGCATTGTATGAAATGCGAGAAATAAAAGTGCAAATGTCGTCGTCTTCAGACCACCTGCAGTTCCTCCCGGAGAACCGCCTATAAACATCAAAATAATATTTAAAAAACCAGTTTCTTCGTACATCCCAGATTGCTGAAATGTACTAAACCCAGCCGTTCTTGTTGTCACAGCCTGAAATGCGGAAACCATCAATTTCTGTCCGGTATTAAGATGCCCTATCGTTGCCGGATTATGATACTCCAGTGCAAAGTTCAAAACTGTCCCTGCTATCAATAAGAATCCCGTTGTAATGATCGCTATTTTTGAATGTAACTTAAGTCTGGTAAACCAGCATTTTCCGGGAATTTCCCGATGCCAAATCTTCTTTCCGTTATCAATCACGTCATACCACACGGTAAAACCAATTCCGCCAAGGATAATCAACAGCATTGTTATAATATTAATCAAAGGATCTGTTGCGTATCTTGCCAGACTGTCATCTCCAAGGATGTCAATTCCTGCGTTGCAAAATGCAGAAATTGAATGAAAAATTCCATACCAGATTCCTTTTGCAACCCCATAGTCCCGAATAAATTGTATGGCGTAAAAAACGGCCCCAATTCCTTCTACTACTACTGTCCCAATCAAAATTTTACGTACCAGACCTACCAGACCACCGAGAGAATTCATATTATAAGCTTCTTGAATAACAACTCTCTCTTTTACCGTAATCTTTCTTTTCAGAAGCATAAAAAATGCGGTAATACATGCAATCACGCCCAATCCTCCAATCTGAATTAAAATCAGCAAAATTACTTTTCCTGTAATTGTAAATTGGTATTTGGGAACAATTGTAACCAATCCGGTCACACATACCGATGATGTTGATGTAAAAAGCGCATCCAGAAAACTGATTGATTTTTCGTTAGATACCGGCAACCATAAAAGCACCGCTCCAAGAAAAATTACACTTAGAAAACCTACTGCCAGAATTTTCATGGTATTCCATCTGATATTTTGTTTTCCTGTTTTCTTCATTTATATTTTTCCTCTTTTCTGTCTTGTTCTTCCAAAATTGACTATCTTTTAATCTACACTTGCGCTTCGCAAAAGTCAACAGTTATTCTTCCTTCGTACAGAGAACTTGCCACCGGCAACTTCTCTTGCATACTTTGATCGGGTAGGAGGTCAATAATTATTCCCACTACTAGAGCGGATTAGGGACTTTCACCCGTTAGAAACGTGCGCCGCAAGGCGCACGTATTAAAATGAACAGGGACGACTTTTGTCATCCCTGTTCATTTCTTTATCCATTATTTTTTAGATATTTTTTCATATTGTATCTTTACTCATCGAGCAGATTCTGCATACTTCTAAGTCCAATGATCAGAGTGGATGTATTATGAAGTAATGCGGATGTTGTCGGCATGATGATACCTGCTACACCAAGTGCGATCAGTCCTGCATTGAATCCTACAATTGAATGATAATTGTGGCTGATTCTCTTGATCAGACCGTTACTGATCTTCTTTAATGTAACCAGTTCTTTTAAATTGTCTGCGCCAACTGTAATATCAGCAATTTCTCTTGCAATCTCTGCTCCATCACTGATTGCGATTCCTACATTGGCTGCGGAAAGTGCCGGTGAATCGTTGATACCGTCACCAATCATGATAACTTTACGTCCGGCTGCTTTTTCTCTTTCACAGAATTCTGCCTTATCTTCCGGTAATACCTCCGCATAATATTCATCTACACCAACACGCTTTGCAATAGCCTTTGCTGTACGTTCACTGTCACCTGTCATCATGACAATTTTGCTAAGTCCGGCCTTTCGCAGTTCACGAATCACTTCTACTGCTTCTTCACGCAGTGGATCTTCGATACAGATCACGGCTGCAAGTTTTCCTTCAATTGCCATATAAAGATGTGAATATTCTTCGGGCAGATTCTCAAATTTTTCTTCCATGCCTTCCGGTATTACTACTTTTTCATCTTCAAATACAAAGTGATAACTTCCGATTACGGCTTTCTTTCCTTCAATCTGTGTTGAGATGCCGTGAGCAACAATATACTCAACTTTTGAATGCATTTCTTCGTGATCCAAATGTTTTGTCTTTGCCGCGCTTACCACTGCTTTTGCCATTGAGTGAGGGAAATGTTCCTCCAGGCATGCAGCAATACGGAGCAGTTCATCCTCACTCATTCCGTTAAATGATACCACTTCTGCTACCGTCGGTTTTGCCTTTGTCAGTGTACCGGTCTTGTCAAATACGATCGTATCTGCTTCGGCAACCGCTTCCAGATATTTTCCACCTTTTACAGTAATCTTGTACATACCTGCTTCACGGATTGCAGAAAGTACGGAGATTGGCATAGCGAGCTTTAATGCACATGAAAAGTCTACCATCAGAATCGACAGTGCCTTTGTTGCATTTCTTGTAAGCAGATAAGTAAGGGCCGTACCGCCAAGCGAATACGGAACTAGTTTATCTGCAAGATGCTCTGCCCTGCTTTCCAGTCCGGATTTTAATTTCTCGGATTCTTCGATCATTGCTGCAATCTTCTCATAACGGCTGGAACCGCCGACTGCTTTAACATCGACTGTCACTTCTCCTTCTTCTACAACAGTTCCGGCATAAACATAATTTCCTGTAGTTCTTCTTACCGGAACAGATTCTCCTGTCAGTGAAGCCTGATTGATCATAGCTTCTCCATCCACAACCTCTCCGTCAAACGGGATGACATTTCCCATATGTACGACAACCTGGTCTCCGGATTTGATCTGATTAGAAGAAACCAGAACCGTCTGATCTCCGGTCTTTAACCATACTTTTCCTACATTTAATGACATGGTTCTTGCCAGGTCATCTACAGACTTTTTATGTGTCCACTCTTCTAAGAGTTCACCGATTCCAAGCAAGAACATGATCGAACTTGCCGTACTGAAATCACTTCTGAAGATTGATACTCCGATTGCTGTTGCATCCAGTACCGGAACTTCAATCCTTCTTTCCATCAGGGTCTTGATGCCTTTCCAGATATATTTTGCCGACATGATCGTTGTATATGCTGCCGAGATCGGATATGGCAGTAAGAATTTTCTTCCATAATGGAACAGAATCTTATCCACCAGTTTCTCCTGATACTCTGCATTCATTGCTCTTCCGGATGTCTCTAACAGGCCATTCGGCACTTCTACTTCCTCATAACGGAATCTGCGGAGTCCTTCGATGATTGTTTCTCTGTTTCCCTTATAATGAATCGTTGCGTCCGCCGTTCTGTCATAGACATCTGCGCGGAATACGCCGTCTATATTCTGCAAATAAAAGAGAAGAATGTCCGCCTGTTCATGAGTCATGCGTTTCTGCTCCATGTGGATACGGATTCTTCCTCTTATCTCATGCTTAATCTTAAATTTCACTCTTGTCACCTCTTGCTAGTCTTACAAAAGCACCTGCAGATGTTCCGCAGGTGCCTGTGTCTATGTATTTTCGGCAACTTTTCTTTATCTTCAGTGCCGGATTTTTATTCTTCTGTTGCTTCAGCAGTATCTTCTGCTGTCTCTTCTGTCTCGCAAAAATCATCTACAACTTCTGCTGCTCTGTCTTCATTGATCTGCTTTGCTTCTGCTAAAATATCTCCTGCATTCTCCTGAACGCTTGTTGCAGTCTTCATCACACAAGATTTTGCTCTTAATACGGCTGCTGTACAGTTTGTATATAATTTCTTTGCATCATCACTTGTCAGGATCTTGATTCCCGCTGTTCCGAAAGCTACTCCTGCCGCAAAAAGTCCTGGTTTTTTCCAATTAATGTCTTTTAAATTTAACATATGTATTTCCTCCATTGTATATTTATTAATTCATCACTACAAACATTATAACAAAAAGGACATCCCTTCATTTGTGTCCGGCAGTCGTTTTTGTTTCTGCAAATTATAACACCAAGGAATGTCCTTTTCAAATATTTTCAGGCTATTGATAAATTTTATCAACTGCATATTTATGACTGCACTGTTATGTTCCGTACTTTCTGATCTTCTACATAACCACATGCTTTCAGTCCTGCCTGTATCACAGCATTCCAGTTCTTTGCAGACAGATGCTTGATCGTATCATCGTCCAGTTCAACCGTACATGCATTCTGCAGGTCACAGTCCGGATCACATGCTACTTTATACATATTTCTTCGATTGATCGCTCCGATTTCCTCCAGCTTGTTGATCATCCGGTATACGGTTGCTGTTCCGATGCTTGGATCGATCCGAGATGCGCGGTAATAGATTTCTTTGCAACAGGAACAGTTTTCTTCCAGTATAATATCCAGAAGCATCAGTCTCTGCTTGGTGATCCTGCATCCACTGGCTTTTAGTTTCTGTACAATCGCTTCTTTTGCCTTATCCACCTGTCATCCTCCTATCGTATCTACTCTGTAATAGAAGCAACCTGAAATCCTGCTTTTTCAACTGTTTTTTTCAAAACATCATTTGCAATCTCACGGTCATAAGACACCACTGCTTCTTTCTTCTGTAAGTCCACTCTTGCCGAAACACCTTCTATCTCATTTAACGCTTTCTTTACTGACTGTACGCAGTGCTCACAGGTCATACCTTCGATATGAACTATCTTCTTTCCAATCACCGGATTCTTCAGTTCTTTATCGTCAGTTTTGATGATACCGGTTCCGCCGCCACAGCAGGGACTGTCACCTTTAAAATGCCTGATTGCTCCTCTCAGTGCAAATCCAAGAAGAACGATCACGATTAATACAACTATAATATCTGCCATATCTCTATCCCTCTATTCTTTGTTCTCCTCATTATCCATGCTGAACTTTTCGTCTCTTTTTTTCTCCTGCCATTTCCTGAACCAGAGAAATGCCTGATAGATAGAAGCACCGACAATGTAAAGGACAATCACGATCACGAACAGGTAGAACATAGAGCTTGTCGAATTGCCCATGACTGCCAACTCCTTTATTTACCATACATATTTTCGATCATTTTTTTCACTTCATCAGGATCTGAACTGCAGCATCCACCACCGCATCCACTGCATCCGGCACAGCTGCCGCCGCATCCCTGGATGACTCCATTTTTAAATCTCTTCACAATTCCGTATACCAGGTATGCGCAATACCCTAATATTAATGCTAAAATAATGATATCTGCTAAAATGGCTACCATGAAAACTGCCTCCTTCAAAGGGAAATCCGGACGTAAATGAGTTACGTCCGGTCCGCTCTACTTATGCATTTACAGAACGTTTGGAATAAACTTTCTGATCTTTATACGGATCAGGTCTGAATAACAGGAACAGCATGACTGCTACTACCACAAATGCCACTGCTGTACCAACTCCAAATCCGCCGCCGGTTACTAATGTACCGATCTGGTATACACAAAGTGTTACGAGATAAGCGAATACATTCTGGAACAAGATTGCAAACCAGAACCATTTCTTAGACTGCATCTGCTGTGCCATCGTTGCTATGGCTGCCAGACAAGGGGAATCTAACAGGTTGAATAACAGGAATGAAAATGCTGCTACTGCACTTGGGAACCAGTTCTGGATAGCCTGAGCTACTGTTACAGTATCTTCTGACTGGCTCTCTGCTACGTTCGCAAGTACACCCATTGTTGAAACGATTGCTTCTTTTGCTGTGAATCCGGAAAGAGAAGCTGCTACTGGCTGCCACTCTCCAAATCCAAGTGGTGCAAAGATTGGTGCGATAAATCCACCGATTGCTGCAAGTAAGCTGTCTGCACTGTCGTCTACAAGTCCGAATCCGCCATTTGTGAATCCGAATCCACCAAGGAACCACATTACTACACAAGCAAGGAACAGGATTGTTCCGGCTTTGATGATGAATCCTTTCAGTCTTTCCCATACATGGAGAAGAACTGTCTTAGCCTGTGGAATATGATACTGTGGAAGCTCCATAACGAATGGTGCCGGTTTTCCTGAGAATGGTTTTGTCTTCTTCAGGATGATTGCTGCTACTAATACTGCTACGATACCTACGAAGTACATGATAGGTGCCATAAATCCACCTGCCGTGTAGCTTCCTGTTGCATAGCTTGTCATAACTCCACCCATTAATGCGATAACCGGTAATTTAGCTCCGCATGGGATGAATGTTGCTGTCATGATTGTCAGACGTCTGTCATTGTCCTGCTCAATGGTCTTAGAAGCCATAATTCCAGGGATACCACAACCTGATGAGATCAGAAGTGGAATGAAACTTTTACCAGACAGTCCGAAGTGTCTGAATACACGGTCCATAACGAATGCGATACGTACCATATATCCGCAGTCTTCCAGGATAGAAAGGAAGAGGAACAGGATTGCCATCTGCGGAACGAATCCGAGAACAGCTCCGATACCGCCGATGATACCATCAACTACCAATCCTTCGATCACGCTGCTTACGCCGGCTGCTTCAAGTCCTTTTGAAGCGATATCCTGAATTGCAACTACGAATGTATCATTCGTCCAGTCTGTAACGATTGTACCGATTGTTGTTACGGAAATGTAATAAACAACAAACATAACTGCGATGAAGATCGGGATACCAAGAATACGGTTTGTAACAATTCTGTCGATCTTATCGGATGTTGTCAATTTGTCTTTTCCTTTTTTGACAGTTGTCTCAACGATCTTCTGGATGAATTTGTAACGTTCATCTGTTACGATACTTTCCATATCATCGTCGTGCTTTGTCTCAAGTTCTTTTCTGTCTTTATCAACTGCTGCCTTTGCTGCTGCGGAAAGGTTCATACTTTCTACAACCTTGCTGTCGTTCTCAAGGAATTTCACAGCATACCATCTCTTCTTGTCTTCTGAGATTGTATCCGGAAGAACTCCCTTCACGTCTGCAACTGCTGCTTCCATTTCTTTAGAGAAGATTTCTCTTGGAAGATCAACTTCTTTTTTATTAGCTACTTTGATTGCTGTCTCAATCAGAGTATCCAGTCCTGTCTGCTTCAAAGCAGAAGTTTCAACAATCGGGCAGTCTAATAACATTGAAAGCCTATTTGTATCAATCTTGATTCCTCTCTTCTCCAGAAGATCTGTCATGTTCAGTGCGATAACTACCGGCACACCTGTCTCGATAAGCTGTGTAGTAAGATACAGGTTACGCTCGATATTCGTTGCATCTACAAGATCGATGATAACATCCGGATCATCATTTAAGATATAATCACGACTAACTACTTCTTCCAGTGTATATGGCGAAAGAGAATAGATACCCGGAAGGTCTGTTACGATGATGTCATCGTTCTTTCTCTTTCCTTTTAATTTTCCCTCTTTTTTCTCTACTGTAACACCTGGCCAGTTACCAACATACTGGTTGGCACCCGTTAAGGCGTTAAACATTGTGGTTTTACCACAGTTTGGGTTTCCCGCAAGTGCGATCTTGATTCCCATTCCTATTTACCTCCTTGAACGTGTAAATTCTAATGCGACAATATGTATCTGTCAGTTCCTTCGGTAAGTCTTATTTTACCTGGACACACTGAGCATCGTCTTTTCTTACTGAAAGCTCATAGCCTCTTACTGTAATCTCTACAGGATCTCCAAGTGGAGCTACCTTTCTGATATACAGCTCGCTTCCTTTTGTAATGCCCATATCCATAATACGGCGCTTGTATGCGCTGTCCCCTTCAATCTTCGTTACAACAACTGTACTTCCAACTTTTGCATCACCTAAAGTCATTGCTGTTTCTCCTTTCCTTAGATTGTTAGTATCTATAATACAGCAGACACCCCGGTACTAAACCATGATGTGCCGCGCCATATCCTCATTTACTGCCACTCTGGAGTCTTTGACATTTACGATCACATTGCCTCCGATCTTCGACAGTACAACAACTTCCGCTCCTGCAACAAATCCAAGATTTGCCAGAAAACGTCTTGTCTCTTCATTTCCACCAATACGTGAGATTGTGTTTGTTTCACCGATACCGGCCATTGTAAGCGGCATAATAACACCTCGTTTTCTTTATGTATGATTTTTTGCATTTTCTCTGCCTGTTTTGATAATGATTTTGATAATGATAAATGTTTTCATTATCTCCTGCAATAGTTAGTATATGCTAACGTTCGTTAGCTGTCAACCACTTTATTTCATTTTATTGATTATTTTTTCTCATTAAGATTTTTCTTTTATTTGCCAGTAATTTGGAACTATGCTATACTAAATTCAATGTTAACGTATGAAGGAAGGAATGACTTATTATGAGCAATGTATTAAATGAATCTGCTGAGAACTACCTTGAAACGATTCTGATTTTAAGCCAGAAACTGCCTGTAGTGCGTTCCGTAGATATTGCCAATGAGCTTGGATTCAAGAAATCCAGCGTCAGTGTTGCCATGAAGAACCTTCGCGAGAAGGAACATATTAAAGTAGATGAGCAGGGATTTATTCATTTGACACCATCCGGCCTGGAGATTGCAAATATGATTTACGAACGCCACACACTTTTATCATCCTGGCTGATACATCTCGGCGTACCTGCGGATGTCGCTGCTGCCGATGCATGTAAGATGGAGCATGTGATCAGTAAAGAAAGTTTCGAAGCGATCAAGAGACATGTATACGAGAACAAAGAAGTGTAAATCATCCGTTTCGTTTTATTTTCTTTTTATATTATGAGATTTTATTTTTTCACTGTATTCTAAAGGAGTCTTGATTTATGAACGAAAGTATTAAAAACATGATCGAACGCCGCAGTGTACGCGGTTACAAACCGGACATGATCCCGAAAGAAGATCTGGATCTGATTCTTGAAGCAGGCACTTATGCCGCAACCGGCATGGGAATGCAGTCACCGGTTATTGTTGCCGTTACAGACAAAGCCACCCGCGATCAGCTTTCCAAAATGAATGCGGATGTCATGGGAACTGATACAGATCCGTTCTACGGAGCACCGGTTGTCCTGGTTGTATTAGCTGATAAGAACAGACCGACACATATCTATGACGGAAGCCTTGTCATGGGCAATCTGATGAATGCTGCCGCTTCTCTTGGAATCGGAAGCTGCTGGATCCACCGGGCGAAAGAAGTCTTTGCATCGGAAGAAGGTAAGGCTCTTTTGAAAAAATGGGGCGTGGAAGGTGATTATGAAGGCATCGGACACTGCGTGCTCGGATATCCGGCCGGAGATGTGCCGAAAGCGAAGCCTCGTAAAGAGAATTATGTGTATCATGTAGATTAAATGAATAACGAGAACAGAAAAAGAGGAATCCCGGATCAATGTGATCTTTGGGATTCCTTTTTTCTTCGAGCAGCGTATTGTAAATCTGCTGTTTGATACTTCGGTATGTATGGTCTTATGCGTCCTTCCATACCTCTTCTGCGATTTCTTTCACCAGTTTTAATTTTGCCCACTGCTCTTCTTCTGTCAGTTTGTTACCAATTTCACAGGATGCAAATCCGCACTGCGGGCTTAAACACAATCTCTCAAGTGGAATATATTTTGCTGCTTCATAGATTCGTTTGATCACTGTTTCTTTGTCTTCAAGTTCCGGTGACTTAGTTGTGATCAGTCCCAGAACGACTTTCTTATCTTCTGAAACCTTTGCCAGCGGCGCAAATCCGCCCGATCTTGCATCATCATACTCCAGGAATAAAGCGTCTACATTTTCCTTTGCAAATACATAGTCTGCTACGGAATCATATGGGCCGCTTGTGAAGAATGTAGAGTGATAGTTACCTCTGCAGATATGTGAAGTAATCACCATATCTTCCGGTTTTCCTTCTAATGCAAGGTTATTCACTTCCAGTAACTGTGCTTTTACTTTGTTCAGATCCAGCCCCAGTCTCTCATATCTCTGCTTTGCGGCATCTCCTACGATTGCGCCCCATGTACAGTCATCTAACTGAAGGTTACTGCACCCCGCTTCATAGAACTGTCTGATAACTTCCTGATATGCTTTTCCGATGTCCTGAATCAATTCTTCGTTTGTTGCATAATATTTTCTTGTATTCTCAAAGTTTGCCGGAACGATCATCTGCTGGAACATCTGTGCCGGTGCCGGGATTGTATATTTTGCAACGGTGTTCTCATCTTCGAACTGTTTTAAGAATTTGAATCCTTCTACAAATGGATGTGCTTTTGCCTTTACTTTTCCTGTCAGGTAAGTATCTTCTACTGCTGCCATCTCTGCATTGAACTGTACGCCGGCTCCTGTCTGCTCATGACCAACGCCTTCGAATCCCCACATAAAGTCCAGATGCCAGTAAGTTCTTCTGAATTCTCCGTCTGTAATGATGTGGAATCCCAATTCTTTCTGCTTTGCAACTACTTCTGTGACTGCCTTATCAACGATTGCATCACATTCTTCTTTTGTGATCTTTCCTTCGCTGTAATCTGCTTTTGCCTGTTTTACTTCCTGTGGTCTTAAAAAGCTTCCCACAAAATCATATCTGTATGGTGTCTGGTATTTGCTCATTTTCTATATCCTCCTGTGCTTTTCTTCCTGTTGTTTTTGTCTGGATATAGAGTAGCATGATTTGGATGATTTGGATAATACATATAACTTGTGTGTTGCTATAGCTTTAAGCTATAGCAATTAAAGCATCTATAAACCATATATCGCTGACGTTTTTACAAATACCAAGAATTACACTCTTTGACATAAAAAAATACAGTACCTATATCAGATACTGTATCATTCAATCGGAGTGACGTGATTCGAACACGCGACCTCTACGTCCCGAACGTAGCGCTCTACCAAGCTGAGCCACACTCCGATATATGCAATTTTAAAAAGTAACCGGACACTTTCAAAAGCATCCGGCGCCCCTGCCAAGGAACTACGGATAGAGGACTCGAACCTCTACTAACAGAGTCAGAGTCTGCTGTGCTGCCATTACACCAATCCGCATCAGTGTTATGTTCTGCATTGTTCAGCGAACAAATATTATTATACTGATTTTTAGAAAAAAGTCAATAGGTATTTTTGATTTTTTTCATACATTTCCGACAATATGAAAAACCGGATACTTCTTAATGAAGTATCCGGCATTGTAACTACGGATAGAGGACTCGAACCTCTACTAACAGAGTCAGAGTCTGCTGTGCTGCCATTACACCAATCCGCATCAATGTGACTTTTCTCTGCTGTTCTTAAGTTGTCCAGCGAATATTAATTATACTCGGATACAGAGAAAAGTCAATAGGATTTTTAAAAAAAGTTATTTTTTGTCATAAATTTTTGGTTCTACCGTTTTATTTTCAAAGTCTATGAATAACTGGAACGCATATCCGTCATCACTGGTATCCCGGACTTCCACATACTTTGGCTGTACTTCAATCAGAATCTCTGTATCTTCATGGCTGTATTTGTTATAACTTTCCCAGAGATGTTCTTTGTATCCCTTTTCAAAGCGTCTTCCCGGTTCTTCGACAACCAGGCCTTTATTCACAGCAATTTCTTCTACCTGCACACCGCTCCAGCATAATAATTGTGATTGCAGTAACATCATCTGCTAGATTTCATCTATATTCCTCTATGCTATATATGTAAATATTTCCAATTGAAATATTTTATCATTTTTCTCTTTTCCTGTACCACCGATAAAGCCCCAGTGCCAGCACCACACAGCAGCTCTCCGCAATCACCGGTGCCCACCAGATCGCTTCTCCTCCAAATACTGCCGTAAGGAACACCAGACTGATCACCAGTGCAACCAGACTCCTTGTAAGCGAGATCATCGTTGCAAATCCGGCCCTTTCTACAGAAGTAAAATATCCGCCAAGAACCACATTGAGTCCCGCAATCAGGAAAGACAGGATAAAGATACGGAACACCCTTACGGAATACTTAATCAACGATGCTTCACTTTCTTTCAAAAACAGTCTTACAATGCCGCCTGCTCCCATATAACATACGACAACTGCTCCTACGGAACCCACAAGAGCCGCCGTGATTCCATATTTCAAAAGCTTTTTATATTTACCCGGTTCATTTTTCCCATAATAATAGCTGATCAATGGCTGTGATCCCTGTGCAATGCCTGCCATGGACATGACAACGATCGTATTCACATACGAGATGATCGTATAACTTACCAGTGCGTATTCTCCGATGTACTTCAGGATTGCCTGATTAAAGAAGAAGATAATGATTCCACTTGAGAATTCCGTCACGCCGGACGACATACCATTGCGAATCTGACGCCAGATTTCTGACGGCATCAAATGGAACTTCGAAAATCTTATCGTTCCTTTCGGTCCGAGGAAATGCCACAGATACAAGAGGATCACTGCTGTCTGCGAGATTCCCGTAGCAAACGCTGCCCCCCAGACACCTTTATGTAACACCATGACCAAAATATAATCCAGGATACAGTTCAGTACGCTCCCGGACGTTACATAGATTGTTGCAAGTTTTGGATAGCCATCCGTCTTGATCAACGTCTCAAATGAATAAGAGAGAATATATACCATGGAAAATGGTGCAATTGTTCCAATATATGTTTTCGCATAAGAGAGAATATTATCAGTTGCTCCCAGAAATCTGGCAAACGGCTCTAGAAACACTATTACAAGAATTGTGATCAGAACCGATAATGTGCAAAGCAGCACAACATTCTGGGTAAACACTTCATTTGCACGTTCTTTTTCTCCCTGTCCCAAAAGAATCGCCACGATTGTCGAATTTCCCACCGCAAACAGGATAGAGATGGAAAACAGCCCCGTTGTAAATGGCATTGAGATATTGACGGCAGTTAATGCCACTTCTGACACTCCTCTTGCCACAAATATTCCGTCTACCATGGTATAAAGCGAGAATACCCACTGGGCAATGATCGATGGGATAATAAAACGTAAAAAATCACTTTTTAAAGACTTTCCCTCAAGTCTCATTCATAAAACCTCATTTCTTTTTGTTCTTTTCTTTCATTTATAGTTTAAACCTTGGTATAATACTAAGGTCAAGTATCATATTTTCATATACACAGGAGGTTTTCTTATGAATATTTTAATTTTAAACGGAAGTCCACATCCAAATGGTACAACTGCACAGCTTCGTGCCGCATTCGAAGCAGGTGCACTATCTCTTCCAAACAGTAATTATATTGTAGAAGCCGAAAAATCAGGCGCCTCTCTTTCTTAGTTCCATCGCACAAAACATATGAAGCAGTTTTACAAAATTAATGAAATATCCAAACTATACAATATCGGACCAGATTCTCTCCGCTATTATGAAAAGCTGGGCCTTCTGGCACCAAAACGCGGGAAAAATAATTATCGGCTATATACTCTTGATGACCTGTGGCGACTGAACATCATCCGCGATCTGCGTCGTCTGGGATTCCCTATGGAAAAGATCCGGGAATATATGGACAACCGAAGCGTAGAAAATACACGTAAACTACTCACGGAAGAGCTCGATGCCATTCATCAGCAGATTCAGGAATTAAATCGCCTGCAGAAAAACGTTGAAGAACGTCTGCAGACATTATCCGGTGCCGAAGACCAGACATTACTTAAAATCCGGCTGCAGACGTTCCCTGACCGCTATTGCCATACATTGAATACACCTTACCATACAGATGAGGAGATGGATCTTCTGGTAAAACAGTTGTTGAATAAAAATACGGAGAATCTTTATATTATCAGCAACCATAACATTGGCTCATTCCTTCCGCTTAAGGAAATCAATAACGGGCAGTATGAAAATTATTCCGGTGTATTTATCATCGATAATTACGGAGAGTATTGTCTCAGTGGCGGCACTTATCTTACATTCACCTACGCAGGGGATTACCGTCAGAATGTTACTTATATTCCAGAACTTTTAACTTATGCAGCCCGTCACGGTCTGGTTCCGGATGGACCTCTTCTGGAGCTGATCTGGGTAGACAACCATCAATCGGCAGATATCAGCGAACATATTACAGAACTTCAATTACGAGTATATCCGAAAGACTGATTTCAAATCTTTCTGTATGAATTGTAACCGCATGTGCCGGACACATAGCAATAAAAAAACGGTCAGTATTCGCATGCTTTTATTTTTTCAGCATACGAATACCGACCGTTTTTTTATTTCATATTTTTTCTTATGCTATAACTTTCAAGATTTACACCGTAAATGCTTCCGGATTATTACATCTTCTTAATTCTTTCAATCGCTGCAACCGTATTCTCATATGTTCCGAATGCAGTCAGACGGAAGTATCCTTCTCCGCTTGGTCCAAATCCTGATCCAGGAGTACCTACTACATTCGCCTTATCAAGCAGGTAGTCGAAGAAATCCCATGAGGTCATTCCCTTAGGTGTCTCAAGCCAGATGTATGGTGCATTGACACCGCCTGATACATTGTATCCGGCATCTTTTAAGCCTTCTTTGATGACTTTTGCATTGTTCATGTAATAAGCAACCTGAGCGCTTAATTGCTCTTTTCCTGCGTCAGAATATACAGCCTCTCCTGCTTTCTGGATAATGTAAGATGTTCCGTTAAACTTTGTACCGTGACGTCTTGCCCACAGAGAATGTAACATCACATCTCCGGATTTTACATCTTTTGGAATTACAGTGGCACTCAGACGCACGCCTGTAAATCCTGCATTTTTAGAGAAACTTCTGATCTCGATTGCACAGGTTCTTGCTCCGTCACATTCATAGATAGAATGCGGCACTTCTTTTTCTGAAATATATGCCTCATAAGCTGCATCATAAATGATGACTGCACCGACTTCATTTGCATAATCTACCCATTTCTGCAGCAGTTCTTTTGTAATCGTAGAACCTGTCGGGTTATTTGGGAAGCACAGATAAATGATATCCGGTGTCTCTTCCGGAATCTCCGGTGCGAAGTTCGTCTCTTTTGTACAAGGCATATAGATGACATTACTCCATGTTCCTGTAGCAGCATCATATGTACCTGTACGTCCTGCCATAACATTTGTATCTACATAAACCGGATATACTGGATCACATACAGCGATCTTGCTGTCCTTTGAGAAGATTTCCTGGATATTACCGCAATCTTCTTTTGCTCCGTCGGAAATGAAGATCTCATCTGCATTGATGTCGCATCCTTTTGCCTGATAATCGTTCTTAGCCATTGCACTTCTTAAGAACTCATATCCCAGATCCGGTGCATATCCGTGGAATGTCTCTGCATGTGCCATCTCGTCAACTGCTCCATGAAGAGCTTCAACGATTGCCGGTGCCAGAGGCTGTGTTACATCACCGATACTTAACTTAATAATCTCGGCTTCCGGATGTGCTGCCTGATATTCACGCTGTTTTCTTGCTACTGTTGAGAACAGATAGCTTCCTGGTAACTTCAAATAATCCTGGTTTACTTTAAACATCTTCTTACTCCTTTATCTCTGTAATGTCTATCACGCCGTCGAATACAACTTTTGCAGGGCCTGTCATAAATACATGATTCTTCTTCTGGTCCCATTCGATCTGCAAGTCTCCACCTAATAATTTTACCGTAACACGCGTATCTGTCAAGTTATTTAATATACTGGCTACGGCTACGGCACATGCTCCTGTGCCACATGCAAGTGTCTCACCCGAACCGCGTTCCCATACACGCATCTCTACTGTATTCCGGTCAATGCAATGTACAAATTCTGTATTAATACGTTTTGGGAATCTCTCATGATTCTCGAATTTCGGTCCGATCTTTTCCAGATCCAGATTCTTTACATCATCCACATAGATGACTGTATGTGGATTTCCCATAGATACACCTGTCATATGGTATACCTGTCCATCTACTTCGATTGGCTCATCAATTACTTTTTCATTTTCTGATATGATAGGAATCAGATCTGATTTCAGTTCCGGTTTTCCCATGTCTACTTTGACAAGTACCACTTTTCCATCTTCTACGGTAAGATCCAGATATTTGATTCCGCCAAGTGTCTCTACAGAGATCTGTGTCTTATCCGTAAGTCCGTAATCATAGACATATTTTGCCACACACCGGATCCCATTTCCACACATCTCACCGCGGGAACCGTCTGCGTTATACATCTCCATCTCAAAATCAGCTACTTCGGACGGATTGATCATGATCAGTCCATCCGATCCAATTCCGAAATGTCTGTCACTTACATATCTCGCCACCGCCGGCGGGTTTTCTATCTTTTCTTCAAAACAGTTCACATAGACATAATCATTGCCCAGTCCCTGCATCTTTGTAAACTTCATGCATTTCTCTCCTTTTATTGTCTCACATATTACTCTGCCATAATGCTCAGTACCATCTCTGCTGTTTCAACCATATTCGTCCCGCTGTCCATGCTGCTTTTCTGAAGATACCTGTGTGCTTCTTCCTCCGACATATTATTACGTGTCATCAGAAGTTCTTTTGCCTTTCTGATCGTCTCCTGCTGCTTCGGATCTCTGTTTTTCAGTTCTTTCCTTCGTTTCTTACGTCTCCGGTCCATGGATTGCAGCATCATATTCACAGTATTCAGAAGATCATATACTTTAATCGGCGTAGAAAGGCCTACGATTCCTTCCACATCACCACTGCTCCATTTGTCCTGTGATGCTACCAGAAGCATTTCAAATGACTCTGGTAAATATTCACGAAGCTGTGTATACATCATATCTTTCATCCGATAACCGCAGACCACGATCCCATCGTCTACAGTATCTGCATAATGCATGGCCTGCGCACCGGTGGTACACACACCAATTACATCCATGCCTCCTCTGGCCAGCAGGTTTCTGATATTGGTTGCATTATCTTTATTCGGGAATACAACAATAAGCCCTGTCACTTACGCCACCTCCTGTCAGATACTCTTTTGCCCGTTCCTTTTTGTGCAAAATCTGTATTACAGTAAGTGCAGGTATTTTTCAAGTTCCCAGTCTGTAATCTGGATTCTGTAATCCTGATACTCAGATGCCTTAGCTTCTATATATTTTCTTGATAGGTCTTCTCCTAATATCTCCTGGATAAATGTATCCTTCTGAAATTCTTTTGCTGCCTCTATTAAACTTCCCGGCAATTTTTCAATTCCGAAAATCTTGCGCTCTTCATCTGTCATCTCATATACATTACGGTTTACTGCCTTCGGCGGCATCGTTCCTTCCTTGATTCCGTCCAGTCCTGCTGCCAGGCATACCGCCAGTGCAAGATATGGGTTAGCCGACGGATCCGGGTTACGAAGTTCGACTCTTGTATACTCCCCTCGTGTTCCCGGAATACGGATCAGAGGTGTACGGTTCTTTGCAGACCATGCAATATATACCGGAGCTTCAAATCCAGGGATCAGGCGCTTGTACGAGTTAACACTTGGATTCGTGATAAAAGTCAGTGCCTTCATGTGTTTCATAATTCCGCCGATAAAGCAATATGCTTCTTTGCTAAGTCCATATTCATCACTGGCATCCTGGAATACATTGATTCCGTCTCTGCTAATAGACATGTTCAGGTGCATACCAGAACCATTGATCCCGAATTTCGGTTTTGGCATAAATGTTGCATGTAACCCATGACGTTTTGCGATCGTCTTAACTACAAGTTTAAATGTCATAATATTATCTGCGGTCGTCAGCGCCTCATCATAACGGAAATCTATCTCATGCTGCGCCGGAGCCGCCTCATGATGGGAAGATTCAATCTCAAATCCCATATCTTCCAGCGTCAACACCATATCACGTCTTGCATTCTCACCAAGGTCCAGAGGCCCGAGATCAAAATATCCGGCACTTTCATGTGACAGCGTGGTCGGCAATCCGTCATCATCTGTATGGAACAGGAAGAATTCCAGCTCAGGTCCGACATTAAATTCGTATCCCATCTCTTTCGCATCTTCCATTACTTTTTTCAGGATATATCTCGGATCACTTTCATAAGGCGTTCCATCTGGTTTATACACATCACAGATCAGTCTGGCAACTTTTCCCTGCTGCGGTCTCCATGGAAATATCTCAAATGTATTCAGATTCGGATACAGATACATATCCGACTCTTCTACTCTTGCAAAACCTTCTATAGATGATCCATCAAACATGATTTCATTATCCAGTGCTTTTTCCAGCTGGCTTGTGGTTATCGCGATATTTTTCATGGTTCCGAAAATATCCGTAAACTGCAGCCGGATAAATCCTACATCCTCTTCTTCTACCATTCTCAATATATCTTCTCTTGTGTAATTGTTCATTCTATCGACCTCCACTCAATACACGTCTTTCATATCATGACATCTGCATTCTATTGTTCTTCACTGCTTCTTATATGCATTTACATAGCATCTATGATCTGCTGTGCAAATGCATCTAAGTTATCTTCCTGATCCGCTTTTAATGTAGATTTGATCGACAGTTTCTGATCGAGTACCGTCATATTTTTCATCTCTTCTAACTGTTTTACGATCTGCTTTCCTGCTGTTGCAGCCCAGGTTCCGTTATCCATAACAGCAACCGTTCTGTTCTGTACAGCCAGTGCCTTCATGTGCGCCAGCAGATTTTCAATCGGTGGATAGATGCCTCCGTTGTATGTCGGGCATGCGATCACCACATGGCTGACACGGAAAATCTCGGCGATCAGTTCTGATACATCTGTCTTGGATGCATCATAAACTGCAATATTTTTTACACCTTTTGCACCAAGCTTTACTGCCAGTGCATCTGCTGCCTGCTCTGTATTTCCGTAAATAGAACCATAGATAATGGCAACAGCCTGGTCTTCCGGCTCGTATTTGCTCCACTTATCGTGTTTCTCAATAAAGTAATTCAGATTATTTCTCCATACCGGTCCGTGAAGCGGGCAGATCATCTGAATATCCAGCCCTGCTGCTTTTTTCAGAAGTGCCTGTACCTGCATGCCATATTTTCCTACGATATTCGTGAAGTATCTTCTTGCATCATCGATCCAGTCCTTTTCGAAATCAACCTCGTCGTTGAACAGATTGCCGTTCAATGCGCCAAATGTTCCGAATGCGTCTGCAGAGAACAGGATCTTCTCCGAATCTTCATAAGATACCATAACCTCCGGCCAGTGTACCATCGGTGCCATCACAAAATGAAGGGTATGATTTCCAAGTTCCAGCGTGTCGCCTTCTTTTACCACAACCTGTCTGCCTTCCAGATCTGCATCAAAGAACTGGCTGATCATCTGCATGGTTTTTACATTTCCAACTACTTTTGTCTCTGGATATAACTCCAGAATTCTCTGGATATTGGCACAATGATCCGGTTCCATATGCTGTACGACAAGGTAATCTAATTTCCCGCCGTTTAATGCATAAGCTACATTTTCAATAAATTGTTCGGATGCGGATGCATCTACTGTATCCATCAGGGCATTCTTCTCATCTTTAATCAGATATGCATTATAGGATACCCCTCTTGGAATCGGGAATAAATTCTCGAATAAGTTTAATCTTCTGTCATTTGCGCCCACCCAGATCACGTGATCTGTTACATTTCTTGTACATTTCATAGTTCATTCCTCCTCGTCACATAATATCACATTTTTTACCACATTAACGCACAAACTTTTAGAATTTACGCATTATTTTTAATACAATTTTTCCAGTATTCCGATTTTCTTTTTTTGTGTTATAATCTAACAATATGAAAAGAATATCTGACCGGCTTTCGGAGAAAGGAGCAACATTGAAAAAAACAGCAAAAACCGACAATTCATCTGACCCTAAGACTTTATGCTATAATATTCTTTCTACTATCTGTATCCTGACACTGGCAACGGTTCTGGCTTTCTCATTTTTTCATATTACCAGAAGCGATCCTGCCAATATTGCACTTATTTATATTCTTGCTCTTATTATCATTGCCAGAATTACCAGTGGATATGTTTTTGGTATTATTTCTGCTTTGTTTTGTGTTATATTCATCAACTGGTGCTTTACATATCCTTATTTTAAAGTTAATTTTCAGATCAGCGGATACCCTGTCACATTTGTATTTCTGCTTTCCATTTCACTGATCGTATCCACATTGACAACACAGTTAAAGAAACAGGACAAAATGATTCTGGAAAGAGAGCGTGCGATCAATGAGGCAGACAAAGAACGGATACGTGCCAATCTTCTGCGGGCAATCTCTCATGATCTTCGTACACCGCTTACTTCTATTATAGGCTCTTCGGATTCTTTTATAGAAAATTATCAGAATCTGACTGATCCGGAAAAGCAAAGTCTTGTATCGTCTATTAACGAAGATTCACACTGGCTTTTGAATATGGTCGAAAATCTTCTGTCTGTCACAAGAATTCAGGATGATACCGGAACTGTTAAAAAAGAGGACGAAGTCGTAGAAGAAGTCGTTTCCGAAGCAATCATCCGATTAAAGCGGCGGCTTCCGGATATTGAAATTCACGTAAGCGCTCCGGAAGATGTCCTGATCATTCCGATGGATCCGCTTCTTATCGAACAGGTTCTAATGAATCTGATGGAAAATGCTTTTGTTCATTCCGAAAGCGACAGGCCTATCGACCTTCGTATTACAGAAAACCCGGATACCGTTACCTTTCATATCATAGATTATGGAAAGGGTATTGACGAACAGACCATCCCACTGATTTTAAAAGGCGAATATACAGCCCCACGTACATCGGATACCCACCGTGGCATGGGAATCGGTCTTTCTATCTGCAACACTATTGTCCAGGCACATGGCGGAAAAATTGCCGCACATAATCATGCAGATGGCGCTGAATTTCTATTTACATTACCAAAGGAGGATACTTAATCATGAATGACAGCTATTCTATTTTGATCATAGAAGATGAAAAAAATATTCTGGACTTCATGTCCAGAACATTAAAGGCCAATGGATATAAAACAACTACCGTCACTTCCGGGAAGGCCGGATTGTCCATTATCAATTCACAATGTCCGGATCTGATCCTTTTGGACCTTGGACTTCCGGACATGGATGGAAATGATATCATAGCTTCTGTCCGCGAATGGACCAGTTGCCCGATCATCGTCATTTCAGCAAGAACCGGAGAACATGATAAGGTGGCCGCTCTGGATCTTGGTGCCGATGACTATATCACCAAGCCATTCGGAACTTCGGAACTGCTTGCCAGAATCCGTACTTCTTTACGTCACAGCAACCGTATGGCATCAAACTCGCCTCTTTATATCCGTCCTTACAAATGTCAGGGACTTATACTTGATTTCGAAAAAAGAATGCTGACTCTGGACGGCGAGGAGATACATCTGACACCTGTAGAATACAAAATTGTTGCCTACCTTGCGCGCAATTCCGGAAAGGTTATGACCTATGCTTCTGTAATGGCAAATGTATGGGGACCTTTTACCGACAACAATAATCGTATTCTGCGTGTAAATATGGCCAATATACGCCGCAAAATAGAACGGAATCCATCACAGCCACAGTTTTTATTTACCGAAGTCGGTGTCGGTTATCGTATGTGCGAAGATGAGAATGAAGTGTAATTTACTGCTCTATCTGCCGGGTACCCTTTTATATATACGATTGCTAAGAATGTGTTAAGGAACCCTGTCGGGTCTATACATTCACTTTAAATGTGTTATTATAATTAATGAAGTGGCATATCGAAAAGAAAAGCCTCATTCATTATTCTCTCAAAAAAGGATGCAAATTGATGCATCCTTTTTTACTATCTGTATTTATTTCCTGTATTTATTTCGAATTGATATTCAAAATGAAAAGTGTAGATAATACCAGTGCAAATCCCAGAATATCTATTGCCGGGAATGCAGTTCCTAAAAAGATCGCCGCCACGATCGTTGCCGCTACCGGCTCCACGCTTGATAATAATCCTGCATATACACTTCCTGCGTATTTTACTGCTGCCAGATACAGACAGAACGGTAAGATTGTTCCCACGATTACGATTGTCAGGAATCCTACAATCACAATCATATCCAGATGTGCCTCAATTCTCCACGGTCTTAAGAATACCGCCAGCACGCCTCCGCCGATCAGCATCGCCCATGCGCATACTGACTCGGCCGGATATTTCTTAAGAAGCGGTCCCGGAAGTACTCCGTAGAAACAGGTCGTAATCGCCAGCAGCATTCCCATGATCAGGCCTTTCGGTGAAATGGATAATGCATGGATATTTCCCTGCGTTGCCACCAGAAAGATACCTGCATTCATTTTCCGATTGTTTTTGTGCGGCTTATTCCCTTGCACACATTTTATACATGCCAGATATCTCTGTTATACTCGGCGATCGTACGATCTGATGAGAAGAATCCTGCTTTTGCAATGTTCACGATCATCCTCTTTGCCCATGTCATACGGTCTTCGTAATCTGCAAATACTCTTTCTTTTGTCTGAATGTAATCTTTTACATCCAGAAGTGTCATGAACCAGTCTTTCTGGATCAGTTCTGCGTGAATCTCAAGAAGTGTACGCACATCACCGATTTTCAGCATCTCAGGGCTGATAATGAAGTCTACCCACTTACGGATGTCTTTGTCATTGATATAGTAATCTGCTGCCACATAGTCTGATTTTGCATAGTGCTCGATTACCTGGTCGCTGCTCTCTCCGAAGATATAGATATTCTCGTCCCCGACAAGCTGATGGATCTCTACATTTGCACCGTCCTCTGTTCCAAGCGTTACAGCACCGTTCAACATGAACTTCATGTTACCTGTTCCACTTGCTTCCTTAGATGCCAGTGAAATCTGCTCAGATACTTCGCATGCCGGGATCAGTTTCTCTGCCATTGTCACATTGTAGTTCTCTACCATAACAACCTGCAGGTACGGTGCCACTTCCGGATCATTCTTGAGCAGTTCCTGTAAGCACAGGATTACATGAATAATGTCCTTTGCAATAATGTAAGCAGGTGCTGCCTTGGCACCGAAGATCATTGTAATCGGTCTCTTTGGTTTATTTCCGGCTTTGATGTCCAGATATTTGTAAATGATATACAGGACATTCATCTGCTGTCTCTTATACTCATGGAGACGTTTGATCTGAATATCGAAGATTGCGTTGTCGTTCAGTACAACTCCGGATTCTTTTTCCAGATATTCTTTTAATGCTGTTTTATTCTGCTGCTTAACATCCAGAAGCTCGTTCAGTGCTTCTTCGTTATCGATCTGTGCAAGAAGTCCTTCCAGTTTGGAAGCATCTTTACGGAACTCACTGACTCCGTATTTATCCATCCATTCTACCAGTTTCTTATCACAGTGCATCAGCCATCTTCTGAATGTGATACCATTGGTCTTATTGTTGAATTTCTCCGGATAAATGTCATAGAATGGCTTCAATTCTACATTTTTCAGGATCTCTGTGTGAAGTGCTGCAACACCATTGACACTGAATCCGTAATGCATATCCATTCTTGCCATGTGTACACGGTTCCACTCGTCGATGATCTGCACATCTTTGTTATCATATTTTGCTGCCACTCTTGCTGCCAGTTCACGGATGATCGGCATTAAGTGCGGAACAACCGCCTCCAGATAGTCGATCGGCCATTTCTCCAGTGCTTCTGCAAGGATCGTATGGTTCGTGTATGCACAAGTATTTGTCACGATCTCGATTGCTTTATCCATAGAGATTCCTCTTGCTGTCAAAAGACGGATCAGCTCCGGAATTACCATAGACGGATGTGTATCGTTGATCTGGATTACAACGTGTTTATCAAGTTCTTCCAGTGAATAGCCCTTTTCTTCACATTCTTTTAAAATGAACTGTGCACCATTACTTACCATGAAATACTGCTGATAGATACGAAGCAGTTCGCCCTGTTTGTCACTGTCGTCCGGATAGAGAAACAGCGTCAGGTTCTCACGGATATCATTCTTGTCAAATGAGATTCCGTCGCCTACGATATTTTCATTTACAGATTCGATATCGAATAAGTGAAGTTTGTTGGTTCCATTTTCATATCCGGTTACATCGATATCGTATAATTTTGAATGCAGGCTGAAATCTTTGAATGGTACATCGAATCCGATTCCTGTATCAGTAAGCCAGCTTGTATTCTGGATCCATGGGTTTGGAGTCTCTTTCTGTTTGTGATTTTCAAATACCTGTTTGAACAGTCCAAGGTGATAGTTCAGTCCGATTCCGTCTCCTTCCAGACCGAGTGTTGCAATGGAATCTAAGAAGCATGCTGCCAGTCTTCCAAGTCCGCCGTTACCAAGTGACGGTTCCGGTTCTACTTCTTCGATCTCGCAGATGTCTTTTCCATTTGCTGCAAGAAGCTCTCTTACTTCATCGTATACGCCAAGGTTGATCAGGTTGTTGGATAACAGTTTTCCGATCAGGAATTCTGCTGATATATAATATACTTTTCTTCCTTTTTCGGAAATATTTCTTCCTTTATCTGCTGCAGCTTCTTTTACTGTGTTAAGAAGTGCTGCGTAAATCTCTTCATTCGATGCATCTTTGATTGCTTTGCCAAGTGTCTGCTGTAACTTTTCTGAGAAATTCATAATTAACCTCCTGAATGTGTGCTGTCGCATGATTGTTTTTAATATTGATCTGAATCTTTGTTTCATCAGTTTTCTTTTGTTTTACACTGATATTATAATAGGATTATACATTTTATCTCTTGCATCATAGTAGTAAAAAGTAATACAATACTATCAAATATACAACTTTTTGATCATCCCAATTACTTCAGAAAGGACTTATACACATCCATGAACACACTTACCTATGAAAACCTCCATGAAACTAAAAAACACGTCAGCATCCAGTTTCCATACAATACCTATCTGTGCTCCATCCCGCTGGACTTCACACAGGTTCCGCTTCACTGGCATAACGACGTGGAGATCATTGTAATAAAAAAAGGCTGCGGCATCATTTCTGTTGATACCAAGCCCAGAGTTGTAAAAGCCGGCGACATCGTCCTTGTCCGTCCGGGCCAGCTTCACTCCATCTCCCAACATGGGAAAGACTGTATGGAATATGAAAATATCCTGTTCCAGACCAGTCTTTTATATTCTGCGGATTCCGATCCCCGGACAGTTGGATATTTCCAGCCATATTTTTCACTGGAATATGAACTTCCATGGCTCTTTGACGATACCTGTTTCTTCCATGAAGCACTTTCTTCCTGTATTGATGCGATCGATGATCTCTGCAGCAAAAGACCTGATTATTACGAATTATCGGTAAAAGGGCATCTGTTTCATTTCTTTTACCTGTTATTCTCTTCTCAGGGAACACCGGTCACTTTCAACCGGGATAAATCTCTGGATAAGGTAAAACAGATCGTGTCCTACATTGAATCACATTATACAGAACCGATTACCGTTCAAAGTACCGCTGATTATCTGGGCTTTTCCGAATCTCATTTTATGAAATTCTTCAAGCAGCATCTGCACACAACATTCACCAGCTATCTGAATGGCTACCGGCTTACCATTGCCGCCAGGCTTCTGCTCACGGAAGATGACAGCATCCTGTCCATCTCGGAACGCACAGGATTCAATAACCTGTCCTATTTTAACCGGCTGTTCAAAAAAGAATATCAGATGTCACCAAGAGCATACAGGAATCGCTAAATAACCAGTAATATAGAAAAGGGGCCGCATATAAGCGGCCCTTTTATGAAATCCTACTCAACCTCTTCCGGTTCCATACTTCTCATATGTTCCCCGTCTTTTTTAATCT
This sequence comes from Dorea longicatena, assembly GCF_025150085.1. Classification (NCBI taxonomy): domain Bacteria; kingdom Bacillati; phylum Bacillota; class Clostridia; order Lachnospirales; family Lachnospiraceae; genus Dorea; species Dorea longicatena. The sequence continues at coordinate 2,290,508 of NZ_CP102280.1, forward strand.
CATATTTCTGATTATATTCATTCAGATATGTTTTATATTCAGAACTGTCAGAAGGATATACCTTCGAATCATGGATATGTGTATCCATATTCTCTTTGTCACTGTTCATAAGTGCAACCATCGCACTTGCACAGTGAGCTGCAATACGGTTAAAACTGTTCAGGATATCCGTAAATACAGTTCCTTCTTCCAGACCACATCCACCACTGCTCATACGTTCCACATGACGCATCTTCAGTTCATCACAAAGTGTTGTAATAACCATACCAAGCGGTGCTACTCTCTGCGCCATCTCTTTATCATTCTCAAGGAATGCCTTGCATGTAAGATTGATTTCTTCACGTACTGCTTCCATAACAACATTCAGTTCGTCCCATGCATCTTCTGAGAACTGTGTCTTATTCTCATGCATATCACTGGACATATATGCAATATAAGAAGCATGATCTCCGATACGTTCAAAGTCATTGATCGTATGCAGATAAAGTGAAACCTGTCTTGTCTGTGCTGTATTCATCTCATGCTTTGTCAGCTTGATCAGATAATCGCCCAGGCGGCTTTCATATTTGTCGATCAGGTCTTCTTTTCTCTGAACCTTGTCAAACTTGCTCTGCTGATACTCATTCAGAAGGTTCATTGCACGGTTGACATTCTTACGAAGCTTCTTCGCCATGCCACTCATTGCTCTGTGACACTGTCCGATTGCCAGTGCCGGATAATCCAGAAGACGTTCTTCCAGAAGATCGAAATCCGCTTCGTCTTCCAGTTCTTCTGCGCTGTCTTTTACCAGCCAGCATACCAGCTTCTCAAGTTTATTAATAAACGGAAACAGAATACATACCGTTACCAGACGGAACACGGTGTTCAACAGGGCAATCGATACCGGCGACATAATATTATCCAGAAAATCAAAATGGACAAATGCACTGATCGTATAGAATCCGATCGACCAGATCAACATTCCGAAGGTATCATTTAATAAATACACAAGTGCGGTTCTCTTACCATTCTTATTTGCTCCGATCGCTGAGACCAGTACCGGACAGGATGCTCCTACACCGATACCAAGAATAATCGGAAATGCACTGGAAAATGTAAGGATTCCTGTTACCGATAAAGCCTGCAATACACCAACGGTAGCAGATGCGCTCTGCAGGACGGCCGTAAATGCAATACCTACCAGGATACCTGCGATTGGATTCGAGAACATCGTCAGCATATCAATAAATACTTTACTCTCTCTTAATGGTGTAACCGCACCACTCATTGTCTGCATGCCTGTCATCAGAATTGCAAAACCAAGCATGATATTACCGATGTTCTTGTGTGTCGTTCTTTTACAGATCATCCGCATGATCGTACCAATTACCGCCACGACAGCCGCTATCGTTGCAGAAGATAAAATCTTTGCAATACCATTCGATCCTTCAATATAGGAAAGACATAAGATCCATCCGGTGATACTGGTACCGATATTGGCTCCCATGATGATACCGATCGCCTGTTTCAGTTTCATCATACCGGAGTTAACAAAACCGATGACCATAACGGTTGTTGCGGAAGATGACTGAATGACACTGGTCACTCCTGTTCCAAGTGCTACTCCTTTGAGCGGTGTGTTTGTCATTTTGTAAAGGAATGCTTCCAGTTTATTACCGGCAACCTGTTTCAGCCCATCTCCCATAAGGGACATTCCGAACAGAAACAAAGCAACTCCACTTAACAATGACAATACCATAGAAAATATTTCCATAATTTTCTCCTTTGTTGTCAGCTTATTTTACGCTTACTTAACATTCTTTTAAAATATTCTTAACCTTTTCTTTTTTATTATGTCACGTTAAACGTTTGATTACAATCGTATATTTGTCAGAAATCACATTTTTTCACATCCCGTAGAAAAATGAATCCCGTCAATTCCTCTTTTTTCATCAATTTATCCAAAAATTACGTTCTGATTTTATAATTCTTACCTTGCACTCAGACTGAGAATAAGCTATCATTTTGTCTATATGGGTAAATGTTTATACGGAGGAATATATTTGTGAGAAAAAAGGAACAGGAACACCTGATACAGACCGTCTATCCGGGTTCTATTGCTGAAGAACTGGAAATCGAACCCGGCGATGTACTGTTAAAAATAAACGGACAGAAAATTGAGGATGTCTTTGATTATCGTTATCTGATGAAAGATGAATATGTCGAAGTCCTGATCCGCAAGCCTTCCGGGGAAGAATGGCTTTTGGAAATCGATAAAGAGTACGACGATGAACTTGGAGTTGAATTCGAGAATGGACTGATGAGTGAATACCGCTCCTGCAGTAATAAATGTATGTTCTGCTTCATCGACCAGATGCCTCCGGGCATGCGTGAGACTCTGTATTTTAAGGATGATGACTCCCGTCTTTCATTTCTGCAGGGAAATTATATCACCATGACAAATATGAAGCAGGCAGATATTGACCGCATCATCCATATGCAGCTCGCACCGATCAATATCTCTGTACAGACAACCAATCCGGAGCTCCGCTGTAAGATGCTGCATAACCGTTTTGCCGGAGAAAAGCTAAAATTTCTGCAGGATCTGTATGAAGCACATATTGAGATGAACGGTCAGATCGTATTATGTAAAGGCGTAAATGACAAAGATGAATTAAAACGTTCCATTGAGGATCTTTCCAGCTATCTTCCTTTTATGAGAAGTGTATCCGTTGTACCTGCCGGACTTACAAAATACCGTGAAGGTCTCTATCCGCTGGAACTCTTTTCAAAAGAAGAAGCCGGTGAAGTCATTGATATGATTGAAAGCTATCAGCCAAAATTCTATGAAGAATATGGTCTGCACTTCATACAGGCAAGTGATGAATGGTATATTCTTGCCGAACGTGATTTTCCGGAAGAAGAACGCTATGATGGATATATCCAGCTGGAAAACGGAGTTGGCATGATGCGTCTTTTAAAGACAGAATTCCATGACGCTCTGGAAGCACTGAAGCAGAATGACAACTATGAGACCTGGAAAAATGAGACCTGCCGTACACTTACCATTGCAACAGGCAAGCTTGCCTACAGTACCCTTGCCGGATTCGCAGAGGAGATCATGAAAGCATTCCCATATATTAAGATCAATGTATTTGCGATCCGCAATGATTTCTTTGGCGAGACTGTTACCGTATCCGGTCTGATCACCGGTCAGGATCTCAAAGCCCAGCTTCTGGAAAAGAAAGCCTCCGGCACCGATCTTGGTGACACCCTTCTTATCACATGCAATATGTTAAGAAGCGGAGAACAGGTATTTCTGGATGATATGACGGTACAGGAACTGGAAGATGCATTAGATATGACTCTGGTCGCCGTAGAAAACCAAGGACAGGAACTTATCGAAGCCATGCTCAATCATCACTATACAATGCAGCGTGACAATGATACAGACAGCTTTGTATACGTAAAAGGTTATAACTCATAGCACAAACGCAACCGTACTTTCATTAACAGGATTAAATTTTTCAGACAACACCAACAAAGAAAAAATACCACAGCTTTTTCAAAATTTGAAAGCTGCGGTATTTTTTTCCATTATGCCGGATTTACATGAATCATAATATGCTTTGTATTCGGAAACTTCTTTTCTACATTGTCGTGCACATCCTCTGCAATTGCATGCGCATCTTTCAACGAAAGTGTTCCATCTACTGCAATCTCTGCATCGATATACACCTTGTTGCCGAACATTCTCGTTCTTAACAGATCCAGTCTTTCTACTCCCCGGCTCTTTCTGATATAGTCTGCCAGTTTCTCTTCATATTCTTCACTGCATGAAGTATCCAGCATCTTATCCAGTGCATCTTTGAAAATATCAAATGCTACTTTCAGGATAAAAATACAGATAACTACACTTGCCAGCGGATCCAGCACAGGAAATCCAAACATTGCACCACCTATACCAATCAGTGAACCAACGGAAGAAAATGCATCTGATCTGTGATGCCATGCATCTGCCATGAATGCTGCGGAATCTAGAATCTTCGCATAATGTCTGGTATACCAGAACATCCCCTCTTTTGTAAGAATCGACACGATAGCTGCCACAAGTGCGATTGTTCCCGGTGCCTGCAAATGACTGTAATCACCGGCTATGATCGTCTTCACACCACTCATTCCAATACCAATACCCGTTGCAAGAAGAATGGCTGCAAGCACCATCGATGCTACACATTCCAATCTGTCATGACCGTATGGATGTTCGCTGTCCGCCGATTTCTTAGATAATTTTACCCCGAGAAATGCAATGAATGTGGCAAACACATCCGATAATGAATGAACCGCATCGGATATCATGGCTCCCGAATGTCCGATAATTCCTGCCAGCAGTTTGAACGCTGTCAGAATGACATTTCCAAGAATTCCCACGGTTGATAAATGATTGATCATTTTCTGTTCATTTAATTGTTGTTTTTGACTTGTCATAAGATAACCTCCATTTTTAATAATGTCATGTCTCCTATGGCACCTAAGGTAAGACTACTGTTCCTCCGTATTCTATTTACAAGACTGCTTTTTTGCAAAAAAATACACCTGTGGAACTTTTTACTTACTGTCCCACAGATGTATGAATCATCGTCTCATCTGCTGCCGGTAATTGACCGGCCCGGCATGCACACCATTTTCTTAACATCATCTTTTTGAAAATGAATGTAGCCTGATCAGTTTGTACTGCTATCCCTTATCCTTATTGGATATATTCAGTGCAAAGAGATTCTATATATAATATTCGATTTCAAGGAAAAAGTCAACTGTTTTTTTCGGTTTTCATTCTCTTTATAAGCTCTTAAGCTCTTCTTAAGATTTTTCCGATTTCTTTAAGGAATTTAACATACTTTAGACATATTTGTTTTTTATAATAAACTCAGATAGTTGAGAGAGACAAAATCAGCTATCTCCCCCTCATAAAGTAGCACACCGGGAATTCGGTGCAACACTTTACTCTCATTCCTTTAGATAACTATAACGACAACGAACGCCACGAGCCGGAAGGTTTGTGGCGTTCGTCGTTTCTTTTTTCAGCAAAATTTAATGCTTGTTTAAAAGTTATATGCTATAATAAATTATCAACAAAACCCTTATATAGCTTATCATTTTCTCTCGTTTCCCAAAAAGAATGTTTCAAAGAAAGCGGTGGTTACTATGAAAGGAAAATATCTTTTTACAAGTTTCATTATGATTTCACTTATCATGATAGTCTCAGCCTCTTGCGGCAGTTCCAAAACTGACAAAACCTCACAGGAAACACCGGTAAATTACACCGGTGAAAATATCAATCAGCTTCTGACCTATACCGTTCCAGATGGATACCATATCGATACAGAGAATTGTACAGATAAAAACGAAGCTTCATACACAATTAATTTATCCTCTGATGACTTAGATGAAGAAGTATTTACTCTTGAGATTATCTCTTATAAAAAGCAAGGTGTATCAATCACTGACGATTGCGACATTGATATGGACTACCTGTTAAATGTTTCCAAGGATTCTGTGATTAAAAAGATAACCTTAAACGACACATTTACAGTAGATGGGCATACCTGCAATGAAGTTACAGTGTACTGGCCATATGATCCGGTTGAAGAATTCATCTCTCCATCCCAGAATCCTGTATCATATCTTTTACATGCCCTTGGATTCAAAAAGGAACAAAAAACGATTGCTTTTGAACAGGCATATATTCAAAATGGTGATTATATTATCGGAGTAGGCGTCCGAAGTTTCAATGCAGTGCAAGATATTGAAAATGATGTATTAAAAAAAGATTTGTATAAAATACTGAATTCCATAAAATTTTCAGGCAACCTATAACAAATCATCCTGAATATCTTCCTCCAGCATTCGTATCCCCGCAACACTGGTCACCGGCAGCGAGAACACTATCGTACGTTCTTTGCTGTCGAGACCGGCCTGCTCCATGATTGCTTTCATGATCTGATTCTTCTCTCTGCTCTTCGTTACGATCAGAATGACTTCTTTTTCTTCCACCAGTGACACCCCGAGATACTTTTTTGCAAGTTCCATCCCGGTTCCTTTTGCATGGATCACAGTTCCGCCTCCGGCCTTTGCTGACCTTGCCGCATCCATGACCGTGTCGATATATCCCTGATTTGCGATTGCTACCAGAAGTTCATAATCTGTATCTTTCATCGAAGTCTCCTCCTCTTTTTCAAATTCCTGTTCATTTACAAGAAACTGCAGTGTCTTTCTTCCGCCCACGCTGCTAAGCGACACAATGAACGATACCCCTGTCCCCGGTACATCGATCAGCATCTTCGTGATCAGTCCCCTGCGCAGCTTTTTCCACGTCTCTCCTGTTACGATTGCAAGAAATAACAACTTTTCCGATTCTTCCAGACCGAAATAATCCAGCACTTCACTCTGTGCCGTCCCCCTTCCGATCGTTTCCAGAAATACAGGAAGTCCGTACTCTTTAAAAAATGTCTGGAAATCTTTTCGTTTGTTTCTGTTCGTGATGGTCACCATCATATATACCTTGCTCATGAATTCTCCCTTACAACTCTATGATATCCGCATCCCCATATGCCTCCAATGGCAGTACTTTGACCGGCTCTGCGAGCATCTCTTCTTTATTCTTCTTACGCTCCTGATACTGATACACCACACCCAGGATCTGTATCGTGATAAGCGGTGTCATTGCTACCATTGCCACGACTCCGAATGCATCGGTTACTACATTTCCGCCAACGGCTTCACAGGCTCCCTGTGCAAACGGAAGTAAGAAGGTTGCCGTCATCGGTCCGGATGCAACACCGCCGGAGTCAAATGCGATCGCCGTAAATATCTTCGGCACGAATAACGTCAAGATTAGTGCCAGTGCATACCCCGGTACCAGAAACCACAGGATCGAGATACCTGTCAGCACACGTATCATCGCCAATCCAAGGGAAAATGCAACGCCAAGCGACAGGCTATATCCCATTGCTTTTCCCGGTATTGCTCCAGAGGTCAACTCTTCTACCTGCTCCATCAGCACATATACCGCCGGCTCTGCCTTTACGATAAAGTAACCGATCAGCATACCGATCGGGATGATCACCCAGCGGTAAGGAAGCCCTGCGATCACCTGTCCCAGATAATTACCTACCGGCATAAATCCTACATTTACCCCTGTCAGGAATAATACCAGTCCAATGTATGTATACAGGATACCGACCAAATTTTTGATCAGCGTTTTCTTTTTTAATTTCAGGGATACCACCTGAAAGAATGTGAAGAACAGAATGATCGGAAGCAGTGAGCCACCGATTTCCTTCATATAATGTGGGATTCCGGACTCGAATAATTTCCATAATGCTACAGATGTCTCTGCATCCGGTATTACAGTCTCGGAATAGCTGCCACCTTGTGGATGATAGATAATACCAAGAAGCAGTACCGCCAGCACCGGGCCGATCGAACACAACGATACCAGACCGAAGCTGTCCGTCTCTGCGTATTTATCACTACGTACCGCAGAGAATCCGATTCCCAGTGCCATGATAAACGGTACCGTCATCGGTCCGGTTGTCACACCACCCGAATCAAATGCAATCGCCAGAAAATCCTTTGATACAAAAAAAGTCAGGATGAACACCACCGGATAAAAGATCAACAGCATATAGGACAGCGGTTTTGAAAATAACATACGCAATACAGCGGCCACCAGAAAAATTCCGACTCCCACGGCAACCGCCAGAATCAGTGTCATATTTGATACCGAAGGTACCTGCCCGGCCAGCACCTGCAGATCCGGTTCCGATATTGTGATGATAAATCCAAGTACAAAACACAACCCGATGATCACCGGCAGCCTTTTTGACTGTGCGATCCGGGTTCCGATCCTCTCTCCCATCGGTGTCATCGACATCTCTGCCCCCAGTGTAAAGAACATCATTCCTACTATCAGAAGGATTGCTCCAATAATAAAAGCCATCAGAATGCCCGGCGGCACCGGTGCGATCGTAAAGCTTAATATCAATACGATCGCGATGATCGGTACCACCGCTTCCAATGACTCTTTTAATTTCTCTGATAATTTTGTCCGATATAAATTCAATAAATATTCATGCCTTTCTGTGTTAATTATTCTACAATTTTCTGACTATTCAATATATTCTTTATATTATCACAGAATTTCAATCCTATCTATTTTTCTACTGTTAAGATCTTGCTAAGAACGCTTACTCTGTAACCATATCCTTAGCAAATAATGCAGCTCCCAGTGCTCCACAAAGCTGTGCCTTATCGCTGATCACCAGTGTCGTTCCAAGCTTCTCTTCCAGTGTCTTCACCAGTCCCTGGTTCTTTGACACTCCTCCGGTCATCATATAGCGTTCCTCGCCGCCGACACGTTTTGCCAGTGCTGCTGTCTTGGACGCAACAGCCTTATTCAGTCCATGTACGATATCATCGGTTGCCTTATTCTGTGCGATCAGTGATACCACTTCCGATTCTGCAAATACGGTACACATGCTGGAGATTGTAATATCTTCCTTATATGACAGACCTGCCTTTCCCATATCGTCCAGACTCATTTCCATGGTTCTTGCCATCATCTCCAGGAATCTTCCGGTTCCGGCTGCACATTTATCATTCATGACGAAGTTGGCAACGGCTCCATTTTCATCCAGGCGGATGACCTTACTATCCTGTCCTCCGATATCAATAACGGTACGGACTTCCGGGTTCAGGAAATGTGCCCCTCTTGCATGACAGGTAATCTCCGTAATACTCTTATCACCATCTGAAATAGCCGTTCTTCCGTATCCGGTTGTAACCATTGCATCGATGTCTCCTCTTTGAAGTCCCGCATCTTTCAGCGCTTCCTCCAGCGCACGCTCTGCTCCGATCGCTGCTCCTGCACCTGTCGGCAGGATGATCCCTGTCACGATATTTTGGTCTTTATCAAGAATTACTACGTCTGTACTTGTTGATCCGCTGTCTATTCCGGCGAAATATCCTTTTCCCATCTTCAGTTCCTTCCCTTCCAGTTCGTCCATATTCATGCTCTCTGCAAATGCTTCTAATCTTGTCAGAAGCTGTCCGCTGCTCTGTACGGTATAATCCGATTCGATCTTCAAAAGTGGTACGGTCACATTCTGTTTGATCTGTGCGTATTCAAAACTGTAAAAATCGCAGAATTTCACGGTATGATAAATAATCCCCTTTAATCCCGGGTCATTGTATAATCTCTTTCTTCCACTGTGATCCATCATACGCATACATGGAATCTGTCCGAGAAGTTCTTTCGCATACCATACCATCAGTTCATCAAATTCCAATTCCTTTGGCGGCTCTGTCTCGCCCACCGAACGGTTGTTGACACAGGTATCATTTTCCACCGGATACGGCATACTCTTCTGCACCATATCGAAAAGTTCATTTCCCATACGTGCACCCAGCACACTGATATGCGGCTTTACAATGTGTTCCGGCTTCTTGAATGCCTGACGGAACTTTTCTTCATCAAATGTTGTGCCTTTATATTCTCCATATGCTTTCGCAAGACCTTTTAACTGCACTGCTGTACGTTCTCTGCTGCACTCTGCATCACAATGAAGCACATCGATCATATATAAGAAATCCAGTTTTCCACTGTCTTCCAGAATATCATAGACACTCCGGATCGTATCACAACAGTTGACCAGCACCAGTTCCTTTACCTTTCCGCTCATCACAGCTTCCAGAAGAGCCTTGCCGAATCCGCAGATGTTCGGATGCGCTATCTGATCCGCATGGTCAAAGCCCTGCGGCATCTCATTCAGGTTCTGGCATTCCCCGCCGAACGCTTCTAAGAGTTCGATTGGGGTATATTTACAGACATAATATGTTTTATTCATCGTGCAATTCCTCCTGTCTGTCCGTATTTTCATCCGTTTCTGTATTCAGCATCTCTAAGAATGCCCCGAGTCTGGTAGATGTCTGCCCTTCTCCGCCATGACTTCTGTCACATCCGTCGCCGTCCAGGATCAGAAGCGGGATTCCCTGTTCTTCGAATTTGCGCTTGGCAAGCTGTGCTGCTCCAATGGTATGCTTACATCCCCAGTGTCCGAACCAAACAGCACCGTCTGCTCCTGTCTCCTTTGCATGACGGATTCCTGCTTCGATTCTTCTGATTGCACTTCCATTTAATGCATGATACACCATACGTCTCGCCATCGCTTCATAAGGCTTCTCTGGATCAAAATCCGGCTCACAGACACGGCTCAGTTCACATCCGACGATCTGCGCTTTTTCCTGAAAGCAAAGTTCATTCTTCACCGCATCTGACCAAAACGGAATGGTGTGCATCCAGTAAATCTTCTTTCCCTTTTTTGCCGGGGCCTTCTTCACATCGTTCAGGAGACGGTCCACATACGTTTCCTCTTCTTCTGTTCCCAACAGCAGATTATTTGTCATACCTGCATAGAGTGGCGTAACAAGGTCTGCAGGAATATATCTGTCCGCACTTTCCTTTTCATACTGTGCGAATTTTTCCAGCGTCCGCTTGCTTCTTCTCAGTCGTTCTGTTAATGTCTCATCTGTAATCTTTTTGCCTGTGCATTCTTCTATAAAGTCTTTCAGTTTACGAAGTTGGTCTGCCACATACTGTACATTGTCTTCGTTCTGCTGCATCGGCACATCGATAGCAAAGATCGGTACATCATACATCTTTGCCAGCTTCTTAAATGTCAGAAGATTTGCATCACAGGTCAAATTCGTGTATACAATACACTTTGGTTTCGGAAGTACTTTCTTCTGCGCCGCTCCGATAAATGTCTTGTGATAACTGCAAAGTGTCTCGGATATGCCCGTATTCTCCGCCTGCTGTAAAAATGCTCTTTCTGCCTTAGATGCAGAAAGATAGCAGGAAAATCCTTCTACATTGTATGGATGTAATCCTGCTTCCTGTAAAATTTCACAAGGAGTAAAGATACTGACAATTGCACTTTCTTCCGGACGTTCCAGCGGTCTTATCATCGTATCCATCATAAGCCTTGCCAGATACTGCTCTGCCGACATCAGTCTTTTGTCCGGTGCGAACCGGAACTTCAGATTCTGTGCCTTCCATCCGGTCTTTAAAAGCCATCTGGCTCTGCCCGGATTCT